>JABMMX010000130.1 GCA_013205435.1 Deltaproteobacteria bacterium
CGCTGCTGGCGGCGGGGCAGAACTCGACGATCACGGGGACGATGGCGGGGCAGATTGTGATGGAGGGGTTCCTCGACCTGCGGCTCAAGCCCTGGGTGCGGCGGCTGGTGACGCGCGGCGTGGCGATCGTGCCGGCGGTGATCGTCGCTTCGCTCTATGGCAACGCGGGGACGGCGAAGCTGCTGGTCTTCAGCCAGGTCATTCTGAGCCTGCAGCTGCCCTTCGCGGTCATCCCGCTGGTGATGTTTGTGAGCAGCCGGGCGAAGATGGGCGAGCTGGTGATTTCGCGCTGGGTGTCGGCGCTTGCCTGGCTTGTGGCGGGCGTGATCGTGGCGCTCAACGTCTGGATGCTGAAGTTGACCTTTGCCTGAGGGCTAGTCGTCGGCCGGAGGTGGGTCGACGGCGTCGGTGTGGAAGGTGCCGAAGATGGCGGCGGCCACGCCACGCGGCAGCCCTGGGACGGCCTCGAGCTCTCGCAGCGTGGCCTGCTTGACCTTGCGGGCGCTGCCGAAGTGGCGGAGCAGAAGGCGGCCGCGCTCCTTGCCGACGCCGGAGATGCCGTCGACGGCGGAGAAGATGGTCTCGCGGTTGCGGAGCTCGCGGTGGAAGGTGATGGCGAAGCGGTGCGCCTCGTCGCGGATGCGCTCGAGCAGGAGGCACTCGTCGCTGTTTGCGCGGAGGATGATGGGGTTCTTCTGGCCGGGCCGGAAGACGCGCTCGGGGCTGCGTGTGGTGCTGTCGCTGGCCGGCTCAACGCCGGTGATCCGGCTCTTGGCGAGCGAGACGATGGCCTGGTCCTTGAGGCCGAGGTCGGAGAGGGCCGCGACGGCCATGCCGAGCTGCCCTTTGCCGCCGTCGATGACGATGAGGTCGGGCATGGGGTCGGTGCCATCTTTGGCCCGCTTGGCGCGGCGGCGGAGCACCTCGAACATGGAGGCGAAGTCGTCCTGCCCATCGACGGTCTTGATGCGGTAGCGCTTGTAGTCGGACTTCTTTGCGACGCCGTCTTCGAAGACGACCTGCGAGGCGACCACCTGGGTGCCCTGGAAGTTGGAGATGTCGAAACACTCCATGCGCCGCGGGTAGATGTCGAGGTGGAGTTTGTCTTTGAGGCGGGCGAGGAGCGAGGCGCTGCGCTCGCGTGAGGTGAGCCGTTCGGCGAAGAGCTGGCGGGCGTTTTCGGCGGCGAGTTCGAGCAGGGCGACCCGGTCTCCGCGCTTGGGTGTGATGATGAGGCAGCGCGTGCCGCGGCGCTCGGAGAGCAGCTCCTGGAGCTCCTCCTCGGCGTCGATATCTTCGGGGACCACGACCTCGGCTGGGGGCTCTGCGGAGTCGAGCGCATAGAGCTGCGCGATGAAGTCCTCGAGCAGCGAGGCGGTGGGGAAGATCTGGTTTTCGAAGGTGTAGCCGCGCAGGTCTTGCATGGCGCCGCCTCGGATGTGGAGCACCGAGATGGCGACCGAGTCGCCCTCGCGGTAGACGCCGATGACGTCGCGGTCGACGAGGTTGCTGACGACGGCACGCTGCTTGGTGAGCGAGGTGCGCACTGCCTCGAGCTGGTCTCGGATCTGTGCGGCGGACTCGTATTCGTAGCGTTCGGCGGCGGCCATCATCCGCTCTTCGAGGATGCCGATGAGGTCGTCGTTGCGCCCGCCGAGAAACATGGCGGCGGCTTTGACGTCGGCCATGTAGTCGTCGCGGCTGATGGGAAAGACGCAGGGGCCGGGGCAGCGCTTGATCTGGTACTGGAGGCAGGGCCTGGCGCGGTTGTAGAGGACGGTGTCGCGACAGGTGCGGAGCTGGAAGTGGCGGTTGACCAGCTGGAGCATCTCGCGGGCCGACGACGAGGAGTGGTAGGGGCCGAAGTAGAGCGAGCCGTCTTTTGCGGGGCGTCGCACGACGTCGAGGCGTGGCCACTGGTGGGCGGTGTTGATGCGGAGCGACAGGTAGGTCTTGTCGTCGCGGAGCATGATGTTGAAGCGCGGTTTGTGCTTCTTGATCAGCGTGTTCTCAAGGATCTGCGCCTCCTTGGGATTGAAGGTGATGATGATCTCGAGATCGCCGAGGAGGTCGTCGAGGTGCTGGACGAAGTTCCGGGTGTCGTGGCCCGTGAAGTAGCTGCGGACGCGGGTGCGGAGCTCGGTCGCCTTGCCGATGTAGATGATGCGCCCCTCATGGTCGCGCATGATGTAGACGCCGGGCTTGCGCGGTAGCGCTCTGATTTTGGCGTCGAGTTCTTCGGAGAGCGGCATGAGGGTTGGATGCCTCCGATCAGGGCATGATGCGGATGCTGGTCAGCTCTTCGAGGCGGGTCTCGCCGCGCCCCACGAGCCGGCGCGCAATGATGCCGACGGAGGGGACAAAGTAGAGGCTCTGCTTGCCGGCGGAGAGGTTGCGGAGGAGCTCAAAGCTCTCTGGGTAGTTGCCGGCCGGCAGCGTCATAGGAACGGCATCGCGGGAGATGCGCACGACGGAGGTTTCGGCCTCTCGACCGCCGGGCCCCCAGCGGGCGTCGAGCGCGGCGGGCAGGACGAGGTCGGGTGATTCGCGCCGCATCCAGGCCAGGAGCCAGCGTGCATCTTCCGCGCGGGTCTGGCACTCGCGGTCGCAGCGATAGACCAGCAGGGGGGTGACCAGCCAGGCGAACCGGCTGGTGGACTCGGCGGGGTTGTCCGGGGTGCGGAGGAGTCGGACGACGCGGTAGCTGTCGTAGTCGTCGATCTCCTCAACCTCGTCGCGGAAATCTTCGAGTGGGAGTTCGAGGCCCTGCGCGCCGGTATTAGGTTTCCGTCCGGGCGTGGTGACGCGGTAGTGCCAGAAGTTGCCGACCGAGAGGGGGAAGGAGGCATGCTCACGGCCCATGAGGGCGGGGTTGAGGTCGAGGCCTGCGGCGCGGAAGGCGAGGAAGTTCGCGTCGACGGTGGGCGCTGCGAGGAGCCGCCAGTCGGAGTTCTTGTCGCGCGCGATCTTGGGGAAGTGGAGCGTGAAGGAGACCTGTGTGCCCGACCACCGGAGCTGCAGGCTGCTGTTCCAGAGCATCTCGGGCTTCTGGTCTTCCTTTGGCACGGAGCCGTCGAGCAGGTGGGGGCTGCCGAGCGTCACGGTGGTGGTGACGAGCTGCGCTCCGAGGCCGCCTTCGCGTGCGAAGGAGGCGCGTGGGGTGCCGAAGGTGCCAGCGGCCAGCGCTTGGAGCGCTGCTCGCAGCGCCGCGGTCTTGTCGCGTGCGGCCGTTGCGCCGCTGCCTGTGATTTCGCCGAAGGTTGCGGGCTCGAAGGTGAGCGCATCGATGGGATCGCTCTTGCCGGCGACGAAGGCGCGGTAGGTGGCGGAGAGGAGCGCTTGGGGCGAGGTTGCGGGCGCGAACTCTCCGGGGGCTTCGACCTCGGTTGCGCCGCTCTGCCAGGCAACGGGGTCGATGCCGGAGCGGGTCCATTCCTCGAGTTCATCGGGGCGCGGCAGCCCTTCGCCCTGCGACTCGGTGTAGAGGAGCGGTCGGAGCGGGAGCCTCGACTCGTCGATCTCCGGCTCGCTGCCACAGCCGGCTGTTGCCGCCAGCAGCGCGACGAGGAGGGCGCGTACGGTGCGGTCAGCCCAGCCCAAGGTGGTGCTCCAGAAGGTCGAAGATCTCCATGCTGTCGAGGAGGTCTGTGACGGGGTCGAAGTCATCAAGCTCGAGGGTGACAACGGGCGACAGTGTGTAGCGCTCCATCCAGCCGTCGTAGAGGGTCTGCAGCCCCTTGAGGTAGGCGAGCGGGATCTCCTGCTCCATGTCCCGGCCCCGCTTGGCGATGCGCTTGCGGAGCGTCTTGGTGGAGCCGCGCAGGTAGATCATCAGGTCGGGGGGCCGTAGTTCCGCACGCACCGAATCGAAGAGCATCCGGTAGGTCTCTGCCTCGCGCTTCGACATGGTGCCGTTGCGGGCCAGGTTCTCTGCGAAGATCTCGGCATCTTCCCAGATGGTGCGGTCCTGGATGACATGGCCGGGGTGGGCGGCGAGCTGCCGGTGGAGCCTGATCTTGCTGGCCAGAAAGTAGATCTGGCTGTGGAAGCTCCAGCGAGGCATCTCTTCGTAGAAGTCTGCGAGAAAGGGGTTCTCGTCGTTGGGCTCGAAGAAGGGCTCCACCCCGTAACGCTGCGAGATGTAGTTCACGAAGGAGCTCTTCCCCACGCCGATGTTGCCTGCAACGGCAATGTAGGCGCCGCGGTTCACGCCAGCCCCATCATCTTGAGGAAGGGGTTGTGGCTCCGCTCGCGTCCCATCGTTGTGGCTTGCATGTGGCCGGGGAAGAGGCGGGTCTCATCGGGCAGCGTGGCCGCGAGCTTTCCGAGGCTCCGCTCCATCTGCTCGCCGTCGCAGAGGGGAAGGTCGGTGCGGCCAATCGAGTCGAAGAAGATGAGGTCGCCCACGAAGGCGAGCTGCTGTCCGCGCTCCCAGAGGACCACATGGCCGGGCGCGTGTCCGGGCGTATGGAGGACCTCGAAGCGGAGGTTGCCGAGCGCGAGCACCTGGCCGTCGGCGAGTGAGGCGTCGACGGGCGGCGGCGGCGGGCAGGGGAAGCCCATCATGGCGCCCTGCGCAGAGCAGTTGGCGTAGAGCGGGGCGTCTGCGGGGTGGAGATGGATGGGCGCAGCGAGCCTTGCGCGGGTTGCTGCCAGCCCTGCGACATGGTCGATGTGGGCATGGGTCTGGAAGATGGCCTCGATGCGCAGCCCGCGTGCTTCTGCGAAGGCGATGAAGGGGTCTGGCGATGCGCCGGCGTCGATGATGGCGGCGGTGCCCGTGACGGTGCAGCCGACCAGATACTGGTTCATCGCGAAGGGGCCTACAGGCATGCCTGCCACGACCACCGCGGGGCTATCAACAAAGGTCTTCATGGTGAGCCCGGAGAGGGGGTTCGATCAGTGGGCGACGCGGCCGACTTCGACCGAAACGGCGGTCACAGCAGCCGAGTATCGCTCTACACAGGCGGTGATGCGGGCGATAGCCTTGGCCATGTCGTCGGAGGTGCTGGAGGCGCTCGCGGCGCTGTCGGAGGCCTCCTGGCAGATGGAGAGCGCGCTCTCGGCTGCAGGGCGGAAGACGGTGCGGATGTGGCTATCGAGGGCGGGCTCCGCGTCGGCCAGTTTCCGGATGCTGGCGTTGAGCGGGTCGCTCTCGCGGAGGTAGGTATCGAGGAGGGCGCGGACCTCCGCCATGTCGTCGGCGGTGAGGGCGCGGCTGGGGAGTCGGGCCGCTCCGATGGCGAGCGCCTGACCTGCCCGGTCGACCCTCTCCACCCGCTGGTTGACCTCGGTCAGCAGCTCGGCGGGGAGTTTCGCGCTACAGGCGGAGAGCAGCAGCGCGGAGAGCAGCAGCCGGCCTGCCGAAGGGAGGGTCATCAGGCCTCGGGCAGCCGGCCCTCGCGGACCAGCACCGGCACAACGCCCTCTCCGAAAGCCTTCACGAGGTCGTTGTCGAGCAGGCCGGCGTCGGCCTCCTCCTGGAGCACCTGCATGGCCCGCTCCACCGTGGCGGCCTTGCGGTAGGGGCGGTCGGCGGCGGTCATCGCGTCGAAGATGTCGGCGACGGTCAGCATGCGGACGGTGACGGGGATCTGGTCGCCGGAGAGGCCATCGGGGTAGCCGGAGCCGTCGAGCTTCTCGTGGTGCCAACCGGCGATGTTCGGGATCTCGGCGAGGTCGTCGCTCCAGGGGATCTGCGAGAGGAACTCGCGGGACCGACGGGCGTGCGAACGCATGTCGACCCACTCGCTCTTGTTGAGGGTGCCCTGCATGATGAGCATGTCTTCGAGCTCCTCCGGCGAGAGCAGCGTGCGGAACCTGCCGGTGCTGTCGCAGAAGCTCATCTCGCCGATTTTTTTGATGCGGGCGATGGTCGCTTCGTTGAGGCGGCGGCCATACTGGTTGTCGATGATGACCTGCTCGGCCTCGTCGATCTCGTCGATGCGCCGCTTGGCGATGCGGGCGGCATAGTCGCGCACCTCGCGGATCTCCCAGCTGAGCTGGGTGCCGCGGTCGAGCGCGACGCGGAAGGCGTCGTTGTGGGCGTTGGAGCGGGCCGTCTCGAACCGCTCACGGACCGTCGCGAGGTGCTCTTCGCGGAGGCGGGTGCCCTTCATGAGCACACACTCGCGGACGCCGATTTTTCCGAAGTCGTGGAGCAGGGCGCCGTAGCGGAGCTCGGTCATCTCCTCGCGGGAGAAGGTGATCTTGGCGAGCTTGCCGGCCGTCTCGTTGTTGGCGAGCAGCGCGAGGCGGGTGGTGTAGTCGGCGACCCGCTCGGAGTGGCCCGAGGTGGTGGGGTCACGGGCTTCGATGGCACGCACCGAGAGCTTCACGACGCCCTCGAACATCTCGTAGATGTTGCGGGTGAGGTTGACCCGCTCGATGGCGAAGGCGGTGTAGGAGGCGAGGACCGTGAAGAGGTCGAGGTCGTCGGGGCCGAAGAGGCCGCCGAGCCCGCGCGTATCGGCCTGCATCACGCCGAGAAGCTTGCGCTGCCCTACGAGCGGCGCGGCAACGCAGGCAGTGATGCGGGCGTTGATCATCGACTCTGTGGGCACAAAGCTCGAGGTGTCGCGCACGAAGAGCACGGCCTCCTGCGTCTCGTAGACCTGCTTGAGGATGGACTGAGAGAGGAGCGGCGGCTGCTCCTCCGACGGAGCCTTTCCGCGCTCCCGGAGGATGAGCGGCCGCATGAGTTCGTCGGAGGCGGGGTTCTCGGTCGGGATGGTTACCGCAAAGAAGTTTGCGGCCGGGAAGGCCTCGAAGGTGGTCTCGGCGATGAGCGGCAGGATCTCGTCGAGGTCGGTGACCGCGTTGAGGCTCCGCGCCAGCTTGAAGATGGAGACGAGCCGCGGGTCGCGCATGACGAGGCGGCGGGTCACAGCGTCGAGGCTCTCCGTTCCCCGCTTCACGACCCGCTCGTTCACGCCGGTGACCTCGCTGAGTTCGGTCGGCGGCACGGTGATGAGGCTGCTCTGCGGCCGCGTGGACTCTCTGGCCTCGACAGAGATGAGCGTCTCGCCGAGGATGATGTGACACTGCTCCGGGAGGGCCATCTCTTTTGCAGTGTCGCGGTCGTGGATGTTGAGCGTGTTGCCCTGCAACCGGATGAGCGAGCCGTGCCGGCTCTTGAGGTCGCGGAAGAGACAGGCGCCGGCCTCCCAGCGGATGTCGGCATGGTTCTGGCTGACGAGACCGTCTCGGAGCGAAAAGTCATTGTTCGGCCCACGCCCGAGCAACACCTTCTTGGCCGTGAAGGTGGCTTTTTTGCCGGCGTCGGGGCCGCTGATGACGGTGAGTCGGATCATGAGGGTGGGAGCGGGTCGCTGGCCATCGAGAGGGCGATGCAATAGGAGGCTTTCTCCTGCCGCTGCGCCTAGTGCATCGGGGCGAGTTGGAGCAACTTAGGCGAAACCGTGGCGATGTCGAGCGAACTGAACCCACAGGCGATCCCCTACCCGCTCCGAGAGTTGGCAGAGCAGCCGGAGACCCTGGCTGCTGTGGCCCAATTGCAGGCCGCGTTCGATGCAGCCAGCAGCGACTTCTCGCGTCACCAGCAGGAGCAGCGGCTGGCGCTCGGGCCGGAGCTCAACGCTGCTGAGCGGGCGGCTGTTGTGCAGCTCGATCGCCTCTGGCCATCGCCGCCCGCCCGCCTCTGGCGCCGCTGGCAGCGGCTCCTCATTCCGCTCGGCGTGGTCGCGCCCTCAGAGCTGCCCGGCCCGGTGCATCTGCCGCAAATGCTCCTGCTTGCGGCCGCCTCCTCACAACAGAGCTCGGCTGCCTGGGCGCTGACCCGCGCCTCCGATCTGGAGTCCGCCGTGGCGCTCCGGGTCGCGCTCACCGCGCTCCATCCTGTGCTTCGCGATCGCTGTGTGGCGATGCTGGATGAGGCCTCGCTCCCCTGGTGCTGGCGCGCAACGCTGGAGCAGGAGCGGCTGTCGGAGCGGGCTGCGCTCCCCATCGTCGCGACATGGGTTCCTGCGCTCCGCGGCAGATTGGTTGGCCTCATCTTCGGCGAGGAGCCGGTGCCACCCTCGCTCGAGCGGTGGCTCTTCGAAGATCTGCCCGTGGGTACGCCTGCAGACGAGCGCTGGCGCTACCTGCGCATGGACCAGCTGGTGGCCGATGACGAGGCGTTGCTCGTCGCGCTGCTGAGCCCCTCGGACTGGATCGTGGAGCCGTCGCTCATGGCGGCCGCGGCGCTGCGGATCGAGCAGCCGATGGAGTGGCTCGTGGAGCTGACACGGCTTCCCAAAGATGGTCAGCCGCCCCGCCTCTACGACCTGCTCGATGCCACCGAGGAGCTGCCGCCGCGCTCGGTCGATGCGGAGGGTCTCCGTGGCTCCTTTGCGGCTGCTGCCGCGGTCTGGGCGCACCTCCCCACCACGACGCTGCTGACGGCTACGCTGGAGGCCTGCGAAGGCTCGGTGCCGTGGGACCTGACGCTGGCCCTCTCGCTACGAAGCGACCTGGTCGCCGCCATCTTGGAGTGCCTGCCCGATCTCGAGGACTACGAGATCGATGCCCGCGACTGGATCGCGGCGCTCCGATGGTCCGAGACAGCTGTCCCCGCGCTGCTGGCCATGCGCGCCGAAGAGGCCGCCACGCAGCCCCTCTCATCGCTGCTGGTCTCGTCATCGACGCCTGCCGCAAATCCGCTCGCCGAAAAGCTCCGTTCGCCGCTCTCCTCCTACGCGGCGGGCATGAACCGCGACCTTGCCTCTTCCTATGGCAACGACCCTTCGCCCATCGCGCCGAGCACCCAGCCGTCGATCGCGGTCGACTCTTCGGACGAGAGCTGAAGCGCAGCGTCTTCGCAGAGGTTGGAGATCTGGTCGCGAAAGAGTTGGCCGATGGCGATGCCCGTGAGGCGCCCTGACTGCTTGAGCGCCGTCAGCTCTGCCGCGGGCAGCCCCTTGATGACGAACTGGGCGTTGGAGCGCGATACCACGACGCCTGCTGTGGCGGCCGACTCGCGCACGTGGCGGATCAGCTCGAGCATGGCGAAGTCGTGCGTCTCAAGGTGGGATGCGGCCGCCTCGAAGAGCACCTTGAAGGCGTGGGGCGAGAGGGCCGGGACGCCCGTGATGCGGCAGATGCGCTCGATCACGCGCGGCTCGGGCAGCTGCAGCCGTACATCGTTCGCGGCGAGGTGGCGTGCCGTGTCGCGCACCACCCACTCGGTTGCGGAGAGCTGGTCGAGCGCCGCGCCCTCCGGCAGGTTGGCCTCGAGGAAGGCGCGGAAGTTGCCGAAGCCGGCCCAGTTGGTGAGCGCGGCGCTGCCGAACTGCTTCTGGAGCTCCTGTGCGACAGCGACGAGCGTGATCGCCTTCGGTGAGGTCTCGAGCGAGCGCGAGATGGACAGGCGGAGACGGCCTGCCAGCTGCTCCTCAGGCGTGGAGGTGATGACGGTGATCACCTTGCTCGGGCCGGTCGCGGGGGCCTTCGCGGCGACCTCCAGCGGCTGCAGCAGCGGCGCATCGTTGGTGCGCTCCACATACCACTGCTCGCCGTCGCCTTCGAGCCGGAGGCGATGGTCGCAGAGCTGCACGAGCTTGGCGGTGAGGGCGCGGAGTCCCCAGTGGCCGAGCCAGTCTTGGCTGTCGCGGAACTCGGGGAACTTGCGGTAGATGGCCGGCAGCGCTCGCGCGGCAACCGGCCCCAGCGCCGCCTCCCGCTCGAGGTCTTCTGCCATGCGGGCCAGGAGCTCCGGGTCGATGCGCTCGGAGGCCGGCGCGAGCAGCGAGATCTGCTCGGGTTCGGCTGCCTCTGCCTCGCTCGGCACCTCGCGCGTGAACTGCCGCTCGAGGTTTGCCCGTGCCACCTGTGCGATGCGCGAGAGCTCCCGCGGCGGCGTGTAGCGGATCGACGTTTCGCGCGGGGCTGCGTCGTCGCCCTGCTGCACGGCGCGCAGGAAGTCGTCTTCGCTGCAGAGCGTGTCGACCACGCTCCGGTAGGCCGCCGCGGTGGGCCCGACCGCGAGCACGATGATGCGGCGATCGTGTGCCCGCAGCCGTGTCAGCAGCGGGGTGAAATCGGCGTCGCCCGAGAGCAGGATGAACTCATCGAAGTGGGTCTTGTGGTCGAGCGTGTCGAGCACATCCATGACCATGTGGATGTCGGTGCTGGTCTTGTGCTGCCGCGTTAGCGGCGGGCAGTCGACGACCCGAAAGCCGGCCCGCGTGAAGTCGGAGCGGTAGCGCCCGAAGGCGCGCGGGTTGAGGTAGCAGTTGCGGCTGAGGATGCGCCGCGGGGTCGCAGGATCGGTCGGCGCGCCGGTCGCGGGGTCACCCGATTCGAGCCATCGGAACCAGCGCCATGGGTTGGTCGCGAACTCCTCTGCCGCCTCTTGTCCATGCTGCGCGATGGCGGTGTAGATATTGTCGAAATCCAAAAATAGCGCAGCGCGAACACCCGACATGAACTCTCCTTTCAAAGATAGATAGGCTCGCTGAGGCCATCGCCTCAGACATCATAGTGGAGGTAGGGCGCGAGCCAGCGCTCCGCCTCACGGACTCCCATTCCCTTGCGCTCTGCGTAGCTCACCACCTGGTCGCGGCCGAGCGGCCCGACGGTGAAATAGCGGGCCCGCTCGGAGCCGAAATACCAGCCCGAGACGGCCGCTGCGGGTGTCATCGCCATGCTGACGGTGAGCTCGAGGCCGAGCTCGCGCGCACCGATGAGATCGAACAGTTTGAGCTTCTCGGTGTGGTCGGGGCAGGCTGGATAGCCGGGCGCGGGGCGGATGCCGCGGTAGCGCTCGCGGATCAGGTCGTCGGCCGTCAGCTGCTCCGCTGCACCGTAACCCCAGGCCAGCCGCGCCTCCCTGTGGAGGAACTCCGCGAAGGCCTCGGCGAGCCGGTCGGCGAGCGACTTCACAAGGATGGCGTTGTAGTCGTCGTGCGACGCTTCGAAGCGCCGAGCGAGCTCCTCAGCGCCGAGGCCTGCGGTGACGGCGAAGGCGCCCATCATGTCGGCGCCCTCCGAGGCCTCGAGCAGGAAGTC
>JABMMX010000131.1 GCA_013205435.1 Deltaproteobacteria bacterium
CCCGTCTGACGGTCACCGATGATGAGCTCGCGCTGGCCGCGGCCAATCGGAACGAGCGCATCGATGGCCTTGAGGCCGGTCTGCATGGGCTCATGGACCGACTTACGGGCGATGATGCCAGGCGCCTTCACCTCGACGCGACGCGTGTGCGTCTGGTCGATTGGGCCACGGCCATCGATGGGCTGGCCGAGCGCGTTGACGACGCGACCGACGAGCGCCGGACCGACCGGAACCTCGACGATGCGACCCGTCCGCTTCACGATGTCGCCCTCTTTGATGTGGGTCGCGTTGCCGAGCAGCGCGATACCGACATTGTCCTCTTCGAGGTTGAGCACCATGCCGCGCGTGTCGCCCGGAAGGTCGACCAGCTCGCCGGCCATCACCTTCTCGAGTCCGTAGACGCGCGCGATACCGTCACCCACCGAGACGACCGTGCCGGTCTCCGACACCTCGATCCGGCTGTCGTAATTCTCGATGCGCTTCTTGATGATGCGGCTGATCTCGTCGACGTTGATATCCATGTTTCCCTCAATGTGCGCGCGGAGCGCTGATCAAGTGTGAATTAAGCTGCAGTGAGAATGAG
Source organism: Deltaproteobacteria bacterium (assembly GCA_013205435.1). Classification (GTDB taxonomy): domain Bacteria; phylum Myxococcota_A; class Bradymonadia; order REDH01; family REDH01; genus CAIWGR01. The sequence goes on from JABMMX010000131.1 coordinate 584, forward strand.
GCCGCGAAGCGCCTCAAGCTGAAGAAGGAGCGTAGAGTCGAGCACCTTGCCCTCGACCTGGATGCGGAGACCGCCCAGCAGGGTCGGGTCGACGATGCTCTCCACGACCACCTTCTTGCCGGTGCTCTTCTGGAGGGCATCTTTGATGCGGGCCAGCTGGACGGCGCCGAGCTCGGTGGTCGAGAAGACCTCCGCGCGGGCGCCACCGGTATGGACATCCAGCTGGTGCTGAAACTCGGAGACGATGTCACCGATGAGCGCGAGGCGGCGGCGCTCGGCCAGGATGAGCAGGAAGTTTTTCGTGGTGACGGAGAGCTTCAAGGCGTCGGCCATATCAAGCACGACAGCGCGGCGCTCTTCCTCACGGATCGTCGGATTTCCGAAGACCTGACGGAGATCGTAGGAGCCGTTCGCCAAGGCTCCGACCCGCTCCATTTCGCCGCGCGCCTGATCGACCGTGCCCTGCGCGACGGCAATCTCGAGGAGCGCCTTGGCGTAGGCGATGGCTGTGGAGGACTTTGCCATGTTGACCTAAGCGAGAGAGGTGTGAGCGGAGCCAGACTGCTTCGACAGCCGGTCGATGCCGGCATCGATGAGCCGGTGCTGGATCTCGGGAGTGAGGCCACGAGAGAGCTCCTCGCGGGCTTGCGCCATGGCAGCCTCGACGAGACGGTGGCGGTACGACGCTTCGGCAGCGGCGGCCTCCCGCTCGAGCAGCTGCGCTGCATCGATGACCATCTTGGCTGCGGAGAGCTCTGCCGCGGCAACAACCTTGGCAGAATCTGTTACAGCGGTTGCTTCCGAGTCGCTCAGGATGCGGGCTCGGACGGCCTCAAGTCCCGCATGCTGTTCCTTGGCGGCGCGCAGCGCCGATTCGGCACGCTCCGCGGCAGCCTTCGCCTCTTCGATGGCACTGGCAATCTTCGCTCGGCGGCCCTCAAAGAAGGCCTTGAGGGGGGGCGCACCGAAGCGGACGATCAGCCAGAGGTAGACCGCAAAGTTGGCAATGGCAGCGCCGAGCTCAACCCAGTTCGGACCGGCGTGCGCTCCTTCCGCGCCGCCAGCTGCGAAAGCAGGCATCGCGACCAGGAGGAGCAGCGCTGCGAGCAGGCTGGTCAGCAAGAAGCTGTGACGATCAGACACTGAAGCCATTCCGGCCCTCATGACAGCAAGCGCTGGGTGATCGAGACCGCCAGGGCCTTCGCACGGAGGGGAAGTTCTGCCTCGGCCTTCGCCGCGTCCGCTCCGATGACGGCACGGCGCGTCGCGAGGCTATCAGCGACTTTGGCCCGAGCGCCATCGAGAAGAAGCGATTCGGTGGCGTGGGCCGCGCCCAGAAGTTCGGTCCGCTTGAGACCAGCCTGACGGTGTGCCGAAGCCACACCCTCCTCATACGACTTGGTCAGCGCCGCCGTCTCAGCGGTCAGGGCCGCTGCTGCATCAGCAACGCCGCCCGACAGCGAGGCCCGACGCTCCGTAACCCGGAGGTAGGGCTCAAACAGAAACTTCTGCAAGACGACAATGAGGACCAGAAAGAACCCAAAGTTGATCAGAGCCGTGGGATCGAGATCCACTAACCCCATCGGGTGAACGGCCAGAGCCGATCCTACTCCCGGCGGCGACTGCGCCGCATTCAGCAACACTTGTGGGTCCATTCGCTTCCTGCCCTCGTCGATCGCCCCGACCGCGCCGTCACGACGGCCGTTGGAGGAGCGTTTTTCTTTGGAAAACAGCGTCTTGCATTAAGAGCCGTGCCCGCAGGCGCAACTCGGGGGCGGTTCTAGCCCGACAGAGGCGCTCCGTCAAGCAGCAGCGAGCGGCCTCCCGCCCCCGTCCAATCGCCCCCTAAGGGTTGACAGCCCGCCTATCTTTGGGCCACAATGTCGCTCCCTTTCTGCTCAGGTTCAAGGAACCAGCCCCATGGCACGCGTTACTGTCGAGGACTGCCTCGTTCGCATTCCCAACCGGTTTGCCCTTATCCATCTCGCCACCAAGCGGGCCCTCCAGCTCAAGCGCAACGCTGAGCCCCTCGTCGAGACCGAGAACAAGGAGTGCGTCACCGCTCTCCGCGAAGTCGGCGAAGGCAAGATCACCTTCCAGGGCGATGTTGAGGAGATTGTCTCCGGCCGTTGGCGCAAGGAGCGCAAGCGGGCCCGCCGGAAGACGCGGTAGCCCGATGATGGCACGCCCGTTGGCTCATCTGGCACTGCGAGGTCCCAGCTGGGCCTTGGGCTGCCTCCTCGGTCTGGTTCTCTTTGCAGTTGCGGCGCCTGCTGCTTCCCAAGAGGTACCTACTTTCTTTTGGACCGCACGTATCGGCGACGGCTGCAGCACGAGCCGCGCACGCGTCGAAGCCCTCCTTGGAGAGGTGCTTGAAAAGGCTCCTGACGCCCGCCACATCGTGGGCGTAAAGGGGATTGGAAAGGAGCTCGTGGAGCGCGGCTTCCCGCTTCCCGGCTGCCTCGGTGGACTGTCGACCTGCGACTCGCCGGCCGAGGCTGTGGTCGACGCGATGGCGGCCTCCACGCTCATCGACTTCACCGTCAAGGATGGCTGCCGGCGCGCTGAGGTGACCGTCGCCGACCCCGCCGGCGAGACCAAGGCCCCGCAGAGTTTCGAGGGTAAGGACCTTCGAGAGCTGCTCTTCATCATTGCCAACGACCTCACCGGCTCCAAGGGCGAGCTCACCATCACGAGCACGCCCTCGGGTGCTACCGTCAGCATCAACGGAGAGGCCAGGGGCGAGACCCCCGCCCACCTGCTCCTCCCCCTCGGCGCCTACAAACTGCAGGTCTCTGCCGACGGCTACTTCTCCTTCGACACGAGCGCTGAGCTCCGCGCCGGCGACCGGATCTCGCTCGATGCGGCGCTTGCACGAAGCTACGCCGCCGTCACCGTCTTCTCCGAGACGCCGGGCGCCGCTGTCTACATCGATGAAGACCCGACGCCCCGCCCCATCAACGAGCCGGTACGGTTCGAGCCCGGCGACCGCCGCCTCACCGTTGCCGCCCCCGGATTCAATCCGCTCATCGCCAACCTGCACGTCGTTGCCGGCGAAGAGCGCGACATGCGGGTGGTACTCTTTGAGAGCGAAGCCACACTCGATGCCCGCATGCGGTCGCAGCTGATGGCCTCGCCGCTGCTCCTTCAGGTCCGTGCCGGCTATCTTGTCTCCTCCAGCGACTGGCTCGGCAGCGAGGGCGCCGACGGCCGCATCCTAGACTGCCCCACCAAGAACGCAGAGACGGGCTGCACGGATGGCGGTGTCTCGCACGGCTTTGAGCTGGCCATCGAGCCTCTTTTCACCTGGCGGAACTGGGAGCTGCTGCCGCTTGGAGGCTCCGTCGCTTTCGCAGGCGCTCCTGCCGGCATCGACGCCTTCAAACTTAAGAAGGAGACGCTTGAAGGGGTGGACCCGACAGAGACCAGCTCGTGGCGCATCCGCTTCCTGCAGGGCGGCTACCGGCGCCTGCTCAACCGGTACTGGGAGCCCCATGTGCTCGGCGGCTTCGCCTTCGGTCGCAACGCCGTCCTCGTCGGCTCCATCTCCGACACCAAGAATGTGGAGTTCGTCAACGACGCCTTCGCGCTCGAGGTCCGCGGCGGCACCCGATTCCACTTCAACTCGCTGGTCTACGCGACGGGCGATCTGATGCTGGCCAGCAACTTCTCGCAGGGCGGCCAGCCCTGGTTCGGCATGACCGTCGGCGTGGGCCTCAACCTTCCCGACCAGACCGGCCTGACCTCCTGGCTCAACCGTCTGCTCCCCAGCAGCGCGACCGAGGACGAAGAGTCCACCAGCCCACCGTTGGATCTCTGATGCGGAACCCCACTTCGACCCTCCTCGCCCTCGCAGTCTTCGGGCTGCTCTCGCTGCCCGTTGCAGCCTCGGCCCAGGTCGGCCCGGACGAGGCAAACCCCTTTCAGCGGGGCCGCGAGCTCTACAATTCCGAGCAGTACGAGCAGGCGATTCCCTACCTCGTCGAGGCGGCGCAGCGGGAGCCCTCTCGCGGCGATCTCTACCTCGCGCTCGGACGGAGCGCTTACTGGGCGAACAACTTCGAGCTCGCGGTCTTCTACTACGACATCTACCTGGGCAGGTTTGCAGATCGTGCCGAGCTCACCGCCCCTCCGCGCGACCGCAAAGACAAGCTCTCGCAGGAGCGCGACTCGGCGAACAAGGGGCGCAAGAATCCGGCGGCTCCCGCAAAGGGCCCGGAGTCACAGGAGACCATCCGCACAGCGCTGCTCGCAAAGCTGGAGGACGGTGTTGCACTGACCGTCTCGGGCGGCGGTGCCCACGCGCTCTTTCAGTCGCTGCTCCGCGCTGGCTTTGCTCGCCCCGAGATCACCGACCTGCGCAACAAGGTGCGGGCTGCGCTCTTGGACGAGGCGTTGCTATTGGCACCTGCAAAGGCACGCTCCATGCCGGCACTCTCGCTGCAACAATGGCAGACCCAGAAGGAGCGGTTGACGCTCTGGCAGGAGCTCGGTGCCAAGACGACCGCGGCGCCTCGTGAGGGTGATGCCAAGCGGGTCTCGGCTGCACTCGACACTGCAGAGGGGCAGTCTGCCTACCTCAACGAGGACTACGAGCGGGCCTTCAGCGCCTTCAAGCGGGCCCATACCCGCGACGAGAGCTACCTGCCGGCGACCTTCGGCCTGCTGAACGCGCTCTACCGCCAGTCGAGCGGCATCGCCGGATGGGAGAAGGTGCTCGAGGATGCCAAGAAGAGTGTCGGCACAGACGCGGCACTTGGCGCCTTCCTGCCCGTCTACCGCGCAGCCTTTCTCAGCCGGGCCGGCGAACGGGACAAGGCGGCAGCCATGCTCGGCGAAGTGCTCGGCATCGCAGCCGAGCGCTAGGGCTCCGAGCGGGTCAGATACTCGGTAAGGAGCGCAACGCCGAAGCCGGTGCCGCCCTTGTTGATGTACTCCCATTCACGCTCGGCCATCGCGGGACCGGCGAGGTCGATGTGGGCCCACTTGGTGGTGCCAACGAAGCGCTTGAGGAAGAGCGCCGCGCTGATGGCGCCGCCCCAGCGAGGACCGACGTTCTTGAGGTCGGCGACATCGGACTTGAGTGCCTCTTCGAGCCGCTCGGCGAGCGGGAGCCGCCAGAGCGCCTCATCGGCGCCGTCGGCCGCAGCCAGGAGTTCGTCGGCAAAGGCATCGGTGTTGGAGAAGAGGCCGGCCGTCTCGAGACCGAGTGCCACGACGCAGGCACCGGTGAGGGTTGCGAGGTCGATGATGACATCGGGCTCGAAGGTGCGGGCGTAGGCGAGCGCGTCGGCGAGGATGAGGCGCCCTTCGGCATCGGTGTTGAGGATCTCGACGGTTTGGCCGTCGTAGGAGGTGAAGACCTCGTTGAGGCGGTAGGCGTTGCCGCTCACCATGTTCTCGGCAGAGGGGACGATGAAGTGGACCTCGATGCCCTTCGGCCGGAGGCGGCCGATGGCCTCTGCGGCGCCCAGCACCGCGGCCGCTCCACCCATGTCGAGGTGCATGCCGACGATGGAGTCGCCGGGCTTGAGCGAGTAGCCGCCGGAGTCGAAGGTGACACCCTTGCCGACAAGGGCGATGCGACGCTCTATGGGGCCTTCGCCGCGGTAGGTGAGGTGGATCAGCCGCGAGGGCTCGTTCGAGCCTCGACCGACAGCAAGAATGAGCCGGAACCCTTCGAGTTCGAGCTCGTGATCTCCCTTGATGACGGCCTCGAAACCGTAGCGTGCTGCGATCTCCTCGGCCTTCTCACCGAGCCAGCGCGGCGTGCACTTTCCGGGGTGCTCGTTGGCGAGGTCACGGGCGAAGACAATGCTCTCGGCGAGCTCTCTGCCGAGGATGAGATGGGCTGCCGCCGACTCGGAGGCGATGATGCTGAAGAGGCTCGGTTCGGCCGGCTTGGCGGCAGCGCCCGTGCGGTGATTGAGGAACTGGTAGCTGGTGAGGATCGCTCCCTCGGTGGCGAAGCGGGCAGACTCACCGTCTGTTCCGACGAGTGCGGCGTGCTTGGCCTTGAGCTCTCGTGCGACCTTCACAACCTTGCTGCCGACGCGGCGAAAGGTCTTTGCGGGCGAGTCGGAGCCAGCACCGACGAGGGCGACCCAGGGTGCGTCGGCGCCGCCGCTGACGGCGACGGAGCTTCCGAGGGAGCCGTCGAACTCGACCCGGCTTGCCTCTGCGACCAGCCGCGCCGAGGTCTCGGCCGAGAAGGGGAGTGCGAGGGCTGCATCAAACGGCTTGGCCACTGCCACCGCGACGAGGTCGGCGTTCTGGTCGGAGAGCGAAGTGAAGTGCTGGAGGGTCAGGATAGCCATGTGAGAAACCTCAGAGTTGGGATGGCGCGTTGTAGTGAGAGAGCGGGAGGCAGATCAAGGCGGAATCAGCGGCGCGGCGCCTCAAGCGGGGGCGCGGGGAGGAGCCAGCCAGCGGCGTGGCCTTCGGTGAGAAAGGCCTCGAGCGCGGCCGACGCGTTGGATGTGGCGGCCGCGTCGGCAGCTTCAGGAGCGGTGATTGCGTCGGCGGTGCAGCTGACCTTCTCCTCCGCCTCGAGTTCGAGCGTCTTGGCGGAGGGCAGCTCGACGGTCAGCCGCAGGGTGCGGCGGTCGGCGAAGCGCTCCGCGGAGGCTGCTTGGAGCCGGCCTGGGAGGTGGAGCGGCGTGACTGCGCAGAGCGGTGTCGCGCCGTCTGCAGCCATGGCGAGCGCGAAGAGGGCGTCGAGCGATGCCTGCGGGTCTGCGGCGAGCCTCTCATCGAGCAGCGGTGCCACGGTGGCCTGCACGAAGCGACCGTCGAGGGCGCCAAAGCGGTCGTCTCCGATTCGGCGCAGCTGCAGCTCGTGGGCTGTCTGTCCTCCGGCAGGGGCGGGTGTTGACCGCTGCACTGCGAGGCCGAGGTTGCCCTGGTCATCGCGCGTCCAGACGGTCCGCTCCACGGTCTCGAGGGCACCGCTCCGCTCCTGCCGCCGGAGGTTGACGGTGGTGGTGATGGTGGCTGGCCCGGTGGCGCAGACGAGGGAGGGCCTGCAGCCGGCCGCGGGAAACAGGGCGAGCGACTCAGCGGTGGCGCGGGCCACCTGCGATACCTCGAGGGCCACGACCATCGCTTGGCCAGTGGCGGGGTTTGCGCGGAGCGTCTCTTCAGAGGATGGCTGGCAGTTTAGCAGCGCCAGACTCTGACCCAGCAGCGCAAACCAGCGGTTTAGCGGCACAGGCCGCCGTCAAGACAGACGCTCGCGCCGCCCACATCGCAGCAGACGAAATCAACCGCACAGTCGGTCTCGGCGGTGCAGCTGCGGAAGCAGAAGGTCTGACCGCCACCGACGTCGCCGCAGACGCCGTTGACGCCGCAGTCAGCGTCGTCCGCGCAGCCAGAGGTGCAGAGGCCGGGGCCGAACTGGGCGAAGCAGACGGGAGCAGGTCCAACCGTGCACTCGGCATCGTCGACGCAGGAGGCAGCGATTTCGCCGGGCGCGGGCCGGTTGTCGACAGGGGTCGGCGCGGGTGCGGTGCAAGAGGCGAGGAGGCCGTCGGGGAGGCAGAGAGCGCCTGCGCCGAAGTTGCAGCACTCGTAGGCGGTGCGGCATGTGGTTTCGGCAGTGCAAGCCGAGACGCAGCGGCCACCGACGCTGGTCGGCAGGCAGGCAGCGCCGTCGCCGCAGGTGTTGGCACCAGCGGTGTCGCAGGCAGCGGAGCAGGTTCCTGCGGGGAAGCCGTTGGCCTCCGAGAGGCAGAGGGCCTCGAGTCGGCCCGGTGCGGCGCACTCCGCAGCGGTGGCACAGGCAGCGCCGATGTTGGGGCTGGAGGGCGGGGTGACATCGGTGCTGGTGTCGCCCGAACCGTCGGTGCCGGCATCAGAGCCGCTGCCGGAACTGCCACCAACGGGCGGGTTGCAGACGCCGATGCTGTTGCAGACGTAGCCGCTGCGGCAGTCGTCGTTGCTGTTGCAGGAGACGGCGCAGTAGGCGGTGCTGGCGTCGGAGGCGAGGCTGGCGCAGAGCGAGCCGTCGGGACAGGCGACGGTGCTGGAGCACTCTGCGGTGCAGAGGCCGCCGGGGAAACCGGCGGTCAGACAGGTGGCGCCAGCACCACAGTCTGCGTCGGCCGCGCAGGAGTCGCCCACGGAGGCGGCCGAGATGGCAGCAGACGAGACGGTCGAGTCGGACGAACAGCCTGCCGCCGAGAGGGCAAGGGCAAGCATGAGGAGGGCAGCGGAAGACTTCATAGGAGACACCCTGTCGGAGAGCGGCGGAATCGAAGACAAGCGGGGACTCTGGGTAACAATCCGCGTGCGATTCGACAAGAAGCGGGAATGGCACCGAGGCGCCGAAAGGTTGACCTGTCCGCTCGCCCGTGACTAGGAGGGTAGTGCGCCGCCTGCCCTCAAAGGAGGCGCCTCGAGACCTCGAAGCAGGACAGGAACGCCATGAAAGTGTCGGCTGTTTGGATGATGTTGTTGATGGTCTGTCTGACGACGGGCTGCGGAAAGACCGAGGAGGCCCAGGCGGCCTCCGTAGCCCCGGCGAAGGCTGAGCCGGCGGCTGGGAGCGGCGCAACGGAGGTCGTGGCAGCGGCCGATTCACCGTCTGCGATGCGATACGGTCAGAGCCTCCCGTTTGCGATTCTGGAGGGCGCGGAGCGGAAGCGCTTCGTGGCGCTCGCTACCGCTGAACTCTGCCCCTGCGATGGGCAGGTGTCGAGCCTCGACGACTGCCTTCAGAAGCCGGAGACGGCCTGCAGCTTGGCGGTTGAGTCGGGTCAGTTGATGATGCGCGCCATCAAGGAGAAGGCGAGCGACGCGCAGATCACGGACAAGGTACAGCAGGGTGTTGCGAATGCGCGGAAGGTTCACACCTTTTCGCTCGAAGGGCGGCCCTCAGAGGGGAGCGCGACCGCAACCGCGACGCTCGTTGAGTTCTTCGATTTTGAGTGCCCGCACTGCAAGACGATGGCGGAGATTGTCGCCAAGGTGAGCGCGAGCCGCAAATCGGAGCTCCGGGTGGTCCACAAGCAGTTCCCGCTCGGGAGCCATCGCAACGCGCCCCGTGCCTCTCTTGCCGCGCTGGCCGCGCAGAAGCAGGGGCGGTACTGGGAGTTCCACGACGCCCTCTTCGCGCACCAGTCTGAGCTCACAATGGCGGAAGACCCGATGCCTCTCTTCGACAGGTTCGCCAAAGAGGCTGGGTTGAACATGACGAAGTTCAAGGCGGATCTTGCCGACCCGGCCCTGGCGAAGATGGTTGCCGACGACCGCGCAGAGGGCGAGCAGGCCGGCATCGAAGCCACGCCGACGCTCTACCTCAATGGGGTCAAGTTGACGGACGCGCACTCTGAGGAAGAGCTCATCCGGATGATCGAGAGCAAGCTCGGCGGGGCCAAAAAGAACTAACGACCGGGCAGATCACCAAGAAGGTTGATCTGCGGCCGTTAGCAGCATAGTTTCGAAGTGTTCGCATGGTCGCCGGCCTCGGTGGGGGCTCAGACCGACAATCAAAGAGACTCAATCAATCTCGAGGCGACGCCTCAAGGAGAACCGACGATGACGAAGCGTATGATGCAGTTTGTGATGATGGCGACCATGGCCCTTACGTTGGTGTTGCTCGGCGGCTGCCGGAGCTACCCGAACTGCGCGACCGACGCGCATTGCGCGGGCTACGCAAAGGGCACCAACTACTGCGTGGACACCGTCTGCCGCTCCTGCCGCGACGATGCCTCGTGCGGTGAGGGCCAGCGCTGCTCGAGCGGTGCCTGCTTCGCAATTCCCGGCTGGTGCAAAGACGACGCGATGTGCGCCTCGCCCGGCAAGTGCCGCGGTAACGCCTGTGGCCCCGAGTGCCTCGGCACCAGCGACTGCGGCCTCGGGCAGGAGTGCCGGGCCAACCGCTGCAAGGTTACTGGCAGCTGCGACAGCGATGCCGACTGCGGTGGCGAATCGCGCTGCGAAGCCAACATGTGCGTGGCCCGCGTTGCAGCGCCGACCAACGACAACTGCGAAGATGGCCGCGCCTTCCGCACCGTCTACTTCGACTTCGACGAGTCGACCCTCACCGAGTCGGCCCGCACCGACCTGGCCTTCAACAAGCTCTGTATCGCCAACAGCAGCGCGACGGTCGCCCTCGAAGGCCACTGCGACGAGCGCGGCACCGAGGAGTACAACCTAGCCCTCGGCGAGCGTCGCTCCCGCGCGGTCAAGAACTACCTGACCAGCAACGGCACCGCTGCCAACCGGCTCAGCGCGATCTCCTACGGCGAGACCCGCCCCGCCGACAGCCGCACCTCGGACGACGCTTGGTCGCGCAACCGCCGCGTGGAGTTCGCTCCTCGCTAACTCCGTTCGGGAGCGATTGCGGCGCGGTTTGCCAGTGGCGGCCGCGCCATTTTTGTTTGAGCACCCCGCCCCCTCGAGACCTCCCATGCGAAGCGTTCGCCTTCTTGCCTCTGCCCTGCTCCTCCTTGTCGTTCAGACCGGCTGCTACCTGCAGCGAGATGGGGAGGCGCTCGAGACCCGTTTCACCATCATCGAAGCCAAGCAGACCGACCTCTCCAACATGCTCGAGACGGAGCGCACCCGCCTAGCAGATCTGATCAAAGAGGCGGAGTCAAAGGTCGCCGCCATTCAGACCATGCTCGGCGAGGCGGAGGCGAGTCTGCGGCGGAACAACGCAGACCTCGGCGTGCGCATGGATGCGACCGATAAAGAGGGCGCGCTGCTCCGCGGGCGGCTCGAAGAGACACTCCATCAGATAGAGACGCTCAAGCAGGAGCTGCAGCTCACGCGAGAAGACCTCGCTGCCCAGATTGCGCAGCTCTCCGGCCGCTAGCAGCTGCCTGCGCGTGGCGTCGCGACTGCTGTTCGCGGCCTCGCTGCTGGTGGGTTGCCGTCACGATGGGCCTGCACCTGAGGTCGCGGCGGAGGGTAGCGAGGTGCCAACGGAGAAGGCGCAGGGTCGCCCTGGTGCCTCTCCGGCGTCCAAGCCCATGCGGTTCGAGAGCCCGCAAGAGGCGGTCGACTTTGCTCTCTTTCGCGGCCGCTACGAGGCGGCGCGCCAGAGTGCTGCGGCGCTATCGCGC
>JABMMX010000132.1 GCA_013205435.1 Deltaproteobacteria bacterium
GGAGGCTGCCCACCCTCGAGCATGGCGGCGAGCTGCGTCGCAATCTTCGAGGAGCCTCCGCCCGGCGGCAGCGTCGGAGTCAGCGTGGCGAGGAGGTCGTCACCGTCGAGCGCGCCGGGGACCAGCGTCGCCGAGTCTCGCCCGGAGGCGAACCCCTCGGCCGAGAACGGGTTCGACACCACGAACGGCGCAGCATCCGAGGGCGGGAAGAGTTCATCGATATCTGTCCCAGAGTCGCTCATCTCCTCCATGCCGGGGGATGCGTCCATGAAGGGCAGATCGGGAAGTTCGAGCACCTGCCCCAGATAGAGGCGGAGGTCGACCTTCAACGATGATGCGTCGGGGTGGTGAGCCGCAACCTCGACCCGCTTCAGGGCGCGGCTGATGTCTGCGATCGGCTCAAGCTCCAGCGAAGCGCGGAGGTAGTCGCGCGCGCGGGCCCAGTCACGCCGATCGGCAGACCGGATGGCTTCAAGCAACATGCCTGCAACGGTGGGGGCGAGACGGGCCACGGGAACCTGCGGAGGTAACGAAAAAGAGAGTAGGTTAGCCGCGATCCGCGATGCCGCGGAAGACGGAGAGGGTGCGGTCAAGCGCCTCGGCGCTGCTCGAGAGCATGGCGCCGCTGGACGACTGGACAGCATTGCGGGCCGCGTCGAGTGCCTGCTGGGCCCGTGCCAGGGCATCGCCGCCCAGGCTGTTGCCTGCCAGCTTCTCCTGAACCACCGGCATCAGACGTTCAATCTCACGGATGTTGCGACGGATCATCTCGCGGCGGCCATCCTCGTCATCCGTCTTCTTCACCGCCACAGAGTAGTCTTGGTTCTCGGCGACCATCCGGCTGATCTCCTCCTCGGTAAGACCGCTCGTCGCGGTCACCGTGATGGACTGAGCCTTGCCCGTCTCGAGGTCGAGCGCCTTCACAGAGACGATACCGTCTGCCGAGATATCGAAGGTCACATCGATTTCCACCTCGCCCGACGCCGCCTTTCGCAGACCGGTCAGAACGAACTCGCCGAGAACTTCGTTCTCTTCTGCGCGGTCGCTCTCGCCCTGCATCACGAGGATCTTCACCGAGGTCTGGTTATCGCGGACCGTCGTGAAGATGTGGCTCTGGCTGGTCGGGACCGTGCTGTTGCGCTCGATGATGACCTCGAAGCCACCGCCGAAGACCATGATACCGAGCGAATGCGGGGTCACATCCAACAGGAGCACGCCCACATCGTCTTCGGTCAGCGCCAGCGCCTGAATTGCGGCTCCAATTGCAACCACCTCGTCGGGGTGCACACCCTTGCGCGCCTCGCGACCGAAGAAGGCAGCGACCGCCTTCTGCACCGCGGGCATCCGCGTCATGCCGCCTACAAGGATGACTTCGTCGATGTCGCCAACGTTGAGATTGCCCTCTTCGAGCGTCGCCTTGCAGATCTTCATCGTGCGCGCCACGAGGTCGGCCACGATGTTGTCGAGCGTCGCTCGGTTCAACTTCTTCTGAAGATGGAGCGTCTCGCCCGTCTCGCGCGTGAAGATGAAGGGCAAGCTGACCTCGGTCTCCGACAGCGAAGAGAGTTCAATCTTGGCCTTCTCCGCCGCATCCTTGAGACGCTGCAAGGCCATGTCGTCCTTGCGGAGGTCGACGCCGTGCTCCTGCGCAAACTCGACCGTCAGCCACTCCATGATGCGCGCATCAAAGTCCTCGCCGCCGAGGAAGGTATCGCCTCCCGTTGCAAGCACGTCAAAGACCCCTTCGCTGATCTCCAGCGCGGAGATGTCGAAGGTGCCGCCGCCCAAATCGTAGATGGCAACCCGCTGATCGAGGTCCTTGCCGTAGCCGTAGGAGAGGGCCGCAGCGGTAGGCTCGTTGATGATCCGCAACACCTCCAGACCGGCAATCTTGCCCGCATCCTTGGTTGCCTGCCGCTGGTTGTCGTTGAAGTAGGCCGGAACGGTTATGACCGCCTGGGTCACCTCCTCGCCGAGATACTCCTCCGCGATGAGCCGCATCTCCTGCAGAATCATCGAGGAGATCTCAGGGATGGAGTAGGTCTTGTCGCGCATCCGCACGCGCACATCCTCGTGCGGCCCCTGGACGATCTCGTAAGGCGAGGTCTCCATCGTATGGACCACCGCCGGCGACCCCCACTTGCGACCAATCAGCCGCTTGGCCGCGTAGATGGTGTGACGCGCATTCGTGATGGCCTGGCGCTTGGCGAGCTGGCCTACGAGTCGGCGCCCGCTTTCACTGATGGCCACGGTGCTAGGCGTGGTCTTGTAACCAGCCTTGTTCGGGAGGACCTTGGGCGACCCGTCAACCAGAACCGAGACACAGGAGTTCGTGGTGCCAAGATCGATGCCTATCACTTTGCCCATGGAGTCATCTCCTACGCGATTCGTCGATTCAAAAGAGGGGGCGCGACCGGGTCCGGTCGAGCGCGTTCCGCGCGATGGCGTGATTCGGATTCAACTGCAGCAGCTCGCGATAGGTCTCGGTTGCCGCGGCCGCATCCCCGATACGTGTTTCGAATTCGGCGCGAAGCCCGAGGGTCTCTATCTGCGACGCGCCGAGCGAAGCCGCACGCTCAAACTCGGCGCGAACCCGTATCGCCGGTGCATCGGTACGGATGAGCGCCGTCAGAAACTTGAGCTGAAGGTCGCCACGAGGAGCAGTCTCGACCGCTCGCGCGTAGTGCTCCGAGGCACCTCGCCAGTCGCTCTCCGACTCGGCCCGTCGGGCGCGAGCGAGGTGCACATCAAGACTCCGCTTGCTCTGCTCCTGCTCGGTCGGTTCGCGCCGGTTTCCAGCTTCCTCTAACTGCCACTCACCGATGTAGCCCTTCGACAGCAGCAGGTCGTAGCCCTGCCGGCGACGCGGCGAAGAGAGCACCGAGTAGGCCCGGTTGAGCCAGACGAAGACCTCTTCAATCTTTGCGCCGAAAACGCCCGTATCCTTGCGGAACCAGCGGTCGGGATGGAACCCCTTCGAAAGCCGGAAATAGGCACGCTTGGTCTCGTCTCGTTCCGCCGTCTGGCCGATCTTGAAGAGGTCGTAGTAGGTCACTTTGCGCAGGTGATAGTGGTAGAAGAGAACCACCTGCTTCTGCCGATCTGTGAGCGCCGAACCAGTCGCCATCTCGACCGGGTCGAACATGAAGGCCTCGAACCGGACGGGCCAGTGCGTCGGCACTCCGGCGCCGCTCAGCGGGTCTGACTCGCCCGGCGGCACGGCACGAATGGTCGGCAGAGTCTCAAGCGCTTGTACATTTCCCGAACTCTTGGATGAACGAGGGTCCGTCTCCGCGCGGTAACTTCCGGACGAAGTACGTGACTTCGCACGGGGCCGGGTCGGGATTCTGTCTTCGGTCGAAATGACCGACCGCGAGCCGGAGGCCGGCCAGGCGCCGTCGGGAGGAGCGAGCGAAGCCTCCTGCGCAGAGGGCGTCGACTCGAGCTGAATCAGGCCAGCTGCCTCGAGCCGCCGACAGGCAGCTATCACCTGATCATCTGTCTGCCCCGTGATCTGGCCGAGCGCGTGGAGGTGGGTCGCACCATCGATCCGTGACAGCAGAAACCAGTCGAGCGGAGAGATCTGCAGGCCCGAAAAGTCGGTGACAGGCAGCCGCACCGGAACGGTTTTTAGTGGATTCGGATGACTCATTCGGAAAACAAGACCCGCTGCGGGGAGAAGACAACAGACAGATATACGTCGCCACCCTAACGCCGCATCCGCGCCTTCTGCAAGCGGGAAACGGTTAGGCGGGCATTGCAAAGAGCGCCGACAGCACCGCCACAGCGAGGTCCACATCGGCCTCGGTCGCGATGAGCGGCGGAACAAAGCGGAGCGTGTTCCCCCCCGCCGTATTGAACAGCAGCCCATTTTGCACACCCTTCACCATCAGCGCGGTCGCATCGTCAGCCGTCCCGTTGACCTCTACGCCCACCATCAGCCCTAGGCCTCGGACCTCGCGAATGCGCGGCTGCTGCCGCGCCAGCGCCCGCAGGCGGCCAAGGAGGTAGGCTCCCACGCGGGCCGCATTCTCGGTGAGCGCTTCGCGGTCGAGCGTCTCAAGCACAGTCAGGGCTGCGCGCGCTGCGAGCGGATTGCCTCCGAAGGTGGTGCCGTGACTCCCCTTCGTAAAGGCGGCGGCTACCGATTCCGTCGCGAGGGTGGCCCCAATCGGCACTCCGCCTCCCAACCCCTTCGCCAGCGTGACGATGTCGGGCTCGATGCCGTAGAATTCGGTCGCCAGGAAGCGGCCGGTGCGGCCGATGCCAGACTGCACCTCATCCACAATCAGGAGCGCGCCCCGCTCATCGCAGAGCCGCCGGAGCCCCTGCATAAACGGTCGCGACGCGACCCGCACACCGCCTTCGCCCTGCACCGGCTCCACCATGACGGCGGCGGTGTGGGCGGTCCAGCGGGCCTCGACCGAGGCCAGGTCGTTGAACTTGGCGTAGGAGAAGCCCGGGACCATGGGCTCAAAGCCCTCGTGGTACTTGGGCTGCGCGGTTGCACTGACGGCGCCGTAGGTGCGGCCGTGGAAGGAACCTTCTAAGGTGATGATCTCAAACTTGGGCGAGCGCTGGACGATGCGGGCGTGGCGACGGGCCAGCTTGATGGCGGCCTCGTTGGCCTCTGCGCCCGAGTTGCAGAAGAATACTCGATCTGCGAATGTACGCCTAACTAGTTCTTCTTGAAGAAGAATCTGTGGCTCCGAGAAGTAGATGTTCGAGATGTGCGTCAGCTTGGAAATCTGGTCCGTCAGCGCCGAGACCATCGCAGGATGCGCGTGGCCCAACGACAACACCGCGATCCCGCCGAGGAAGTCGAGATACTCCTTGCCCTCCCTGTCCCAGACCCGCATCCCCTTGCCGTGATCCAGCACCACGCTCTGCGGGCTATACGATGGGCTCATGGAGCTCCGACCGGCTGCCAACAACGACGCTGTCTCTCGCTTCTCCATCGCGCTACTCCTCTGTTCCCTTGCTCGGTCCTGCCGGCCGGCGCGCCCGCGGGTGGGCCCGGTCGTAGACCTGCATCAAGTGATCTACTGTCACATGCGTGTAGCGCTCCGTCGTCCGAAGGCTTGCATGGCCTAGCATCTCCTGGATGGCACGCAGGTCTGCGCCGCCCTCCAGCAGATGAGTTGCAAAGCTGTGGCGCAGACCGTGCGGCGAGACGCGGCGTACCGTACCGGCTCGCGCCTGCGCCGCATCGAGAAGCCGCCGAACGCTCCGATCGCCCATCCGGCCGCCGCGGCTGTTCACAAAGAGCGCACGCTCCAGCAGCCCCTCGCGCAACAGAAGATGGCGCACCGCCAGATAGCGCCGCACCGCCTCGATGGCCTTGCTGCCTACCGGCACCTCGCGCTCCTTGCGCCCCTTGCCCAGCACCCGAACCCAGCCCTCCTGCAGCGATAGGTCGCCAAGGCTAAGCCCTACGAGCTCGCTCACACGGAGGCCGGCCCCATACAAGACCTCCCACATCGCCAAGTCACGGAGCGACTCAGGGGTCTCCTCTTCCGCCTGTGGCTCGACCAGCTCCCGTGCCTCATCGGCCGTCAGAAAGGAGGAAAGCGGCTTCTTCTGCTTCGGCGACTGGATGAGTGCCGGCGTCGACTCCTTCACCTCTCCCCGCTTGAGCAGGAAGCGGTAGAAGCTCCGCATCGCCGACAGCCCCCGCGCCACCGAGGAGCGCTCCAGATCGCCCTGTCGGAAGGCAAGGAAGCGACGCATCGAGGCGATCGTCACATCGTCCAGCCCCGCAGGCCGCTTCGCACTCTCCTCAAACCAGCCGAAGAAGGAGCGGATGTCGCGCTCATAGCCGCTCAGCGTGTGCTTGGAGGCGTTCCGCTCCACACGCAGGTAGTCGAGGAAGCGCCGGAGCGGGTCGACCCAGGCGGATGCTGGAGTAGGGCTGTTGGAGGGTACCTGTTCCATGGAGCGCTCGTCGCACGCCACCTATGCGGGGGCAAGTTTCAGACGTGTGCGGTGGGTAGCGGGCGGTCACCGGGCATGCGCTCGAGCGGCAGCCCCTCGGTCAGCGCCGGGTGCCGGTAGCTGCCCTGCAGAACAAGGCCGCGGCTGCGCGCCGGCGCAAGCCAGGCCTCGAGGTCTGCCAGTGCCCGATGCGACACGGCCTCGCGCCGATCCGATCGGGCCGACCTCCCAGACTTCGCCTCTTCGACGGGCGGCATCATACCGAAGTGGATGTTGGTCGGATGGTAGGCCTTGGCATCCATCGTCAGCTCGCCCGTCACATGCCGGCGGAGCGCGCCGAGCGCCGTCGTCGCAGGCGGCAGGTCGATCGGCTGGCCGGAGAGCTCGGCTGCCAGGAAGAGCGCAAGCAGCAGGCCGCTGGCCTGCGACTCCACATAGCCCTCCACGCCCGTGATCTGGCCCGCAAATCGCAGGTGCGGCGCCACCTTCATGGCGAACCGATCGTCGAAGACCTCCGGCCCGTGCACATAGGTGTTGCGGTGGACCGAGCCCCAGCGCATGAACTCCGCTTTCTGAAGCCCCGGGATCATGCGGAAGACCCGTCCCTGGTCGGGCTGCTTCATACGCGTCTGAAAACCGACCAGATTGTAGGAGGTTCCCTCGCGGTTCTCCATCCGAAGCTGCACCACCGCGTAGGGGCGCCGGCCGGTTCGAGGGTCTTCGAGCCCCACCGGCTTCATCGGTCCAAAGGCCAGCACCTTGTCGCCGCGCGACGCCATCACCTCGATGGGAAGGCAGCCCTCAAAGAAGCGAGCCTCCTCAAAGGCATGCAGCTCCGTGAGCTCCGCGGCCCGCAACGCCTCCACAAAGGCGTAGTACTCCTCTTTGTTCATCGGACAGTTGATGTAGTCATCGCCACCGCCCTTCTCGTATCGGCTCTGCGCAAAGGCGACGCTCCGGTCGACGGAGTCGGCATGCACAATCGGTGCGACCGCATCGTAAAAGTAGAGCCGCTGCCGTCCCGTCATCGCGGTGATCTTCTCGGCGAGCGGCTGCGTCGTCAGCGGGCCCGACGCCACCACAAAGATACCGGCTTCAGGTCCAGGAATCTCCGTTACCTCGCCGCGCACCACCTCGATGAGCGGCTCCGCATGAACCACCTCTGTGACCCGCGCGCCAAAGCGCTCACGGTCTACGGCCAGCGCGCCGCCTGCGGGCACAGCCGTCTCCTCTGCAATCTGCATCAGGATGGAGCCGGCACGCCGCATCTCCTCCTTCAGCAGGCCTACGCCGTTGGTCAGCGCGTCGCCGCGGAAGGAGTTGCTACAGACGAGTTCTGCAAAGTGCTCGGTCTGGTGGGCTTCGGAGGGCCGAACGGGGCGCATCTCGTGCAGACGGACCGAGATGCCGCGGCGGGCGAGCTGCAACGCCAGCTCGGAGCCGGCCATGCCTGCGCCAACGATGGTAACCTGGGGCGTTCGGCTCATCTCTCTGCTCCAACCAGACGGGTCTAGCGACCTAACGCTCTGCCCTACCCGCCGCAAGTTGCCGTCACCTACGCGCGCGCCGCCATTGCGTCCCGCGCCGCTCCAGCAGCCCGTCCAGTTCAAGCTCCGTCAGCGCGGCCACCGCCTCGCCGCCCGCCAGCCCGGAGAGACGCACCACCTCGTCGCCCTCCTCCAACTCGGCGGATAGCACGGCCCAGAGTCGACTCGCAGCCTCCGACAACGCGACCGAGGGCACCGCAAAGGTCTGCGCTGCGGCAGGCGCCAGCGGCAGCGCCCGCGAGCCCTCCGCCAGCGCAGTACCCAGCAGCACTCCCAGCTCCCCCGCCTGGGTGATCACGCTCGCGCCTCGCACCAGCAGGCCATTCGATCCCGCCGCGCTCGGCTCCCACGGCGCACCCGGCAGCACCCCAACCGGCCGCTGAAGTCGGCGGGCAAAGCCAGCCGTCGTGAGTGCGCCGCTCTGCACCGGAGCCCGCACCACGAGGGTACCGAGCGAGAGAGCCGCAATGGTTCGGTTTCGAGCCACAAAAAGCGTATCGAAGGGCCGGCAGCCAAGCGGCTGCTCCGTGAGGATGCAGCCACCTGCCGCAACAATCTCCGCAAAGAGGCTTCGATTCTGCGCCGGCCCTGCCTGAAGCATCCCGCCCGCCAGCACCGCGACTGTCGGCAGGCCGGCCCGTAGCGCCGCCCGATGCGCCATCGTGTCGATGCCACGCGCGCCGCCGCTCACCACCGTCAGCCCAAGGCGCTGCAGCGAATCGTCGAGCCAGTCGCGCAGCGCTGCCTCTTCTTCGGCCGCAGGGCTCCGCGTGCCCACCACCGCCACCGACGGCTGGTGCAGTACCTCCGCATTGCCGCAGCCAACAAGCCAGTGGCTGGCTGGAAACCAGTGAAGGCCGAGCGCCGACGGACGCATCACAAACGGCTGACCGAGCCCCATCCGTTCCAGACGGGACAACTGGCGGGCAAGGTGAGGAGCTGCGCACTGCTCCCGCTCCTCGGGCAGGCAGGCGGTGGCGGGCAGATTCCAATCAACGAAGGCAGGGTCGAACATGTGAACACCGAGATGGCAGAGGAGGTCTCTCTCCTTCTCGTCATCCGCGGCCGATTGTTGCGAGGATTCGATCAGCCGCCTTGTTCGACTCGGACCAGCGCGCTGCCGAAGAGGACCACCAGCGCCTCTGTCGCGCGGGCAACGGCCTCCGCCTCGCGGGATTCAACCGTGATCCGAGTCCGGTAGTCATCCGCACCCCAGACGGGGTAGGAGCCCAGCGCGACCGCCGGCTCCGCAGCCAGCACAGCCTCCAGATGGGCCGCAACCTCGCCTTCACCGCAAGAGAGAAAGAGGGTCGCCAGAGCGATGGGCTGGCCGTCAAAGCGGGCCACCACGGCGCGGAGCTGGTTGGCAAAAAGCTGCGGGACGCCGGGCAGGACGAAGAGGTTGCACACCTGCGTCAGCGGCCAAAGCGTCCGGCTATCGCTGTGGATCTCTGCGCCTACCGGGACCATCGCCATGCGGCGCCAGACGGCGAGTTCGGCGGGGCGGGCAGCGAAGTGCTGATCGATCCAGGCGCGCAGCGACGGCTCCTCCTGCATTTCGAGACCAAAGCCCGCAGCGATGGAGGCAAGCGTGATGTCGTCGTGGGTGGGGCCGATGCCTCCGCTGGTGATGACAAAGGTTGCGCGGCCTGCAAGTTCCCGCGCCGCCGAACCGATGGCGGCCTCGTCGTCGGCGACGATCCTGACCTCCACAAGGTCGATGCCGCGCCTCCGGAGCGTCGCGATGGCGAGCTGGCCATTCTGGTCGACGATCTTCCCCGACAGGAGCTCGTTTCCGATGAGCAGGAGGGCTGCGGTGACGGGTGCAGGCATGGAATTCACGGCGTCGGGACGGGGATGCTGAAAAGTACGGCGCGGCGATCGCGCTGCACCGTAACCCGCAATGTAGTGGTGCCGAGCCCGTCGAGCCACAAGAGGCGATCGCGTGGCGAAAGTCCGCGTCCCGCGGCGGCGGTCCCTGGAGCGATTGCCTCCACGAGCGCGGCGCGACCGTCGCAGACCAGCGCTAGGCCGGCTTCGCGGAAGGCCGCGCGGACCTCTTCCGCATTGGCGCCACAGATGGGGCTGCCGAGCGCGAGCCGCGCCGGCTTGGCCTCGCGACCCAGCGTGAGCGATGCGCTGCCGGAGCCCCAAGCGACGTGCGATGCCTCGATGTTCACAGCTTCGCCGTCGGTCCCCTGCAGCAACGCAACGCCCTTGGCGTCGCTCACCACCCAGGGCCCTGCGACCGCGCCGGCCCGCCGCACAAAGGCACCTGCTACGGGCGCGCCCTGCGGGTCTACGACGATCACACTGCCCTCCCGCTCCGACCTCATCGCCGGACAGCTCTTCTCCACCCGCTGGTCGGCAGAGAGTGCCACGCGGAGGCTCGCAGGAGCCTTGCCGGACGCCGCGCAGGTCACCGTGTAGTCGCCAGGTGCGAGCCCCGAAAAGCGCATCCGCTTCCACGGTTCGATGGCTCCTTTGGGCAGCGTATAGAGCGCAGCAGGAAAGGGGGGCGCAAGCGCCAACGAGACCTCCACGGCCATCCCCTCCGCCGCCATCTCCAGCTCGGCGCCCCGACCGAACCGGTAGTCCGCAGGCTCGCCAAAGCCTGCCACCGGCACCGAAAGCGGAGGCACCTCTGCCAACGCCGCCAGCAGCCTGTCGGGCTCGGCACGGCAGGGCTCGGTCTCGAACCAGCCATCGTCGCCCACCTCTGCCGAACAGACGGGCTGCTCGCCGCCGCCGCGCATGAACCAGACAGTTGCCCCCACCGCCGCCTTGCCCCGCGGGAGATAGAGTCGGCCGCGCATCAGCCTACCGGCGTCGCGCAGCAAGACGAGGTGCTGGTCGTCGAGACCCCGCTCCGGCAGCACGAGCCGTGTCTTGAGCGGTTGGTAGTCGGGGTGGCTAACCGCAATCTCCACCTGCTCTGTCAGGCCGTCGAAGAGGATGATGCCGTCGGCAGCCGTGACCCTTGGAGCAGGGGTCCACCAGGGCGGAAAGCCGGTGCTGCGGACCACCACGCTCGCCCCCTCGATCGCCCCCTTCGCCTCGTTCTCCACGCGGCCTCGAAGCGCGCGGCCAGGCCGAAGCACAAGGCGCACACCAGAGGTCGGCACATCGGCACGCAGCTGCAGCAGGCCGCTCAGACCCGGCGACATCCCCTTCGACTCCGCGACCACCACAGCCTCGCCCTCGGGCAGCCCCGTGAGGATGAAGGAGCCATCGGCCCGCGACACGAAGTCGATTGTCGGCACCCAGAAGAAGGTCCCCTCCGGCCGAACCAGCGGGTGGATGTTGTCAAAAGTGCTCTTGCGGACCTCCCAGACCGAGCCTGCCTTGTCGCGCACGATCGCATAGACGGCAGCGCCGCCGACCGCGACATCAGCGCCGTTAACGACGCGACCGGTAACGGTGCCGCCCTGGCTGAGCTCCACCTTGAGGGCCATCTCAGGCGTGACCGCAAACTCCTGCTGCCAGGGCAGGTAGCCGGGCGCACGCACCGAGAGCGAGAACTGCTCTCCGACCGGTAGGTAGTCGAGCGTCGTGAGGCCCTGCTCGACACCCTCCGAGAGCGCCAGCACATGCATCGCATCCCGCGACACAGTTACGACGGCCGTCTCGACAGGAGCGCCCGTGATCTTGTCGACGATGGTAACCGCCACCGCAGGGGCCGGATCGACCTCAAGCTGCACCTCCACCTCGGAGGCAGAGCCCTCGGCAACCGCCGGCACCACCACGCTCTCGAAGCCGGATCCGCCAAGCGTATCGGTGGCGATGAGTTCGACCGAACCGACCCGCAGGCCGCCGATGACAAAGAGGCCAGCGCTGTCGGAGAGTGCCTGCTGCTGCGGGAACATGCCGGCCTGGCCAGCATGCACAAAGATGCCGGCTGCAGGCTGCCCGTCGCGGGTAATCCTGCCTCGGATGATGGAGCCGCCCTGCAGCGTCAGCAGCACGGGCTCCGGCTGGCCCAGTGTTGCGAGCTCAAACCCCGGCCCGTAGCCGGCCAGCTCTGCCTGGATGACCACCGTGCCTGCGCCTCGGGTGATGAGGCGAAACCGGCCCTCCGCGTCGGCGGTCAGGCGGGGGGCAGCCCCATTTTGAAGCACCGTTACGGTAACGCGGGCGCCAGGCGCGGGGGCGCCGTCGGGCATCACGACCTGCCCCGACACCATCCCCGACCCCTCTGCCACCAACGCGTCGGCGCCGCTGCCAGAACCCCCGATCTGAGAAAGCTCGGCGGTCTCGGGCGCGGGGCGCTGCGACTCTTCGATGCGCCACCGGGTGAACCAGGCCAGCGCGATGCCGAGCAGTGCAGAGATGATGGCCACGGCCACGCGCCGCCGCGCAACCGGAACCTCGGGGGCGCTCATGGGCTCACCGCCCTCGCCGGTTCCATCCGGCCTGCCGCTCTACCGCCGTCACCCACGCATTCACCTTGCTTCGCGCCCTCGGGGCAGCGTAACCAAGCGGGCCTGCGACTGACAACCCTTTCGAGCCAGCCATGCCCATCGACCAACTCCAATCTCTGGTGCTCTCGCGCTTCGGACTCGACGGCGGCGCCATGTTCGGCATCGTGCCCAAGCCCATCTGGGAGCGGAGCAACCCGGCCGACCCGCGCAACCGGATCCGCATGACGGGGCGGGCGCTGCTGCTCGACATCGGCGACCGACGGGTGCTCATCGAGACAGGGATGGGCGACAAGTGGGGTGCCAAAGAGGCCGACATCTTCGCCGTCGACACCTCGTTCGGCAGCGCACCCGTGCGGCTCCGCGCGCTCGGCATCGACCCCGACACCATCACCGACATCGTCATCACCCACCTCCACTTCGACCATGCCGGCGGCCTCACCATCGCAGACGGAGACGGCCCGGCGCGACCCGCCTTTCCGAAGGCAACGCACTGGGTGCAGGGGCGCAACCTCGCCTATGCGGAGTCACCCGGACTGCGCGAGGTGGGGAGCTACCGGCGCGAGAACTTCGCCTGGATGAGCGAGCCTGATGGCGTCCGCGTCGAACTGCTAGACGGCCCGCAGCGCCTCTTCGACGCCATCGACCTCATCCCCACCAACGGCCACACACGCGGCATGCAGCTGCTCCGCTTCGACCACGCCGGCGACACCTTCCTGCACGCCGCCGACATCGTCCCCACCTACGGCCACACACCGGTCGCCTATGTGATGGGCTACGACATGGAGCCGATGACCTCCATCGAGGAGAAGCGGGCGGTGCTGACAGAGGTCGCGCACGGCGGCTTCCTCTCGACGGGCCACGACCCCGACCTCGGCTTTGCCCGCATCGCAGCCCGGGGCCACGACAAGTTCGAGGCCTACGACAAGGTCGAGGGTGGGCCAACCACCTGAAGCAGCCGCTCCCGGATGGATCCGGCAGTGCCGGTGAGATCCACGGTTGCAAACCGGACGGAGTGGCTGTCGAAGCGGACCCACTCGTTCACCTCAGCACCGACCGATGGGTGGAGCAGCATGCCGTCGACCCTTTCGGTGCCACCCAGCGCCGCCATCGCCCGCAGGTAGGCCAGCAGCTGGTAGATGTAGCCGCTCTTGAAGGTCTCTTTGCCATACCGGTCGCCCACCGTGGGAGTCCCCGTGGTTATCTCGGTGAACTTTGTGTCGATAATGAGCTGCCGGTCAGGGAAGCGGAGCCGGATGTCGGTCCGCATCTCGGGCATCAGTGCCCGCGCGCCCGCGGAGGCCGCACGAATCTGCCAATCGAGTTTGGGCGCATCGACCGGCACCTTGAGTGCATGCTGGTAGAAGCCGAAGACGGCACGCTCGAACAACCTGCGGACCCAATGCTCCTCGCGACTGGGCAGATAGATGGGCCGGTCCGACATCTCTTCGCTCGGGATCTCCCAGAGAAGGGCCAGCTTCGCCAGGGCGATCATGGTCGCATCCTGCGCATCGTGCCGGGCCGTCTTGTCGGCGGCGATCAGGGCGCGACCCGGGCGCGGGCCCACCACGCCACTCCGCTCCATCATGGCCGCTGCGGCGCGACAATCCAGCGCGAGCTCCGAGCGAGCTGTCCGCGCAAGGACGAGGAGCGCGGCCTTCACGTAGCGGTTGCGGATGGTGTCGCGGGTCAGCTCCGAAAAGGTGCAGGCCACCAAGCCGCGGCTGAGGAGCTGACGACGCTCTGTCTCCAGTTGGTCCACGCGTCCGCGCAGACGGCGAAGGTCATCCTGCCGGCTCCGGTATCCTACGGAGAGGTCGCGCCGCATGCGGAGGTTTACCTCGTGGGTCAGCAGCTCCGCCAGCAGGTCGGGCAGATGGGCATCGGGCGACTCTGCCCCTCCCAACCCGCGACCCGCAAGCTCACTCTGCGCCGCATAGAGCATGAGCAGCCAGAGGTTCCGGACGGGAATCCGCCCGACGAACCGCTCCTGCACAGGCTCCACGCTGGTCGCCAACTCCATCATCGCAGCGATTCACGAAGTGCGGCGACGGCCCGCTTTGCGCTCTCCGGGTCGTCAAACCAGTACTCGCTGAGCAACGGTGTCACCTCGGCCTCGATGACATCGTCGAGCCATCCCTGCGCTGCTCCCTCTTTCAATGATTCGTGCGGCGTAAAGAAGCTGTGGCCTAGGCAGTAGTCATCTCCCAGTGTTCGGGTGCGCGAAATGGCATCATTGAGCGCATCGACGGCGTTGCGAATCCGCGTTGCGAAGTCTCGTGGCATGCCGCGCTCTGTCACAAAGCTGAGCCAGGCCTCGTCGAGGGCCGGGCGTAGGTTCTCAAAGGTGAAGCGGCGGCGGAAGGCGATGTCGACCATGGCGACGGAGCGGTCGGCCGTGTTCATGGTGCCGATGACGTAGAGGTTGTCGGGAAGGTGGACCGCCTGGCGGAGCTCGCCCTGCCCCTCGTCGGGCCCTGCATAGGTGAGCTCAATGGCGCTCTCGGGGTTGCGCTTCGACGACTCAAGCAGGGTCAGCAGCTCGCCGAAGACCTGGGCGGGATTGCCCCGGTTGATCTCCTCGATGACCACCACCATCGGCAGCTCGGGGCGAGCCTTGGCAGCCTTCACGGCCTCCATGAAGAGGCCATCGACGATGCGTAGTTTGCCGTCGCTCCCGGGCCGGTAGCCACGAACGAAGTCTTCGTAGGAGACGTTCGGATGGAACTGCACCACCCGCACACGGCCGCTCTGGCGGTGGCCGACGAGGAGGTCGCCGAGCCGTTTGGCGAGCCAGGTCTTACCGGTGCCGGGCGGCCCTTGGAGGATAAGGTTCTTCTTCCGCCGAAGCCGCTCGACGATACCTTCGATGCGGGCACGCGGCACAAAACAGCCCTCGGCCTCTAGATCATCGAGGCCGTAGGGTTCGACGGCGCGCAGAGCACCAGCAGCGGGCACCGTCCGACCCTCTAGGTGCGCATGCCAGGCGGCCTCCACCTGTGCGACGAACTGAAGCGGGATCTGGGTGCCGCTCGATTGCGGGTTCCAGCGCACGCCTTCGAGTCCCGCAGCCTTCAGCGCCTCGATGGTGAGCAGCCGCTCGCGCGAAACCAGCGTGTCGTAGGCAATCGGAGCGGAACGGGTCGTCTCGCCCGCTGCGGCACGCGCCTCCTCCCAGTGAGCCTGCTCGACCGGCGGTCCCAGAACACGCCCCGAGCCGATGATGCCGCGAGGCGCGCTGCCCTGCCGAAGCAGGAAGAAGCGGTCGCCCTGCCGCAGGTCCTGTCGCCCTCCTGTGTTCCACTTGTCGGCGGGAAGTTCTTCGCCACGCGCGAGCGCCGCGGCGCTGGCCTCGAGTTCGGGCCAATCCCACCGCTCGGGGTTCCAGGTGAAGAGAAAGGTGCGGGCCGGGGCTGGCCTGAGCGTACTGGGCGCTTCGGCGGGCAAACATGCTACCGAGCGCAGCATCGCGACGAGGTCTTCATAGGGCGTGACGTTCGTGAGCGTCTTCAAGACCAGCGGGTCTGCGCCCTCCAGCATCTTCGCCTCAGCGATCGGAAGCCACTCCACGTCGCGCTCGTGGCAGTATCGATCTTGGTCCACGAACCGATAGTCGCCGGTGACGCGCCCATATCCGAGCAATCGGCGCCGTCCCTGTTTCACGAAGACCTCGTCGCCCGGCTGCATGACGTGAAGGAAATCCCAGCAGGCCTTCGAGTCGTTCGTGGGGTTCGTGTCACCGCCGCGGATCTCGACGAGCCGACGATGCATTTCGGCGCGGGATGCGAACGTTTGCAGGTCGATGTCTTCCACGCTGATGGCAACGACTCCCCGCGCTCTCCAGCCCTCCCACTTGCTCCCATCATTGCCGGCCGCCACGAGCCAGACGCGACCGCCTCCAGACGAAGTGACCACCTCTTCTTCTTCGCTCTCGGAAGCTTCGCCGCCATCGCGGGCATCAACCACAAAGGCACCGTGGGACATCTCGGCGATGGATGGCCAAAGCGGAGATTCGGCGGCGATCGCCGCTCTCACCGCGTCACAGACGGCGAGGTAGTTCTCGCCGGAGACGCGGCCGTTGGGACCGTCCTCTCCGAGCTCAAATCCGACCGCCGACAACGTTGCCCTGCTCCTGCCGTCGAGCGGAACGAAGTAGTTTGGCCGGGCCCAGAAGAGCGCAAAGGTCAGGCCCCATGCGCAACATGGACGGCCATGCGTATCGTCGAACGCTGACACAAATGCCCGTCTCGCATCCGGTGTGTCGTCATCAGATAGCGATAGTCCCGCACTCCACAGCCGCCACAAAGAGTCTATCTGCGTCGCATCTCGATTCTTGTCGTAGAGAAAGAACCAAGAGGCCTGAGCGTGAACCAACGGGATGCCAGAGAACGCGGTCGGCAGCGGTTCGGCGCCATCAAGGAAGATTCGCAGCGCACGAATCATCTCGATTCGCTTCTCCGGCCTGCTGCTCCGATTGAACATCGCAAACAACGTCAGCGGGCAGATGTCTCGGATGAAGCCCTTGGAACCATCAGCAAACTGGTCGCCCTTCAAGCTCTTGAACCCCTCTACAACGTCCGTCTGCTCACGCAGAAACGCCAGCAGCGGTTTGCGATCCCCCTGAAACTGCAGCAGCTTCGTCGCGAGCTCCTGGTAGATGGGCTTCCAATCGTAGATTCCGACCGCGTTGACCTGTGCCATGCTTCACCCCTGCTGTGGAGCCGGCTCCCTCCCACACTCGGCGCCCTCTCGTCAACGCGGCCAACCTTGACACCCCGACCGCTCTCCACCTAGCCCATCCTCTCCAAACCCAACCTTCGGGGAACGCTCATGGCCTGTGCAAACTGCGGCAAATCGACCTTCCTGTTCAGCTGGAAATGTACCAACTGGGCCTGCAAATACGTCTGGTGCAACGACTGCGCCAAGGGGTGGATTTTCCGCTCCTGCCCCCGCTGCGGAAACAGGTGCTCCTGATGGCCCACGAAGAACAGGAAGACTGCTCGCTGCAGCCCCCCGACCCCGCCAACCGCGTTCACTGGCTCAGCCTCGCAGGCTACATCGCCGGTGCCGACGGACTCTCCGATGACGAGGCGCTCGAACTCGCCCATGGGGCCACTTCGCCCGACCTCTCCAAAGAGGAGGCGCACGCGCTGCTCGCATCTGCGGCCGCCTCACCGCTCTCGGACGAGGCCTGCGACGCCGTCGCCACCGACGACCTCGCCCACCGCCTGAACTGCCTCCTCGAGCTCGCCCAGGCCATCGCCATCGACGGCATGTCTGCCGCCGAGTGGATCCGCTACTGCGAAGTCTCCGGTCGCGTGCTCGGCGCGCAGCGGGTCGACGCCATGCTCCGCCTCACCCTCGCCGAACGCGAAGCACGCCGCTGCCGCACCGAACTTATGTTCGAAGAGTACGAAGACTAACGACGCGCCAGCTCCACGAAGTCGGGCATTGCGAGTCGCCATCGCTCAGCGGCTCGGCCGCGAGCCAGAGAAGTGAACTCCCAAAGAGCGTGTCGGTCAGACGGTGAGGCCCATATCAGCCTCAACCGAATCAGGGTCTCCCGCGACATCTTCCCCCTCGTCTGCAACATCGCCTGTGTAGGCTGACTTCCCCGTCGCCTTCTCAATGAGCGAAAGCAGTTGCCGTTGCCGATCTCCCATGAAGGAGTCAAACGCGTCGCTGCGGAGGAGGCTCGGGTCCACAAGGTGTGTCAGAAGGTACTGATTGAGTCTCTCCTGATCGATGGGCGGGTTTTGCTTATCGCCCCGCTCCAGACTGGCGAGATACTCGGATGGCGCTACACCGCCAATGATGCGGTTGGTCCGAAAGGACAACGGCGTCTTGTTTATGATTGAGTCAAAGACCGCTGGTTTGATGCCCTTCTTCTTGCACCAATCTTGCGGGAAAATATGATGAATATCAACATTCTCTCCAAAAAACACGGTGTGGTCGAATTTCTGTCCGGAACGGAAGTCCTTTGCACCTTCTTTCATAAGGAGAGCGTTCACGCCTTTGTAGGCAGCTGACAGGCGCATCCGCATGGTCTTCAACCGGTCGGCACGAAAGATCACCTCGCTCACGGTCGAAGGTTCCTGCCCGCCCTGCAACCAAGGAGGAACCTCCAGAAAGTCACGAGCTATGCGAGACTCAACCGACGACCCGTACAATTCTCCAAAAACTCCGTTCCAGTACCATCGGACCAATTTCTCTCGATTTCCTTCATGCTCCCAAGCAGCGCCTATGTCCGCAATGATTGCTGCCAACGGCACGATCTGCGACTGATACGGCAAATCGAAAACACGATAGATATGCTGCATGTGCAGGAACCTTGCCGCTTGCTTAAAGCCATGTTCCACTTGCTTCTCGTAGCGCTTGTAGGCCGATAGCGGCAGGTTCAACAGCGCCTTTCGGTTGCCGATTACGGCTGGGAGATCCTTGCCTGACTTGCCAGCACGTTCAGCCTCGCGTCTAAGTTCCCGGGTGTAAAAGAGCGAGATTGCCTGCAGGAAGTCTGTGTTACTA
>JABMMX010000133.1 GCA_013205435.1 Deltaproteobacteria bacterium
CCGTCGTGTCGGTCGTGTCCTCAACCGTCGTATCGGTCGTGTCCTCAACCGTCGTATCGGTCGTGTCCTCAACCGTCGTGTCGGCTGTGCCAGTGTCCGTCGAACCGGTGTCCGTGGTGCCAGTGTCCGCCGAGCCCGTGTCGCCGCCGTCGCTCTTGACGGCCTCGTCGGCGCAGGCCGCAAGCAAGAGGAGGCTCAAGAGCCAAGGGAGCCGACCTTCCAACCGAATCAGAGACATGAGACACCTCGACTGCGCGCAATGCGACCCCAAAGAACCAAACCCGCATTACAGGCACGACGCATCTGGGGCAAAATACGCAGGCAACCAACCGACGCGCTGCTACCCACCGCAGAGGCCGACCACCTGCTCCGCCTGTTCGTATCCCATACCGAGCAGGAAAGCGCTTCCCCGCCCGTAGCTCTTCGCACCGACGACAAAGAAGTTCGGCTCCGGGCTCCGCAAGACCTCCGCACCAGGGCTCTCCTGCGCGAGGCAGTCTCCGCCGGCGCCACCCGCCGCAAGCATCGCAGCAGCAAGCTTCATCGGCCCCTCCGACGCGTAGCAGAGGTGTACCTGCAGCTCGCGACAGAGCTCCAGATCGGGGCGATAGCCCGTCGCGCAGATGACCTCGCTGCAGGCGGGCAGCGCCCGCTCCGCACCGACAGCATCGGTGAGCGACAGGTTCACACGCTCGGCTGAGATCGAGAGGGCCTCCACCTCATAGCCTGCGTGGATGGTCACCCCGGCCTCTCCGCGGAGCACCTCGTTCATGCGAGCCGAGAGTGCATCGCGGCCGGCGAGAGGATCGTTCTCGTATCGGGCGTAGGAGGGGGCCGCATCACGCAGCACCCAGTGGAGCTCCGCCGTGCCGCCCGCCTCTCGGAGCTCTAGAAGCGCGGCGATGGCAGTCGCCGCCGAGTAGCCACCACCGACCACGGCCACGCGGCCGAAGTCGAACCGCTTGCGCGCCGCACCGTTGCTGTCGGGCAGATGTCGGGCGAGATAGGCCGCCGCGAGCCGCTCGCCGGGCGCAGGGAGGCCGCCACGACCGAGCCAGTTTGGCTGGCTCCAGGTACCGGTTGCGTCGACGACGATGTCGGCCGACAGCGCCCGCTCCGTCGCCGGTCCATCCACAATCAGCCGGAAGGTCGCCTGCTCACGCCGGCGGTCGCCGACCGCGCCAATTGCCTCGCCCTTGAGCAAGGTCTGGCGGCCGACGGCAACCACCTGCGCCTTCTCCACAATCTCCACGCCCCGCAGCCGGAGCGCCGCAGCGAGCGGGTGGAGGTATTCCGCCACAAACGCTTCGCCCGTCGGAAAGGCCTCGCCCTCCGCGGGGAGCGCTCCCAGCAGCCGGAGCCCGCTCGGGCCGCAGTTCATCCGCCACGGCGAGAAGAGGCGCACATGGCCCCAGGCCGCAACGGCCTCGCCCACCAGCCCCTGCTCCAGCACCGTCACGGAAGCGCCTGCCTCTGCAAACCGCGCTGCTGCCTCCAGCCCTACGGGGCCCGCGCCGATGATGGCTACGCTGCGGCCGCTGAGCCCCGCGCTCACGGTCCCACCAGCTTCGGCAACAAGACAAAGAAGATCGCCGTCGCCGCCAAGTAGGCGAGCCGAACCTTGGTCGTCTGCCACTCGATCGCCTTGAGCTGCGCATAGGCCTCATGCAGCCGCGCGACATCGAGCGGATTGGGCGCATCCGGCGGCTGCATCGGAGCCACCCGGCGCGGCAGCGCGAAGACGGCCGTCGCCATCAGGATCATGGAGGGCACGGTGAAGCGATCGTCATTGCCGTAGCCGGCAACCTGGATGGCCACCCAGCTCACCGAGAAGAGCGCGTAGATGGCAATCGACTTCTTCATCCGGCTCCGCGCGGCGGCGCCGTCTGCCTCGAGCCGCGCGATGGTGGCGGCCGTATCTTCGAGTTCTGTCTTGCGTCTCTCGTCGCTCATGGCGCTTGCTCCGTTATGGCTCTGCAGTGGCTGGCCGGCTCCGTAGCAGCAGAGGCGGCCGCTGCCCGGCCGGCAGCGTGACCCGCTCTACCGAATACCGTCCTAGGTTCAACAGTCGGGCCCGCTCCGCATCCGACTCAACCGCGTCAAGCGTGACCTCAAAGCCGCCCTCGACCTCCTTCACCTGCCGGTCGCCGACCACCTTTCGGAGCTCCGACCGCAGCGCCTTCGCATCGAGCTGCGTGACAACCTCATACCGGTTCTCCAACACCTTCATCGGCAACACAGGGCCGCCCGACACCCGTGAGGGCTGCGCAGGCTCGATCTCCACCTCGCCGGCCGGCAGCGCAGGCACGACGATCTCGTCAACGCCGCTGCCCGACCCGCTGCCCTCCAGAGAACCAGCCGACGGCGTCACCGACCCGCCGTGCGGCCAGAGCAGCCAAGCCAGCATCGCTACCGCCGCAACCATCAGCAGCTGCAACCAGCGCTCCTCGAGCCCCATGCCGCCGCGACGCTCCACCACCGATCGCGTCCGGAGCCGCGCTGCAAGGTCGGCCGAGAAGCCCTCCGGCGCCTTCGGACGCTGCAGCGACGCCAGCTTCCGAACCGTCTCACGCATCGACTCCACCTCGGCGAAGAGCGCCGGGTCGGCCTCCATCGCCGCCTCAAAGGAGGCCGCAGCCTCACCATCGAGCTCGCCCTCGATGTAGGCGCCCATCAACTCCACCGTCTGGTCCGAGAGCCTGCTCATGGTTCCATCACCGCTGCGATGCGCTGCTTGAGCGCGTATCTGGCGCGGAAGAGCCGAGACTTCACCGTCCCCTCCGCAAGCCCGAGCACCTGTGCAATCTCGTCGTAGGCGAGCCCCTCAATGTCGCGCAGCACCAACACCTCACGATGCTCCGCATCCAGCGCCGCGAGCGCCGCTGAGACAATCCGCTCCATCTCCGCACCCTCCGCAGCACGGTCGGGACGCGGCACCGGCTCGCCCAGCGGCATGAAGGCCGACTCGTCAGGATGATCATCTAGCGACTCCTGCTTCCCCGCGCGCCGGCGGCTCAGATACTTCAGCCGGTTCTTCGCCTGGTTCGTCGCGATGCGGTAAATCCAGGTGCGCAGCGACGACTCGCCGCGGAACGAATCGAGCCCGCGATAGACGTTCACGAAGACCTCCTGCGCCAGCTCCTCCGCCTCATCGGGCTGCCCCATCATGCGCAGCAGCAGCCCGAAGACCCGATGCTGGTAGAGCCGAACGAGCTCTGTGAAGGCCTCGCTCTCCCTCCGTCGGAGCCGCGCTACAAGCGCCTGTTCTTCGTCGTGGGACTGCATCCGGTTCGCCTCGCCTGCAAGACCGCTTCCTCTGTTCTCCGACACGCCATCGGAGCGGAAGTTCCCGCCTGCTACTTCTCTTCGTCCTCTTCCTCGTCGAGCTCATCTTCGTCGCTGTCGAAGACGCCGTCGTCGTCGTCGTCGTCGCCCTCCTCCACCGGGACATTGTCCCAAGCGGAGTCGTCGTCGAGCTCGTCCCAGACCGAGTCGTCGTCCACGCTCGCCATCGGCACCGCGGCCGCCTCGTCATCGAGCGTGACCTCCTCCTCGCCAAGACCCGTGTCGGTCTCGAGCAGGCGGAGGATGCGGCTCGCAACCCGCTCCCGGTCGTCGCCACGCACCACCAGCGTCACCGCCTCGTCGTGCTCATCCACAAAGTCGATCAGCCGCAGCAGGTCGTCTTCGCGGAAGCGCGCCTGCCCATGCGGACCGGTCAGCACGTAGTAGGCCTTGTCGGCCAGCTGCTCCGGGAAGGCGCCATCGGTGAAGGGGTCGGAGGCCAGCAGCACGCCCGACTCCTGCGCCTGCTCCAGCGCATCCTCGTAGTCCCAGATGCCGCGCGGCTCCCAGATGACCTGCAGGTCGCCCGGCTGGATGATCTCCTTCACAAACTGGGTCAGCGCCGTCCGGTTGGTCTTCGACGGCCCGAAGGTGTTCGGCGTCTTGAGCAGCACGCTGTGGGCGCGGCTGGCGCGGAGCTGCTGCGCTGCGAGCCCCCAAATCTTCCGGTTCTCGTCGGTCACCTGCAGCATGCCCGTGTGCGCCTTGTTGAGGCCGAGCGGCGCAGGGCCACGCTCATCGAGCGGGTCCTGCGTGAGCCAGCGCCAGGCCGTCACCACAAGCTCAAAATCGGGCTTCATCAGCTTCCGCATCGCCCGAAGCCGCTGCGGACGGACGGGGTCCATCCAGGTCTGCGAGATCTCTCCAAAGGAGAAGCGGTCGAAGTAGCTGCGACGGTGGGGCGGAACGGGGCTGCAACCGATGCGAATCTCAGGCATGAAGCACACAAAAACGAGGTCCGGGACGCCTCACAAAGAGGTCTGGAGCGCCCACAAAGAGGTCTAGGTCGCCCATCTACCCGCTCCCCGCGCCGCTGTCACCTTATGGCCCCGCGGCGCCTACAGCCCAACCTCGTCGAGCACCCGCGCGATGGTCGCCCACGTGTAGGCCATGTCGCTGTCAAGACCCACCGAGAAGCGGATCAGCCCGTCGCCCATCCCCATCTTTTCGCGATCCTCCAGCGGGATCTCAGACGAGGTGCTGTGGCTCGGCGCACTGAAAAGCGTCTTGAAGTAGCCGAGGCTGACGGCGAGGTAGCCCACCTTCTCCTCCTGCATCCGCTGCATCAGGCGGCCAGCGGTCTTCTTGTCGCCGGCATCCATCGTCACCACGCCGCCGTGGCCAAAGCCGGGGTTCATCATCGACTCCAGCAGCGCGTGGTGCGGGTGGGCCGACAGCCCCGGGTTGTGAACCCGCAGACCCCGCTCGGCGAACCGGCTGGCCAGATAGGTGGCGTTGGCGCTGTGCTTCGACATGCGCACCGGCAGGCTGTGCAGGTTCTTCAGAATGCTGGCAGCGCGGATGCTGTCGAGCACGGGGCCGAAGAGCATGCTTGGGCCCGCGTTGATGTCGCCCAGTGCGTTCACGAAGGCGGCCGACGAGACCACGCAGCCGGCCACGCAGTCGCTCGTACCGTTGATGAACTTGGTCAGGCTGTGCACCACAACGTCGGCGCCGAGCCGGAGCGGCGAGAGGATGAGCGGGCTGAAGGTGTTGTCGACCACCAGCTTTGCGCCGGCGGCGTGGGCCAGCGCGGCGAGCTTGGGGATGTCTGCGACCTCGAGCAGCGGGTTGCTCATGCTCTCGCAGTAGACCACCTTGGTGTTGGGGCCGATGGCCGCCGCGACGGCCGCGTGGTCGCTGATGTCCACGAAGCGGGTGCGGATGCCGAAGCGGGGGAGCAGGTTGGCGAGCAGCGCATAGGTGCCGCCGTAGATGGTGCGGCTCGAGACGATCTCGTCGCCCGCGGAGCAGAGCTGCATGAGCGTCGTCGTGATCGCCGCCATGCCCGAGGCCATGACCTGGGCCGACTCTCCGCCCTCCATCCGGGCCAGCGCGCCGGCCAGCGCCTTGTTCGTCGGGTTCCAGTGGCGCGAGTAGAGGAAGCAGCCCTCAATCTCATGCTCAAAGACCTCCTCCATCCGGGCTACGGAGAGGAAGGTGTAGGTCGATGAGTCACAGATGGAGGCGTTCACATCGCCGAACTCACCGAAGGTGAGGAAGTCCTGAATCTCGCGGGCTGGATCAAACTTCATAACGGGCTCCCAGAGTGACCGGACTGCTGCCGGCGCCTGCCCGCTAATCCCACAAACTTTGCGTGACAATGGAGGCGCGTGACGCAACGCGACGAGAGAGACAGCACGCATCACTCGCTTCTCGCAGGCGGCCCGCTAGAGCGACGGCCTCTCCCACGCGGTGCAGCCATGCTCCTCAAAGCACTCTTCGTCCTCCTCCTCATCCTCATCGCGCTCGGCGCGGTCGCGTCGCAGAAGCCCGACTCCTTCAAGGTCGAGCGCTCGGGCCTCGTGCCGGCATCGCCGGCGGCCGTCTTCGAACGGATCGTCAACTTCCCGAGCTGGAAGGAGTGGTCGCCCTGGGAGGAGTATGACCCCAACATGCAGCACACCTACGGCGGCATGCAGGGCGCAATCGGCAGCAACTTCAGCTGGGTTGGCGATGGCAAGGCCGGCGCAGGCAAGATGACACTGACCGCAGCCGAACCGGGCAAGAGCGCCACCATCCAGCTCGACTTCACCAAGCCCTTCGAGGCCCACAACCAGATCCTCTTCACCCTGACCCCCGAGGGCGACGGCACCCGGGTCACCTGGACCATGTCGGGCCCCTCGCCCTTCATCACCAAGCTCTTCATCCTCTTCTTCAACATGGACAAGACCGTTGGCGCCGACTTCGAGCGTGGCCTCGCCAAGCTCGCGGCGACCACCAAGCGCTAAGCGGCGCTAGACCAGGCCGAGCTCCGCGCGGAGGGCGTTCCATTCGCCTGTGACCGCGCCGGACGAATCCCGCACCGCAAGCTCAAGCGGCGCCGGCGGAGCCTCCCAACTGCCCCGCGCGAAGGTGTAGCCGCTCAAGAAGGGCTCCATCCGGTCGCGCCGCGTGCGCACATCCACCTGCTCCACGAGCCGCAGCCCCGCGGCACGCGCGGCCTCATGCACGCGAGGTGTCCAGACCGTCTGGAAGACCAGGCAGAGGCGACCCTCCGGCGTCAGCAGACGGCCCGCCGCATCGCAGTAGCCCTCCACGCCGCCGCGGAGCTCAAACCGGCAGGCCTCCCGCTGCGGGTCGGGCGAAGGAACACCCGTCCCCACAGGAAAGTAGGGCGGCGAGCCTGTGATGAGTTCGAAGCTCCCCACCTGCTCCTCTGTGAGCTCGCGCAGGTCACCATGAACCAGCCGAATCGACGGCGCATCAGGCAACTCCACAACGCTCTGATGCGCCATGCGGGCGCTCTGCCGCTGCGCCTCCACGCCGAGCGAGCGCGCGGGCCGCAGCGTGGCAGCGGTGAGCAGCAGCACCGAGCCGATGCCGCAGCCGATGTCGAGGTAGCGCTCCACCGAGGCGCCGCCGGCGGCACGCACCGCCATCCAGGCCGCGAGCTGGTCGTCGGAGCTGGTCCGGTGGCCCCGCTTGCGCTGGTAGAGCCGCCAGCCCCGCGCCAGCAGGTCGCAGGTCGCATCCTCCGGCATCGGCTCGCCGGTCAGCTCCGAGAAGCCCGAGAGCAGCCCGCTCCCCACCTCCTCCAACCATGCTGGCTGAACCTCAGACATGACCGAACCAGCCGAGCGCGATGAAGATCAGCCCGATGACGATGGAGTAGAGGCCGCGGAAGCGGGCCCCCATGCCATCGAGCCGGGCCAGCCGCGTGCGGTAGCGCCCCGTCACAAAGGGGACCAGCCCTGCGCACACCACCGCGCTGCCCGCCGTGATGAGCGCCACCCGATGACCCGCAAAGGGCCAGAGCAGCAGCCCCACGAAGAAGGCCGCAAAGAAGAGCGGCTGAAGCCGCTCTGCCACCGCCACCCAGCCGGTCGCCTGGTCGCGGGCAGGCCTCACGCCGCCATCCGCTTACGGACGATCGTTGATGACAACATAGGCAAAGCTCTCACCCTTCGCACGGGCGATGACCGTGTAGAGACGGCCCTCCGAGAAGGGAACCGACGCCGTGTAGGCCTCGGTCTGGTCGATGACGATGCGCACATTCTCGCTCTCGCCGGGGCCGGCCACCCAGGGCGTCGTACGCTCGTAGGTCACGTCGCTCACGTAGGTCTGACCCTTGGCGCTCGAGAAGGAGACAGCCGGACCGCCCGGAACCGCGTGGACAAACCGAACGAGGCTCTTGCCGGACGCGATCGTCTGCGGACCATCCTCGAGCACGATGGCGTCGAGACGACCCGAAAGGCCGGGACCCGAGGCGTTGCCAAGGAGCACCACCGTGTAGCTACCCTCCGACGTCAGGTTGAGCTTGCTCTCAAAGAGCGCAGCCGTACCGCCGCCAAGAACCTTGAGCGTCTGCTCGCCCGACGGAACCTCCGCGCGGCTGGTCATGAAGGCGCCCGGGACGAGGCTCGCCTCAACCGCCTTGTCGCCAACGGTGAACTGGGCCGACGCAACGCCCTCTGCCGCGTTTACGAACCGCACCAGCGCAGGCTTCGCAGCCTTGGCAGCAAGCACCTTCGGAGCGTCGGCCGGCTTCTCGGACGAGATGCCTCCGCAGGCGACGAGGGCAAACGAAAGAGAGAGACCGGCAACCTTCATCATCGACTTCATCATGGCAACTCCTCCAAAAAAGTGGGGTGCGCTGCGGCTACCCCCGACTATAACCGGGCGCAAGCCTAACGCCTCGCGTGACGGCGCGCTACTCGGGTACCGGCAGCACGAATTCAGAGAAATCCTCCGCGAGATAGCTCTCGGGGAAGATGGCCTTGGCCTCGCGCAGAATATCCCGCCCCGAGGTGTGCTTGGGCGAGATGTGGGTGAGGATGAGCTGCTTCACGCCCGCCTCGCGCGCCACCATGGCGGCCTCCGAGACGGTGGAGTGTTTGCGCGCCATCGCCTGGTCGCGCAGCCCGGAGAGGTAGGTCGCCTCGTGGATGAGGATGTCGACGCCCGCCACCGCCTCCACCACCGTCGCGCTTGGGCGGGTGTCGGTGATGTAGGCCACCGAGCGGCCCTTGCGCGTCGGACCGAGCACATCCTCCGGGCGCACCTGCCGGCCATCCTCGAGCGTGATGGTCTCACCACGCTGAAGCCGGCCGAAGACAGGGCCGGGCTCGATGCCCATCTCCATCGCCTTCTGGAGGTCGAACCGGCCCACCAGGTCGCGCTCGCGGAAGATGAAGCCGTAGGCCGGAACGCGATGGTCCAGCTTGGTCGTCTCGATGGTGTAGTCCTCGGTCGCGTAGACCATGCCCACGCTGTTCTGCACCAGGTCGAGCTCAAACGAGGGGTTCAGGATGGAGAGCTCGCGCAGCACCGCAAGGTAGCGGTCCATGCCCCGCGGAGCGGCCAGCGCCATACGGTCGCGGTGGCCGTTGAGCCCCACCGTGCCCAGGAAGCCGGGCAGGCCGTTGATGTGGTCGCCATGGAAGTGGGTGATGCAGATGGCCTTGAGGTTGCTGATCCGAACACCGGCCTTGAGCACCTGAAGCTGCGTCCCCTCGCCACAGTCGAAGAGCACCGAGTCGGCTCCGAACTGCAGGTAGACCGCAGAGACACTCCGACGCGGTGTCGGACGGCCTGCGCTCGTTCCCAGGAAGACGACCCTAAGCTCACTCATCGACCCTCGTTCTGCGCACGCCCCACACGCTCGTTTGGCGTGGGAGTGCGCCCCTAGCACAGCCTCCCCTGAGGAGCGAGAAAGGCAGCGCCGCTTGCCCGTGCCGCGCCACATGGTAAGCCCGCCCCCACGCAAACACCCCGGGGCCCATGTCCGACATCCTCAACACCGCTCCGCTCGCCGTCGACCCGACCGCCCCCCGCCTCTCCCCCGAAGAGGCCTTCGACCACTTCCTCCAGTTTGTCCTCTCGACCGGCGCCGAACTCTACCCCGCGCAGGAAGAGGCCATCCTCGAGATCATGCAGGGCAACTCGGTCATCCTCAACACGCCCACCGGCTCGGGGAAGTCGCTCGTCGCAACCGCCCACCACTTCTTCGCCCTCAGCCAGGGTCGCACCTCCATCTACACCGCCCCCATCAAGGCGCTGGTCAGCGAAAAGTTCTTCGCCCTCTGCAAGCTCTTCGGCCCCCAGCAGGTGGGCATGATGACGGGCGACGCCTCCATCAACCCCTCCGCGCCCATCCTCTGCTGCACCGCAGAGGTGCTCTCCCAGATGGCCCTCCGCTTCGGCGACGAGGCCCGCGTCCACGACGTCATCATGGACGAGTTCCACTACTACTCCGACCGCGACCGCGGCTCGGCCTGGCAGATCCCGCTCCTCGCCCTGCCACGCTGCCGCTTCCTCCTCATGTCGGCCACGCTCGGCGATGTCTCCTTCATCCAACAGGACCTCGAGACCCGCTCCGGCCGCACCGTCGCGCTCGTCCAGTCCGAGCAGCGCCCCGTCCCGCTCGAGTTCTCCTACAAAGAGTCCTTCCTCCACGAGACCATCTCAGACCTCCTCGGTCGCGGGCGCGCCCCCATCTACGTCGTCAGCTTCACCCAGCGTGAAGCGACAGAGCTCGGCCAGGACCTCACCAGCGCCAACATCGCCAACAAGGATGCACGCGACGGCATCCGCAAAGAGCTCTCCGGCTTCCGCTTCGACAGCCCGTTCGGCCCCTCGCTCCGCCGCTTCGTCTCCGCCGGCATCGGCGTCCACCACGCCGGCCTCCTCCCCAAGTACCGCCTCCTCGTCGAGCGCCTCGCCCAGGCCGGACTCCTCCAGGTCATCTCCGGCACCGACACGCTCGGCGTCGGCATCAACGTCCCCATCCGCTCCGTCGTCTTCTCCAAGCTCTGCAAGTTCGACGGCGAGCAGGTCGCCCTCCTCTCCGTCCGCGACTTCAAGCAGATCGCGGGGCGGGCGGGCCGCAAAGGCTTCGACGACCGCGGCTGGGTCGTCTGCCAGGCGCCCGAGCATGTGGTCGAGAACCGCAAGCGGGAGGCCAAGGCCTACGGCAGCGGAAAGAAGATCAAGATCCACAAGGCCCAGCCGCCCGAGAAGGGCTACGTCCCCTGGGACGAGAAGATCTTCCTCCGCCTCGTCAACGGCCGCCCCGAGGCCATGCGCAGCCGCTTCAAGCTCGACCATGGCGCGCTCATGAATGTGCTCCAGCGACGCAACGCAAACGGCTATCGCGAGCTGGTCCGGCTCATCGCCGTCTGCCACGAGAACGAGGGCGGCAAGAAGCGGCTCCGGCGCCACCTCAAGAGCCTCTTTCAGTCGCTCGAGGCCGCCGGTATCGTCCAGCGAACCCGCGACGAACGCACCATGCTCCCCACCGTCGAGCTGGTCCGCGGGCTCCAGAGCGACTTCTCCATGCACCAGGCGCTCAGCCTCTTCCTGCTCGACGCCCTCGAGCGCTTCGAGCGGCTCGGACTCCCCTCCGAAGAGTATGCGATGTCGGTCCTGAGCCTCGTCGAGTCGCTCCAAGACAACCCCTTCTCCATCCTCAACGCCCAGGCCCACAAGGCCCGCCGCGCCCTCGTCGCACAGATGAAGGGCGAGGGTGCCGAGTATGAGGAGATCCGCGAGGCAACCGAGAAGGTCACCTTCCCCAAGCCGCTCGCCGATGAGATCTACACACTCTTCAACGCCTTCGCCGAGCAGAACCCCTGGGTCGGCCGCGAGAATGTGCACCCCAAGTCCATCATGCGCGAGATGTGGGAGGGCTACTTCTCCTTCGCCGAGTATGTGCGCCTCTACGGCATCGAGACCGCAGAGGGGCTGCTCCTGCGCTACCTCAGCAGCTCCTACAAGATGCTGGTCCGGAGCGTCCCCATCGCCTTCCTCAACGACGAGCTCGTCGAGGTCATCGGCTACTTCCGCGCCATGATCGAGCGGGTCGATTCCAGCCTCGTCCGCGAGTGGGAGGAGATGGTCGCCGACGGGCCAGAGACCGACGCCGACCGCGCCGACGCCCCACCACCGCGCGACATCTCACGCGACCCGCGCGCCTTCGCAGCCCGCATCCGCGCCGAGCTCGCAAGCCTCGTCAAGGCGCTCGCCGCACGCGACTACGAGGAGGCCATCGCCTGCCTCTTCACAGAGATCCACGACCCCTGGAGCCCCGCGCGGCTCGAGCAGGCCATCGC
>JABMMX010000134.1 GCA_013205435.1 Deltaproteobacteria bacterium
AGCTGGCGCTGCTGGCGTCATAGACGCCGTAGACACCATTGAAGGCAAAGACGTTGTTCCAGGCGTTGACGGTCAGGTTGTAGCCGCTCGAGGCGTAGACCGCGTAGGAGAGGCCGTAGGAGGTGTGGACGATGGTGTTGTTGACCGCCTGAAGCGTGAAGGTGGTGCCGTAGGTATTGGTGTAGTCGTAGATGCCGTAAGCGGTGTGGGTGATGTAGCTGCTGCGGATGCGGGCAAAGCTGTTATCGAGCGAGAGGCCGTAGCCGTCGCCGTCGCCGATAAGCGAGGTGGCGAGGATGTCGACGGGGTAGGTGGCGTTGGTCACCGAGGTCGCCGTGACGCCGGCCGCGTTGAAGTAGCGGGCCTCAGAGTCTTCGATGACGGGCGAGCGCGGGCCGAAGATGCGGAAGGGGTAGTTGGCGAAGTCGAGCCGGACCTTCTGCACCTTGGAGATGGTGTCGTAGAAGCGGAAGCCCTCCCAGTAGCCGGGCGAGGGGCTGCTGCCCGAGGGGGTGAAGAGCACAGGGGTGCCCGACGTGGGGAAGACCTGCGTGGAGCCGGTCGCGAAGTGGAACTCAACCTTGGTGGTGCTGTTCGGCGCCTGCCCGTTGAGCGACCAGGAGCCGCCCATGTCGTCCGTCGCAGCTATGTTCAGGCGTGCGCCGGCCTCGAAGGTCACGGTGCTGCCGCTCGGC
The DNA here is from genome assembly GCA_013205435.1 of Deltaproteobacteria bacterium. Classification (GTDB taxonomy): domain Bacteria; phylum Myxococcota_A; class Bradymonadia; order REDH01; family REDH01; genus CAIWGR01. The sequence goes on from JABMMX010000134.1 coordinate 696, forward strand.
ACGATGATGTCGCCGAGGATGGTGTAGGTGGTGCCGGCGCTGAAGGTGAAGGGCTCCCAGAGGAAGCCTTCGAGGTTGGGTCCGATGCGGCTGTTGTCCCAGTTGCGGTAGCCCACGAAGGTGCCTGCGCTGCCCAGCTTGCGGAGCGGCGAGTACTTGGTGGGGGTGTAGTCGCGGTTGGTGATGTCGGCGTAGAGCGGGTTGTAGGAGAAGCAGGTGCCGGTGGTGGCGTAGCTGCTGTTTCCGCCCGTGTTGCCCCAGAGGTCGGAGTAGGAGCAGGACATGGAGACGGGGTAGCTAGCGCTGCCGCTATCGCGGTAGGCGGCGCCCGTATTGTTGGTGATCGCGACCTCGTAGACGCTCGTGTAGAAGTTGTAGCCCGATGAGCCGTAGCGGGCGACATCGATGGCATCGCCGGCGTTGTTGGCGATGGTGACGCTGTCGAGCGAGAGGTAGACCGAGCCGTAGTAGGAGGTGTAGCCGTAGATGGCGTCGTTGCCGTTGTCGTAGATCTCGCCGCCAATCCAGTTGAGCGTGGAGTTGTTGAGGTAGGCGCCCTGCGCGGTGCTCCGCGACACGGTGGTGTTGAGCACATCGACGCTCGCCGGCGTGCTCAGCGTGGTGATGAAGAGGCCAACCTGGTTGCTGTAGATGTTGGAGTCTTCGACGCTCGGCGTGCCGCCCTCGACGTAGACGCCATACTCGGAGCTGTCGTGGATGGTGCAGCCGACGACCGAATGGTCGTTGGCGTAGAGCGAGACGCCGCGCTTGGCGTAGGCGATGTCGACCTGGCCTACATTGAAGGCGAGCGCGTTGGAGGGGATGACGATGCCATACCAGTCGCCACGTGCGGGCACGGCGGCAGACGAGGTGACCGAGACCTTGTTGGTGTTGGTACCGTCGAGCTCAAGGGTGCCTTCAACGCGGAGCTCGGCCTTCGTGGTATCGAGACCGCCAGCCATGGAGTCGGTGGTCGCGAAGCGGATGCGCGAGTTGGGCTGGAAGGTGAGGGTCGCGCCGGCGGTGATGACCACGTCGCCGCTGGCGTCGGTGACCGAGCCGGGCGCGAAGATCTGGTTGGTATACCAGAAGCCTTGGAGGCCTGCGCCGGTCGGGTCTCCGGCGTAGGGCACGGCGCCGATGGTCTTGGTCGGGTCGGCGGGGAAGTAGTAGCGGGCGGGGCTCCGCTCGGTGGGGGTGAAGTCGCCGTTCGCAGGGTCTTTGAGCAGCGCGTTGTAACGGAGGAAGTTGCTGAAGGATCCGGCCTGCGAGAAGGCGGTCGACCAGACCACGTTGCGGCTGAAGGAGGAGAAGCCGACGGGGTAGCTGGCGGAGCCGACGTCCTTGAAGACGTTCTGGCTGGCGCCGAAGAGGGAGTCGCTGACCGAGAGGTATAGGTTGTATCCGCTCGAGCCGTAGCGCGAGCCTACGATTGCGCCCTCGGAGGAGGTCGTGCCCACATTGTAGAAGGTGGAGTAGGTTACGCTTGTGCTGACCGAGCCGTAGTAGGATGTGTAGAAGTAGATGCCGTGCCGGCCGCCGCTGAAGATGCTGTGGTCGACGGTGAGGTTGGTCGCCGTCTGGTAGATGGCGTAGTAGCAATCCTTGAAGCGGCTGTTGTCGATGACGACCGTGCCGGGCGTGCTGGAGGTCACCGCGACGCCGTAGTGGGTCGAGGCTGCGGTGCAGGTCACATCGAGGCCGTTGAGCGTGTAGGTGCCCGTCGACGCGATGGTGCCAAGGTTGACGGCGGTGCTGTTCATCCGCTCGACCTTGAGGCCGTTCACCGTGAGGGCGGCGGCCGGCACGCCGGCGTCAAGGCGGAGCGCCGAATCCACATTGTTGATCTGCGCGTTGGCGAGGTTGACCGTGCCGGTGGAGGCGACGCGGATGCCCCTCCATTGGTTGGCAGCGCTGCCCTGCGAGGTGAAGATGACGGGGCTGGCCGTGGTGCCGTTGACGACGAGGTTGCCGTTCACGAGCAGCTCGTAGGTAGACGCGACCGACGACCGGGCCTGCACCGTGACGCCGGCGCCAACGGTCAGGGTCACGCCGCTGGCGACGCTCACCGAGCCGTCGAGGAGGTAGGGGCTGCCTGCCGCCGTCCAGCTCTGGTCGAAGTTGATGGCACCGGAGACTGTCGTCGCCGCCTTCGCGTCGCCGGCAAAGATCGAGAGCACCGAGACAACGAACAGCGAAAGGGCGCGCAGAAACAGCTTCATGACAACTCCTCGACCAGCCTAACGGCCAGCACAGATTCAGATGGCGCCGTGGCTAACACCCCTTGTGATCTGACAAAAGGCCCTCGGCTCCCGCGACAAGATAGTGGGAGCCTTCACCGCGACGCTTGACGACGACTCGCGAGCGCCTGCGAAGCTAGCGCGCTTGGCGAAGGGCGCAGAGCCAGCCGTCCGGAGTCTCTACAGCGGTTACGCCGCTAGGGCGCCTGGCGGAGGGCGTAGAGCCAGCCGTCCGCAGTGCCAACATAGAGCGTTCCGTCTTCGCCGACTGTCGGGGCCGCAAAGAGCGCGCTGCCGTCCTGCGGATCCGGGCTGCAGCCCGAGGGCGCCTGGTAGTGTGTGGTCTTGCCACCAGCGACGGCGTGCAGGCCCAGCGAGCGGGTCCAGAGCCACTTCATGTCGCGGGTGGAGAAGGCGTAGACCACGCCATCATGCCGCGTGAGGTAGCCCACGCCCGTTGCGCCGGCGATGCCGCCGAACTGGCGGGTCCGGCAGTCGGAGAAGGCCAGCTCGCCCGTGCGGGTGCCGTCGAGCAGGCTGAAGGACTGCAGGTAGCCGCCGTTGCCCGACACCGCGAACAGGCTGCCGTCTGCCACGTAGGGCGGCTGCTTGTAGTGGGCGTCGCCCGGCAGGTTGCCCTGCTTGTTGGCCAGCTCGGGGCTGTTGACCCGCGCCGCCCAGGCCACCTGCCCGTTGTCGCGCCAGATGGCCACCATCGCCGGCTCGAACGACCGCGCACCCGACTCGGTCTTGAAGGACCAGCGCTGGAAGGTCTGCAGCAGCAGCTCCTTGCCCACATAGGGCGGCTGCCAAGCCGTGAAGCCGGTCAGCTCAGGGTCGGGCCGCTCGAGCTTCCAGATGGGCTTACCGGCCGCATAGGCCATGAGCCCTTCGCGAGGATGGACGGCATAGACAACGCCATCGGCCGTGGAGACGGCGGTGCGCTGGCTGCGGCGGCAGGCGGTGAGCGCGTCGACGATCTTGCCCGTCTCGATGGAGACCGTTGTGACCCCCTCCTCGCGGGTGAAGACCAGCTCGTCCCCCACCTGCACGGGCGGATGCTGCATGCCGCACTCGGCGCCCAGCTGCCACTTGATCTCTCCGCTCGTCCGCTGGATCGCATAGACGGTGCCGCTGTCGGTCACAGCGATGAGGAGATCCTTGGCCAGCATGGTGCCGTTCACGTCGCTGTCGGTCGGCACGCGCCAGATCTGGCGGCCGTCGGCGGCGCGAAGCGCGATCACGCTGTCGGACTTGTCGGCCTTGTTCCAGAGCTCGCCCTGCGAGCCGAGGAAGATGGTGTCGCCCGAGGTGAGCACGGTGTTGGCGTAGCCTTGGATGCCCACCTGGGCAGACCAGGCGATGACCGGCGTTGTGATCGGGGCCACGTCACGGCGCCCCGAGCGGGTCGGGCCGCCGAGGTAGCCGGCCCAGTCGCCGGTCACGGCAGGCGCATCCCACTGCACCGCGGTCGGGGGCTGGTCGTGCGGCGGGCGAACCACCTCTTCGGGCTTCGCAGCCTCCGGCTTCGCAGGCGCCGCCGCCGAACCCTCCGCCGCAGCGGGGGCCTCCGGTGCAGGACGCACCGCCTCCTTCTTGCCGCAGCCAACCAGGCCAAACGCCACCAGCATCGTCACACCCAGCGCACCAACCGTTCGACGCATCGCCACTCCTCCTCCGGTCAGCAACGAGCCAACCTCACCCGCCTCTACTCCGGCACGGGGCCCCTTTCCAGCCGAACCGGTCGCGACCGTTGACCAACCGCGCCCCCTTCCCCTACCTTGCCCATCCCTCCCTTCTCCGACCGCAATGAGTCGCGCCATGTCCCAGTTGAAACTCTCCGAAATGCAGGCCGTTACTCCGGTGCTTGAGACCGTCGTTGCGCAGTATGAGGCGCTTCGCGCCCGGCTGAATGCCGCCACCGCTGCCGCCGACCAGAGCGCCGTCCTCAGCGACTGGAATGAACTCCGCAGCGGGATCGACACCTGGGCCTCGCTCGTGCAGGTCCGATACAACCAAGATACCACCAACGCTGCCTACAAGGCGGCCCGTGAGGCCGCAGACGAGATGGCCCCCAAGCTCACCGAGCAGGAGGTCTCCCTTAAGCGCCTGCTCCTCGAGAGCCCCTTCCGCGCAGAGCTCGAGGCCACCTACGGCCCGCAGGCCTTCGCGCTCTGGAAGAGCGCCCTCGCCTCCTTCGAGCCCGCCATCGCCGACGACCTGGTCGCCGAGAGCCGCCTCGATGCCGAGTACACCGAGCTCACCGGCGCAGCCCGCTTTCCCTTCCGCGACCTGACGCTCAACCTCTCGAGCATCGCCAAGTTTGCCTCGAGTCCCGACCGCGACACCCGCCACGAGGCCCAGGCAGCCAAGTGGGCCTGGTTCGAGGCCAACGGCGCCGCCCTCGACGACATCTACGACCGGCAGGTCAAGCTCCGCACCAAGATGGCCCGTACCCTGGGCTACGAGAACTACATCGGCCTTGGCTACGCCCGCATGGCCCGCGTCGACTACACCGCCGCCGATGTGGAGCGCTACCGCAAGGAGGTGCGCGAGAAGGTTGTCCCGCTCGCCACCCGCATCCGTGCAGAGCAGGCCAAGCGCCTCGGCCTCGACTCCCTCCACCTCTGGGACGAGCCTCTGCAGGACCTCGCCGGCAACCCCGCTCCCAAGGGCGACCGCGCCTGGATGGTCGAGCGGGCGCAGGAGATGTTCGACGGCATGCACCCCGAAATCGCCAGCCTCTTCCGCGAGATGAACGAGCGTGAGCTCCTCGACCTCGACACCCGCGACGGCAAGTCGCCCGGCGGCTTCTGCACCAGCCTGCCCGACCACGGCGTGCCCTTCATCTTCGCCAACTTCACCGGCACCAAGCACGACTCCGAGGTCTTCACCCACGAGATGGGCCACGCCTTCCAGACCTGGTCGAGCCGCAACCAGCCGCTCATCGACTACCACTGGCCCACCTACGAGGGCGCCGAGATCCACTCGATGAGCCTCGAGTTCCTCGCCATGCCCTTCATCGAGAAGTTCTTCGGCGAAGATGCAGCTCGGTTCGACCGCGTCCACCTCGTCGAGTCCATCCTCTTCATCCCCTACGGCGTCGCCGTCGACCACTTCCAGCACCTGGTCTACGAGAACCCCGAGGCAACCCCCGCCGAGCGCCACGCCATGTGGCGCAAGATGGAGGAGACCTACCTGCCTTGGCGCCAGCACGGCGACCTTGGCTACACCGCCAAGGGTGGCCTGTGGCAGGCCCAGCGCCACATCTACCTCTCGCCCTTCTACTACATCGACTACACGCTCGCGCAGTGCTGCGCGCTCCAGTTCTGGGTGAAGAGCAAGCAGGACTACGCCAAGTCGCTCGAGGACTACGTTGCCCTCTGCAAGCGGGGCGGCTCGCTCCCCTTCCAGTCGCTGGCGCGCTCGGCCGGCCTCATCTCGCCCTTCGATGAGGGCTGCCTCTCCGATGTGACCCAAGAGGCCGCAGCCGTCCTCGGCCTCTAACCGTCAGTAGCGAGCAACCCCATGGCACTGCCCTCCCTGAAGAACCTCGACTTCACCTCCAGCGCCGGCTTCAAGACCGCCTGGGACACGCTCACCCGCGTGCCCGCCGGCAACAAGATCTTCTCTGCGCTGCTCGGCCAGGCTGCACCCTACACCGGCTCCATCGGCGCCGAGGTGCTGGAGATCCGCCACGGGTACGCCAAGGTGCAGCTCAAAGACCGGCGCGCCGTCCGCAACCACCTCGACTCCATCCACGCCATCGCGCTCATCAACCTGGCCGAGGTCGCGAGCGGCGTCGCCATGATGTACGGCATCCCCGCCGACGCCCGCGGCATCCTCTCCAAGCTCTCCATCGAGTACAAGAAGAAGGCCCGCGGCACCCTCACGGCCGAGTGCTCTCCGGAGATTCCGAGCACCAGCGAGCGCACCGAGTATGCACTCACGGTCGACATCAAGGACGAGGCTGGCGACGTCGTCGCCACAGCCATCGCCACCTGGCTCATCGGTCCGCGCACCAAGTAACAGCGCGGGACGGGGCGGCTACCAGGTGGCCGCCATCATGAGGCCAGGATAGCTCTGCTTGCCGTCGTGGAAGACGGTCGGCACCACGGAGGCCACACCCTTGCTGGGCAGCCCGAGCGAGGCGCTCTCGTTGTCGCGGGTAAGGTAGGCCGCTGAGGCCAGGCCGGCGAGGCCGCTACCAAGCTCGATGGCTGCGATAGTGCGGCCGCTCATCGACTGTGCGCCGAGCGCCACCACCGCGCCGCCTGCAAGCAGTCCGGCGAGGCCGCCCAGGTTGATGAGGGTCATGCGGCCGCTCGTGATGTCCCACTTGTGAGCAAGCGCGACGCCGGCACCCGTCGAGGCCAGGGTCGCGCCGAGCAGCACCGTCGGGAAGTCCAGGTCCTCGACGTTCTTGCCGAGCACGACGACCGTTCCGAGCAGGGTGCCGATGACGCCGATGACGGCAGATGAGTTCACCAGCGAGACATCGCCCAGCTTCATGTTGGGATACTTCATCGCCAGCCCGGTGCCGACTGCGGCGCCAACGAGCGAGCCGAGCGCCATCGATCCGTTGAAGTTCCCGGTGTCCTGGGCGAAGGCAAGGAGCCCCTCGGCCGTCAGCACGTAGCCGAAGATGATGCCGGTCGAGAGCAGCCGTGCCTGCGCCTCAGAGATGGTCTTGTCTTCGGTCGCGAAGATGGAGCCCGCGAGGCCGGCGCCAAGACCAACGACGATGATGAGCGGTGCGACGCTGCCATCGGCATTGCTGGCGGCGGCCAGCTGACCGCCAAGGCCAGCACCGTAGAGGGCGGCCGTCGTGACTGCCTCCACGCGGCCCGGCTGCCGGGTGATCTTGGCCTCCTTGTTGTCGCTCAGCTCTGGCTCCGTCAGCCGTGCAAGCGCGGCCGCCATCTGGGCCCGCTGATCAACGGGGTAGAGGCGCCGAAACTCACCCGCCAGCTCCCGCACGCCCGCAAAGTCGGCCGTGCCGAGCAGCCGCCCGATCTCGGTCCAGCAGCCGTCGGCACCGGAGGCCTCGCAACCCGCCGGCTCCGCAGTCGGCGGAATCGCAGGCGACGCCTCTTCGGCCCACGCAGAGCCGCTCCCTAACAGGAGGCCAATGCCAAGAACCAATGCCTTCACCAAACGCTGCAGCTGCAAAATCATCGTCGCTCCTCCTTGCCGAAAACACGGGCCGTGCAACCATCTGAACAGAGAACGGCAGAGAGCGCCACTTATGCATCGGGTTCGACGCGGCATGGTGGTCCGATCCTGCTGGGTCATATCCAGACGATGGCACTCGCATCCTCGATCGGATTGTGCGAGGAGCAGCCCGTCAACCGTCTGGTTGCCTCCGGAGCATCTTCATGAGCCAGAACGTCGGCACGCCGAGCGACGAAACCAGCTTCACGCGGGCCGAGCAGTGGCTGCTCCTCATCGTCGGCGCCGTTCAGTTCGTGAACATCCTCGACTTCATGATGGTCATGCCCCTGGGGCCCGACTTCGCGAAGGCGCTCGACATCCCGAGCGCCCACCTTGGACAGATCGCGGCCTCTTACGGCATCGCCGCAGCTGTCTCGGGATTTGCGGCCGCCACCTTCCTCGACCGGTTCGACCGCCGCAAGGCACTCGCCGTCGCCATGCTCGGCCTGGTCATCGGCACTGCAGCGGGCGGCTTCGCTTGGGACCTCCAATCCCTCATTGGCGCACGTGTCATCGCCGGCGCCTTCGGTGGACCGGCCACCGCCCTCTCCATCTCCATCGTCTCCGACGCCATCCCCGTCTCTCGTCGCGGCAAGGCGATGGGGCGCGTGGCGAGCTCCTTCGCAGTCGCCTCCATCGCCGGCGTGCCCTTCAGCCTCTCCATCGCCTCGCACCTCGGCTGGCGCGCGCCCTTCTTCTTCGTCGCAGGCCTCGGCTTGATCGTGACCACCATCGCGCTCAGCCGCATGAAGCCCATGACGGCTCACCTCACGGGCGAGGCGAAGACCGGACGCCATGTCTCGATTGTGCAGATTGTGAGCCGCTACGAGAGCCGCATCTCGCTCTCCGGATCGCTGCTCGTGCTGGCGGGCAACTTCGCGCTCATCCCCAACATCTCGAGCTATGTGCAGTTCAACCTCGGCTACCCGCGCGCAGAGCTCGACCGGCTCTACATGGTGGGCGGCGTGGCCAGTTTCATCACCCTCTTCTTCGTCGGAAAGTGGGTCGACAAGTATGGCGCGCCCCGCATCGCCTGGATTGGCGCGCTGCTCTACACGGTCATCGTCACCCTCGGGTTCGTGCATCCGATCGCGGCTGTGCCGGTGCTGGCCATCTTCCCGATGTTCATGGTGGCGAGCTCCTTCCGGATGATCGCCCTCAACACGCTTGCAAGCCGTGTTCCGGCGGCGCCCGAGCGGGCCCGGTTCCAGTCTGCGCAGTCGGCGATTCAGCAGGTGGGGTCATCGGCAGGCGCCCTTGCAGCCTCGGCCTATCTGACCGAGAACCCCGCGACCCATGCGCTGATCGGCATCCGCGAGATCGCCTACATCTCGCTCTTCATCAACCTCGTCATCCCCTTCATCGTGATGGCGCTGGCCCGTGCGCTGGCCGCGCGAGAGCGCCAGACCGCAGGCTACGCCGCCATCGGCTAGGGCAGCAGCTCCTGCGTGGGGAGTGGCTCGTTGGGGCGACCGAAGAGAGCCAGCACCACGTTCTGCGCAGGCAGCGAGAGACGGCCGCCAATCGGCGGTATCGACACCGGTACGAAGCGGGTTTCTGACCAGGTCACCCAGCGCAGCGACGGGTCTTCGAGCGGACGGTCGAAGACAAACCGGACCTCGCGCGGGCGGCCGTCGGAGAGCACCGTCAACACCTCCGCGGTCATCCCTTCGAGCGCCACCTCGTCGCCTGACGCGAAGGGCTTTGCGAGCGACCGAAGCATGCGCTCGGGCGCGGTCGGAAGAAAGCCGGCCGGTGCGCTCAGGCGGAGCGAGGCGGCGCCATCACGCACCAGCTCCAATGCGCCGGGGCCGGTGTAGAGCGACCGCATCGACCGTGCTGTTGGCTGACCGAGCGAGGCCCGCATCATCGGCACATAGACGAGCAGCGGATCGAAGGCGGTCTGGAGGGAGTAGACACGCAGGTCGCGCACACCGGGGCCAGAAGGGAGCGAGCGGTCGGCACGGGCCATCGCCCCCTCGATGGTGGTCATCGACCGCGCGCGGAGGGCCAGCAGAGGCGGCGCGAGCAGCAGATGGCTCACCGCAAAGGCCACAAAGACCAGCTGCGCGGTTCGGCGCCGCCAGGCCGACTGCTGCGCGTCGCGCCAGCCCACGTTCCAGCTCTCGCGCAGCAACAGGGCTACCACCAGCGCGCCACCCCATCCCGCATTCACCAAGAGCCGATCCTGCGGCATCGTTGCGGCGATCGGCACCAGCGCAAAGAGCAGCCCCACGACACCGATGCGGACAGCCGCATCACCACGCCAGCAGCGCACTGCAACCCAGGCGATCGGCGCAGTCCAGGCGAGCAGAAAGAGCGCATACCAGGGCCGGTGCTCCGGCAGCACCATGGCCCAAAAATCGGACCAGAAGAAGGGCCCAACCTGCGCGAGCAGCAGCACCCCCATGTTGGTCAGCAAATTCCCCGCAAAGGGCAGCAGCCCCTGCGAGAGCGAGAGGTAGATATCGGAGCCCGACGCACCCCAGCCAAAGCCGGCATAGAGCCCAGCCCAGACCATCCCCACCGCCGCGAAGGGCCAGAGCGCCAGCAGTCTCTCCTTGCGCCCACGCTCCGGCGTCGCCGGCCCAAAGAGCGCCTCGGCAAGCAGGTACCCACCGATCGCCACGGCCGCCTCGCCGGCCAGCAGCGCCAGCAGGAACGAGGCCAGAGCCAGCCACCGATCGCGCCGCGAGCCGTTCGCCATCGCCCGGGCCTGCAGCCCCATCGCCATGAAGCCAAAGGTGGCCACCACAAAGGCGCCCCGATTCGCGATCCAGCCCACGGCCGGGCCCCGCACATCATCGAGCGCAAACAGCGCAAAGGCGAGGAGCGCAACCGGAAGCGAAGCTACGCGACGAAAGGCAAAGGAAGCCGCCGCCAGACTGGCTGCAAACCAGACCAGGTTGTGGGCATGCGCGAGCAACGGGCTCTCCGGCCAGAGCAGCGCATCGAGCGCATGGGTGAGCGAGGCGAGCGGCCGCAAGAAGTGGAGCCGCACCTCCGGGTCGGACCACCAGGGGTAGATGCCCTGGTCCATGAGCAGCTTCGCATCGGCAGCGTTGCCCGTGGCGAAGCCGAAGAGGTCGAGCGGGCCACCATGAAGCCCCGCGATCGGCTGCCCGATGCCCAGCAGCGTGCGGTGGATGTGATCGTCGAGCGAGTAGCCGACGGTGATGCTCGTTGATGCCAGTAGCAGGGCCACCAGCCCCACGAACAGGAACCAACGCGACGAGACGCGCGACGCAAACGCGCCCGGTTCGCGACCGATTCCGGCCTCGCTGATGGCTTCCGGCAGGCTCACGCGCTGTGCTCCATCGGTTTACACATGCTCATCCAAACAACCGGGAGAACAGATCAAAATGAAACGCAAAATGCGCCGCCGCAAAGAAGGCACAGGTTGACGCTGCGTGTCGCCTGACGGTATTCCCACCGCTAGGTGCCGTCGAGCGGATTTGCGACGACCACCCGCTGTTTGTGCCCCTTGGTGACGCGTTGCGCCCTGCGCTCCGCCGTTCGGATTGCCCATGTCTACGATGCAGGCCGACTGGCCCAAAGCTGGCCCGATTGATCTGGCGCTTCAAGACCTCCCGCACGCCTCGTCGACCACGGAGTGGTGGTACTTCAACGGACAGCTCGCCCTCGCAGACGGCCGCGAAGTCTCGCTCTTCGTCTCCTTCTTCCGCATCGTGAAGGGGCGCGACGAGGTCACCAAGCAGCTTCAGCACGCGGCCTCTGTCACCTGGGCCATCTCCGACCGCGACGGCAAACGCTACCTCGCCTCCTCCCTCGTCGATCGCGACGCTCCGCGCCTCGGCCTCGAGAAGCTCAAGCGGGGCGAAGGCACCCGCGACGAGCGCCTCCGCCGCGCCATCCGCGAGATCCTCGAGCGCGACAAGGTCCCCTACCCCGACCAGCTCTTCGCCACCGATCCCTTCGTCTCCACCAGCCGCCTCGAGCTCGACTACGACGGCACACAGCTCCTCAAGCAGGAGGACGGCAGCTACCTCCTCAAGGGCTACTCCGACCGCCACCGCGCCGGCTTCGAACTCACCTTCACGCCCCAGACCGCACCTGTCCGCCACGGCGACAATGGCGTCGTCAAAGGCGTGAGCGGCGAAGACATGTTCTACTACTTCATCCCTCGCTGCGCGGTCACCGGCAGCCTCACGCTCGACGGCACCGGCTCGACCGTGAAGAGCGGCCTCGGCTGGTACGACCACGAATTCGGCGGCCACCGCGACGAGGCGGAGAGCCACGCTGCCACCAAGAACCGCGACGTCGCCTGGCTCTGGTGCGCGCTGCAGTGCGACGACGGCACCAGCCTCTCTGCCTACAGCATGGTCGATCTCAAGAACGACCACGCCTCGCTCGGAAAGCGGCTCGTCGTCGTCACCGACAGCAGCCGCGACGAGGCCCTCGATCTCGGCTTCACCGAGCACGGCATCTGGACCAGCACCCGGACCTTCAACAAGTATCCGAGCGCCTTCTCCATCTCGTCGGAGCAGGCGAACCTCCAGGTTGAAGTCACCGCAGACTTCGCCGATCAGGAGTTCGTCACCCTCATCTCCAAGCCGGCCTTCTGGGAGGGCTCTGTCTCCTTCGAGGGCACGCTCGGCGGCAAGGCCATCCGCGGCCGCGGCTATGTGGAGCGCAGCGGCTTTGTGACCGTCGAGACCCTCGACGACTTCTTCGGCGCCGTCGGCGAAGAGGTCCGCAAATCGGTCGAAGCCCTCGTCCCGATCAAGCCCGACTACGAGCCGCTCCGCGACCTCATCGCCAGCAAGAAACACGACGACTACATGCGCGGCATCGAGCTCAGCCAGCTCACCCGCACCCTCTGCGAGCCGGTCCGCCTCATCACCGATCGCGGCGGCAAAAGCTGGCGCTCCTACGCCGCCCTCGCCTGCTGCGATGTGGTCGGCGGCGACTCACGCAACTTCGTAAAGTGGTTGGCCATGCCGGAGCTCATGCATGTGGGCTCGCTCATGGTCGACGACGTGCAGGACAAGTCGGTCATCCGCCGCGGCGGCCCCACCTCGCACCTGCTCTACGGCGAGTCGCTTGCCATCAACTCGGGCACGGCCTGCTACTTCATGGGCCAGAAGCTGCTCATCGGACCCAAGCTCTCCGACCGCGAGAAGCTGGCCATCTACGACCACTACTTCCAGGCGCTCCGCGCCGGCCACGCAGGCCAGGCGCTCGACATCGACGGCGTCGATTTCATGATGGCCGAGGTCGTCGCGACGGGAGACGGCGTGCTGCTCGAAGAGCGCATCCTCGCCATCCATCGGCTCAAGACCGCCATCCCCGCCGCCTCGCTCGCACGCATGGGCGCCGTCGGCGGTGGTGCCACCGAGGCCCAGATCGAAGGGCTCGGCCGCTTCTTCGAGAGCGTCGGCCTAGCCTTCCAGATCATCGACGATGTGCTCAACCTTCGCGGCTTCAAGGGCGACCTCAAGTCACACGGAGAAGACATCATGCATGGCAAGGTGACGCTGCCCGTCGCCAAGGCGATGGCCAAGCTCGAACTGGCCGATCGCACCGGGCTCTGGGAGACCATCTCCTCCAAGCCACAAGACCTGGAGACGGTCCACGCCGTCATCGCCAAAATCGAATCGGTCGGCGGCATCGACGCCTGCTCCGAGCAGGCCACCGCGCTCGTCGAGGAGGCCTGGACGCTGCTCGATCCCCTCGTCGAAGACTCGCTGCCCAAGATGATGCTGCGCGCCTTCGGCTGGTATGTGCTCGACCGCCACTACTGAGTGCGGGCCACGCTGCTGAGGATGGCCGCAAGCTTGGCGGAGGCGGTCGCGCTGTCGTAGCCCGCCTCGCTCCGATCCACCGCAAAGCCGATGCCGAGCGCAAAGGCCTTGGCCATGGCATCGGCGATGCCCGCGATGTCGTCGAGGCTCCGCAGCTCCGCATAGGGCAGCGGCGCGAGCATCTCGCCCAGCTCAGGATTGTCTGCCACCACCAGCATCGGACGAGGTGAGACGAGGTAGTCGTACACCTTCGCTGGCACCCGCTGCACCGTCCGGTTGTTGAGCGCCACGAGGAGGTCGGCGGTCTCCATGAAGCTGCCCACCTGCCTGTAGGGAACGAAGGCCCCCTCGGTCAGCATTGCGGCCACGCCGAGCTTCTCGGCATAGGCGCGCGCCTCGGCCGGGACGCGGCCTGTGACTACCAGATGGAACTTCGTCTCGTCGATGCCGCGCGCCTTGAGCAGCGCCAGCGCCTCGAGCAGCTCATCACCCTCCACATACCGGCGGAAGTTGCCCAGGAAGAGCGCGGTGTAGCGGGGATCTCGCTCGAACGAGCCATTCGCAATCAGCGCCGCATCGCCATGGTTGCGGATGACATGAAACTTCGCGGCGGGCTGGTCGGCGTAATGGGCGAGGTAGTCGCGGCGGGTGGTCTCGGTGTTGAGGATGACCGCCGAGGCTTGCGCCACGCAGTGCCGCTCGATCGCATCCACCAGCCTGCGCTGCGGCCAGGGGCGGGCGCTGCGCCGTAGCTCACAGACGCTCCAGGGATCGCGCAGATCGAGTACGAGCGGGATGCCGCTCTCGCGCGAGAGCTGCGCCCCCACCAGCAGTGCTGCGTACGGGTCGGCGTTGACGACGATGGCCTCGAAGGTGTGCTCGTGGATGAGCCCCCGAGATGCATGAAGCGCATGCGGGATCTCGATGGCGTGGTGGCCCAACGGCACCCACTCGGGCGAGGGCCACCAGAAGCTGGGCGAGCGGTAGGTGTTCTGCAGCGCGCTCGGCAGCATGCGCTTGAGCCCGGAGGGACGGCGGACGATGGGCTTGCCGCCGGCGTCGTGGGTGGGGCGGGGCAGCTCGCCACGTTCCACCGCGGCCTCGTTGCGGCGTGCTGTGCGGCTCCAGTCGCGGACCACCGTGACCTCTGCTGGCAGTGCATCGGAGAGCGTCACATCGATGGTATCCGACTCGTGCAGATCACAGAGCACCACGGCCTGCCAACCGAGCGCGGGCAGGTGGCGGCAGAACTTGAGCGGCCGGAGCGCGCCCACGCGGGACTGCGGCGGAAAGGAGGGGCTCAGGTAGAGAAACGTAGGCATGGTCAATGCGGTTGCGAGGGGCGCAGCAGCGGCGCGAAGAGAGGGAATCGGCCCGCGGGCGCCACTGTCACGAACTACAGACCACCGAACACAATGTCAGGAGGTGCGTCATGCATTCGCATCACGGTCTGACGAAGCCAGCGTCACCCATATCGCGGGAAGTCGAACGCTAAAGGAACCCGCGGCGTTCATTCAATCATCCGAGCCCTGGCGGTCGAAACGGATGCAACTGCAGCAAGAGCGCCTGTGCAAACAGTCGCTGCGCAAGCCGTTGCAAACCACCGCGAAGTTTCCCATGCGCGATTGCCTCGTGCAATCCTGCCGGCACGGCGCAGCAGTTCAGTGCAGGAGGATCACGCCGGTGCGCTGAACACACATGGCGCATGCAAGATCTTTTCAACAGCGCAGGTTCGCTCGCGAGGACGGAACGAGCAGCAACGCATATGGCCACGCGCAGAGGGTCAGAGAGGTTATCTGCTCCGAGCAGGCCACCGCCCTCATCGAAGAGGGCTAGACCCTGCTCGACCCGCTCGTCGAAGACTCGCTGCCCAAGACGATACTCCGAGCTTTCGGCTAGTATGTGCTCGACCGCCACTACTGAGGGCGGCTCACACTGCTGAGGATAGCGGCGAGTTTTGCGGAGGCGGTCACGCTATCGTAGCCTGCCTCGCTCCGATCCACCGCAAAGCCGGGTCCGAGCGCAAAGGCATCGGCCATGGCATCGGCGATGCCCGCGATGTCGTCGAGGCTCCGCAGCTCCGCATAGGGCAGCGGCGCAAGCATCTCACCGAGCTCCGGGTTGTCGGCCACAACCAGCATCGGACGTGGCGAGACGAGGTAGTCGTAGACCTTCGCCGGCACCCGCTGCACGGTCCGGTGGGCGAGAGCAACGAGGAGATCGGCGGACTCCATAAAACTGCCCACCTGACGGTAGGGCACGAAGGCCCCCTCGGTCAGCATCGCGGCTACGCCAATCTTCTCCGCATAGGCGCGCGCCTCGGCGGGCACGCGGCCCGTGACCACAAGGTGGAACTTCGTCTCGTCGATGCCGCGCGCCTTGAGCAGCGCCAGCGCCTCGAGCAGCTCATCGCCCTCCACATACCGGCGGAAGTTGCCCAGGAAGAGCGCGGTGTAGCGGGGATCTCGCTCGAACGAGCCATTCGCAATCAGCGCCGCATCGCCATGGTTGCGGATGACATGGAACTTCTCGGCGGGCTGGTCGGCGTAGTGTGCGAGATAGTCGCGGCGGGTGGTCTCGGTGTTGAGAATGACCGCGCTCGCCTGCGCCACGCAGCGTCGCTCCATGGCATCCACCAGCCTGCGCTGCGGCCACGGGCGTTCGCCGCGCCGGAGCTCGCAGACACTCCAGGGGTCGCGCAGATCGAGCACCAGCGGGATGCCGCTCTCATGCGAAAGCTGTGCGCCGACGAGCAGCGCAGCGTGTGGGTCGGCGTTGACGACGATGGCCTCGAACCTGTGCTCACGCATGAGCCGCCGCGAGGCCTTCAGCGCATGCGGAATCTCGATGCTGTGGTGGCCCAGCGGCACCCACTCGGGCGACGCACGCAAAAATGAGAGGGAGCGGCTGGTCTGCAGCAACACACGCGACAGCAGGCGCTTGAGCCCAGAGGGCCTCCGGACGATGGGCTTGCCGCCGGCGTCGTGGGTGGCGCGCGGCAATTCACCCCGCGCCACCGCGGCCTCGTTGCGGCGCGCCGCACGGCTCCAGTCGCGCACCACGACGGTCGCCTCTGGCAGTGCCTCGGAGAGGGTCACAT
Source organism: Deltaproteobacteria bacterium (assembly GCA_013205435.1). Lineage (GTDB taxonomy): Bacteria > Myxococcota_A > Bradymonadia > REDH01 > REDH01 > CAIWGR01. The sequence continues at coordinate 17,015 of JABMMX010000134.1, forward strand.
CGATGGCGTCCGACTCGTGCAGATCGCAGAGCACCACAGGCTGCCAACCGAGCGCCGGCAGATGCCTGCAGAACTTGAGGGGTCGGAGCGCCCCCACGCGGGACTGCGGCGGAAACGAAGGGCTGAGATAGAGGAACTTAGGCATGGGCGGTCCGGGTAACGACCTGCCGGCTCTTTGCGACAACGCGCACCGCCGCGGCAACGGCGACGGTCACGGAGAGCAGAGCGGCCGGGATCAAGGGTAGCAACGTTGATGCAGAGGCCGCTATCGCAACCGAAAACAGCACAGGCAGCGCCGCCGTCTGCAGGAGCGCACGCACCACCTCCGAAAGGGGGAGCCCAGCGTGCTTCATTGCGACGCGCGGGTTGAACCAGGTCGTGGTCACGAGCTGGGCAAACAGCGTTCCCCAGGCAACGCCGGTGAGCCCGAATCGCTGCACAAGGAGGAGGCTGAGACCAAGATTCAGCAGCCCCGCCACCACGGAGACGATCGTGACAGACCGGACGATGCCGGCGGCACCGATGTAGCGAGAGGCAACCGCCACGGGCAGGTGAGCCACGATGATCGCGACGAAGGAGGCAATCAGAGCGAACGAGATCTCCTGCCGAAGCCAGATGGAGGCGATCGGCCTGCCGAAGAGCAGGAGCACCGGCGCGAGCACCAGGCCGGCGCCCAGGGTCCCCGCCAGGGTCGAGCGGAGCAGGTCTGCGGCCTCTGTCCGCTCCTGCCGCGCGATGTGGATGGCCAGCTTGGGGCCGGAGGCTGTGGGAATCTTCGCCAATGCCCCCATCAACGCCTGCGCGACCTGGTTGAGTGGCGCATAGATCGCCACCGCAGCCAAAGAGAGGCCCCCGGCGATGACGATCTCATCCGTCCGGAAGATGAGAACGACGACCGCGCTGTTGATCAGGTAGAAGCCCGCAAAACCGGCCAGCTCTCGAGACATGCCGGCCGGGGCACGCACCCGACCGGGCAGGAACCCAGGCAGCCGCTCCCGTAGCGTGCTCCACTGCAGCACCACGCCGACCAGCGTCGTCGCCAGCGAGGCCCACGCTAAAAAAACCAACGGCAACGACCAGGCAAGCGCGGCCGCCCCGGCGACCACCTCCATGACGCGGGCTACAGCACGCACCGCATTCATCCGCACCACACGATCCATCGCATAGTTGGCCGCTTCGAAGGGACTCCCGGCGAGCTGAATCGCCAGCTCCGCCCCTTTCACAAGCACAAACGGCGCGACAGCCAAGCCGTCGGCAGCCGAAAGTCTTGTCTGAAGGTCCGACGCGATGAGGACCGCGACAGCCAGCGCCAGGCCGCCCGACAGGGAGAGCACCGCAAGCCCGAGCCGCAACAGGGCCTCCACCCGCGAGCGCTCTCCCACAGCCCAGGCGGCGCCCACCATCCGTGTAAGCGCGGGCTTGATGCCCAGATCCAGCAAACCCAGGTAGCCCGTGAGACCAGCCGCCAACGCCAACACACCATACTGGGTGGCGCCAAAGTGGGCGATCATCCGCGGCGTCAGCAGCAGAAAACCGGCCAGGCCGATGATGTCGACCATGTAGTAGGAGGCCAGCGCGCTCGACCACCGCTCCGCGACCGCCGGACGCTCACCCATGTGCAACAGCCTGCTTCAGAATCACCGAAAGAGCCTGCGTTGCAACCCGGCTGTCGAAGCCACTCGCGTCGCGCGGAAACCGTGAGCCCCGAGATGACAAGGCCTCCGCTAGCGAAGAAGCGAGCCCTGCATCGTCGCTGAGCGACACTTGCTGCACGCCTGCAATCTCAGCGGTCATTGAAGCGATCTCCGGGTTGTCCGCCAGCACCAGCACCGGCAGATCGGTCGCCAGATAGTCGTAAAGCTTGGAGGGAATGCGCTGCACGGAGGCGTTACTCAGGGCAAGAAGAAGGTCGGCCCGCGCCAGCGCCGATCCGATCCGCGCATGGGGCAGGGCAGGCGCCACCTCCACATAGTCTCGTACGCCCAGCGCTGTCGCGAGGTGCAGGCTCTCTATGGGCACTGTGCCAGCAATTTCCACCAAAAGTTGGGCTGGCGTGATGCCCGATGCGCGAAGGCGCGCCAAAGCGCGAAAGAGCACCGCGCCCTCCACATACTTCCGGAGCCGGCCAAGGATGAGCACACGGAACGGCCCCTGCGCGTCGGGCTGCGTCGCAGAGACCCCCACCAGCGTGCTGTCGTGATGGTTGCGCACCACCGCGAACTTCGCGGCCAGCGCGGCGCCATAGTGCTCGGCTGCCACCGTCCGCGCCGTCTCCGTGTTCCAGATCACTGCCGCAGCCTGCTCGATTGCGCCCCGTTCGAGAGCGTCGACGAGGCGACGCTGCAGCGGCCAGCGGGCCCCACGCCGCAGGTCGCAGGTGGCCCACGGATCGCGGAAGTCGAGCACGAGCGGAATTCCGTGACGCTGCGACAGACGCGCGCCGGCAACCATGGTCGCCTCTGGGTCGATGCTCGCCAGAATGACATCCGGACGGTCTGAAACGATCACTGCCTCAGCGGAGGCGAGGCCATGCCAGGCGCGCGGAATCTCGCGACGGCCGAGCGGCAGAAAGTCGGGCGGGAGCTGCCTCCTGCGCAGGGCAGCAAGACGGCTTCGGAGCGGAGAAGAGGTCGCTCCCGACGCATCGACCAGACCTGCCTCGCTCCGCTCGTCCACCAGGGTATCCTCCGGCCTGCCCCAGCCACGCACCACCCGCACATCCGCGGGCAATTGCGCCAGCAGGCCATCGTCAGCCGTGGCTGCAGGAACGGGCGCGCAGAGCACCGTTACCCTCCAACCTTCGGAGGGCAGATACCTGGAAAACTTGAAGGCACGGAGCCCCCCCACCTGTGCAATCGGCGGGAAGGCCGAGGAGAGATAGAGGCAGTGTAGCAAGGCAGGCTCCCGAGGTGGCATGGAGCCCCTACTCGTCGCTCGAAGGCGAGGCCACATCGGGGCGCGGGCTGACCGCGCAGAGCAGCTCCGCAAGCCGCGCAGCGGCAGCCTCGCTGGTCAGTGCGCCGGTTTCACGTACCACCGCCGCTCTCCTTCCCGTCAGCGCGGCGCGAATCGCCGCAGCGATCGCACCATCGTCTTCGCGGTCACACAACGCCACTCCTTCCATGCCCGCCGTGAGCGTCGCCATCTCCGGGGTTGCACCACACACCAGCACTGGCCGCGGCACCATCAGGGACTCGTAGAACTTCGCCGGGATGCGCTGCCGCGTCGCGGCGTTGAGGACGATCTGCAAATCGCCGGTCGCAAGCCACGCCGAGACCTCGCTCTGCGGCTTCCAGTTCACCAGCTGCACGAAACGAAGCACATCTGCCGCACGAAATTCGGCCTCGGCCCGTCGCGAGAGCGGTCCGGCCACCTCGAGCACAAGCCGATCCGGGCCCCAGCCTTCGGCGGCTAGCGCGGCCAGTGCCCGCACCAGCCCTTGGCTCATCACACGGTCGCGGAGACGACCCGGACAGACCAGCCGGAAGGGGCCGCTCCGCTCCACCTCGGGCCCGCGCTCCCAGGCCTCCGCATGGTTCCGCAGCGTCTCGATGCGCAGGCCTGCGCGGCCGCCGTAGACCCGCTCATAGTCGTCCCGCGCCGCATCGGTGTTGAGCAGCAGCGCGGTGGCCTGCCAAACGCACCAGCGCTCGAGCAGCTGCGCCTTCTGCTGCTCCATCCAGCTCCGCGCCACGCGGTCGAGCTCGCAGAGCGCCCACGGATCGCGGAAGTCGAGCAGCAGCGGCAGCCGCTCCAGCCGCGCGACCAACGCCCCCACGACCAGCGCCTGCCAGGGTGGCCCGCTCGCAACAATCGCCTCACAGCGCTCTCGAACCACGAGGCGGCGCGCCGCCTCCACCGCATGTTGGATGTCGCGGAGCTCGTTCGCAGAGAGTGGAAGTTTGAGCTCCTGCAGCAGCGCCCGCGGGCCATCGATGAGGGCGGGCGCAGTTGCGCGGATACGGTCTGCAAGCCCTCGCTTGAAGGGTCCGCGGTTATCGACATCGGGCGCAACCCGCAGGCCGGCGCGCATGGCCGCCAGCACCGCGACGCTCTCGGGTCGCCAGCCCACCTCCACGGAAATCTCGGCGGGCAGCAGCGCCTCGAGCGACGGGTCGAAACCACGCGCCGCCTCCATGTCGCTCAGCACCACCGGCCGCCACCCCTGCGAGGGGAGATGGCGGCAGAACTTCACGGCACGCAGCGCGCCCACCGTTGCAGCCGGTGCAAACCGTGGAGTGAGGTAGAGAAAGCTCCGCATCAGCGCCGCCTCCGCGCCAGCAGCCAGACCATTCCGAGGCCTGTCGCAGCGCAGCCGACAGCGCCACCGGCAGCGCCCGCATCGCCAAACCGGAACCAGCTCCAACGCCACGCGGCGGCCACCGCAACCATCGGCAGCGACGCCAGCACCACCCGCACCAGCAGCGGCA
>JABMMX010000135.1 GCA_013205435.1 Deltaproteobacteria bacterium
CGCGGAAGGAGGAGGTGCCGACATCGAGCTGTGTGGTGTGTCCGAGCGCCTCGAGCGCGAGCGCGACCTGGACCTTGAGCGGGTGGAGAAAGGCGGGGCGCCGGCTTGCAGCGGAGGGCTTTGCGGCCTGGCGGTAGGCACGGAGGAGTTCGAGGGTGCGTTCTGCCTGCGCCTTGCGGCCGGCGGAGAGGTGCCAGGCGAACTCGAGGAAGGCCTTGAAGAGGCGGGGGCCTTCGTGGGTGGTGGTGGCCACGGAGAGCAGCGTGGGCTCGAAGGAGGCCACGATGCAGATCTGCCGCTTGGCGCGTGATACGGCCACGTTGAGGCGGCGCTCGCCACCCTTCTGGCCGAGCGGGCCGAAGCGTGCGGGGACGTAGCGTTCGCTGTTTCCATCTTTGCGTTTGCGCTGCGCCGGGGCGTGGCCGAGCGAGAAGATGATGATGTCGCGCTCGTCGCCCTGCACGGACTCGAGGTTCTTGACGAAGGGCCGCTCATCCATGCGTTCGCGTGCGAGCGCGGTGCGGTAGTTCTGGTCAAAGAGGGGGTCGGATTCGCAGCGGCTGTCGAGGGCATCGAGGATGGTCTGGCGCTGCTGGATGTTGAAGGTGACGACGCCGAGGCTCTCGCCGGGGCGGTCGACCATGAGGGTTGCGACGAGGTCGACGACCCGCTCCGCTTCGACCTTGTTGACGCCCTCGAGGTAGGTGGCGCCGTCGACCTGGATCCAGCTGATCTGGGCCTGCGCGGCGGCGCTTCGGGTGGCGGGGATGGTGGAGAGGTTGCCCTGGTACATGGCATGGTTGGAGAAGGCGATGAGCTCCTCGAAGAGGCAGCGGTAGTGCCAGCGCAGGCCGATGTGGGGGACGCGCGAGCGGGCGAGGACGAGGAGCGATTCGCCCTCGAGGAGTTCGCGTGATTCGCGGTCGTCTTCGGGGACCTCGTCGGGGTCTTCGGCGCTCTGGAAGAAGCTGGTCGGAGGCATCTGGTGCTCGTCGCCGGCGATGACGACGCGCTGGCCGCGCAACAGGACGGGGAAGCCCGAGCCGACGGTGCACTGTGAGGCCTCGTCCATGATGACGAGGTCGAAGATGGGCTCGCGTGGGAAGAGGACGCTGAGGGTCTCGGGCGAGACGAGCCAGACGGGGAGAAGGTCGAAGAGGCCGGCCTCTGCGTAGGTGCGGACGAAGGTGCGGAGCGGCATGCGGCTGCGCTGCTTGCGCGCCTCTTTGAGGAGCCCCTCTTTGGTGGACTGGAGCTCGGTGCGGCGCTTGCCCTTCTCGGCGTCGATGACCTGCAGGAGCGGGGCCTCGTTGCGGAGTGCCACCACCCGTTGGGCCGCGCTTGCGGTGAGCTCCGCGGTGAGTGCCTGGAGGCGTGCCTCGGCGGACTCGAGCGAGCCGAGGCTGGTGGTGTTGTCGAGGCTTGCGACGCCTGGTTCGCGGGCCTCGATGCTGTCGACCTGCGCCTGCGCCCAGCCGCGCAAGATGGCGGAGCGCCAGGCGGCGGCAGGGGCTTGGGCGTGCTGGTTGGAGAGGCGTGCCACGAGTGGCCGTGCGGTGGGGTGGAGCGCGGTCGCCGCGGCGATAGAACGGTCTGCTGCGCTGATGGCGCGTCCCTGCGTAGCCACGATGGCGGCCAGGTCGCGGAGGGCCTGCGGCGTCGCGGATTCGCCGAGCGTGGGGAAGATCCGCTGAAGTGCGGCGCGCTCGGTGGCGGCCTGCTGCAGGAGTGTGAGTGCCTCGCTCAGTTGGAGGAGCCGGCTGCGCCAGGCGCCGAGGCCGACAACGCTGGGGGCAGGCCAGAGGTCGAGGGCGGTGAGTGCTTCGCGGTGGGGCTCGAGGCTGCTGAGCTGCGCGAGCGTGGCAGAGAGGATGGCGACCTGGGCGCGGGCCTCGTCGCGCGAGGCCGGCAGGACGAGCTCGCCGCCGAGGCTCTGGTAGACGCCGCGGAGGGCGCGCCAGCCGTTGCTGGCGGCGATGCGGCGGCGCACCTCGAGGAGGAGCGGAGCGGTGACAGGTTCGGCAGCCCGCTCGGGCCACTCCGTTGCGAGCCAGCGCCGCATGGCGGCCTGCGCAGACCACCAGGAGGGGAGGAACCAGCGGTACCAGGCGGGGGCAACGGCCAGCGCGATGGGGAGCATGGTGCGGGCCTCGTCGGTCTCCTGCGCAAAGACGGGTGCCGGCGTGCTATCGATGGCCTCGGCGGCATGTTCCCAGGTGGCGAGCCCCTCGGGAATGGAGCGGTTGTTTGCGGTGCCCGCAGCCTGCAGCCAGGCTCCGCCGCCGGCCACCTTGCTCGCGGTAGAGGCGCGGAGGAGGAGGCCTGCGAAGAGCTGTTCGGCGGGGAGGTCGAGCGCGCGTGCAACCGCGACTGCGGCGTGGAGCGCGGGGAGGCGTGCGGCTGCCGCGGCAGGTTCGACGCCGGTCGCGCGGAGCAGGCTGTCGGCCTGTTCGTTGAGCTGCGCCACACCGTTGATGCGGCCGCGGAGGGTCTCCCAGTCTGTCGCGGAGGAGGAGGCGAAGGAGGCGCGGGGTCGCTCGTCGCCGGGCTGAAGGTGGGGCGAGGAGGCGAGGAGGGTGGCGTGCGGCTGGACGGCAGCGACGGCCTGCGCGAGGGCCTCTGCTGCGGCTGGCGTGAGGTCGGCGAGTGCGGCCGGCGCAAAGGCGGTCAGTTCGTCGAGTGCGGCGAGTCCGGCATGGAGCTCTCCAAGCGAGGGGAGGTCGTCTGCATGGCGCAGCGCGAGGAGTTCTCCACGTTCGTGGAGCTCGTGCGAGAGGCCGCTTTCGAGGGTGGTGGCCTCTGTGTGGAGTGTGTCGCGGAAGCTGTGATCGGCCGGGGCCTCGAGGCGGCGCACGACCTGTTCGAAGAGGGCCTTCCGGTCGTCGGAGACGTCGTGAACGACGGCGAGCAGGTGGCGTAGGCCAACGCCCTCGAGCCGGTGCGCGACTACATCGAGCGCGGCCCGCTTTTCGCAGACGACGGCGACGCGGCAGCCGCGGGCGAGGGCATCGGCGACAAGGTTGACGATGACTTGGCTCTTTCCCGTTCCCGGCGGGCCGTCGACGACGAGCGCCCTTGTTTCGTGGGTCCGCGAGAGGACGGCGAGCTGGCTGGGGTCGGCATAGACGACGGGCTCGATGTCGGTGGGTGCGATGCCGAGCGGCTCTTCGACGCCGAGCGCTTCGCGGAGGTGTGGCGGCAGGACGAGGCCTGCGACGCCGAGCAGGGCGGGCGCGTTCTGGGTGGGGTCGGAGAGCGCGTCGAGGAGGCCGTTGTAGTCCTGCAGAAGGTCGGAGCCGGACTGGGGGAAGAGGCCGAGGACGGCGGCCTCCTCGATCTCAAGCGCAGCGCCTTTGCCCGAGGCCTCGGACCAGGGCCGGAGGGGCGTGAGCGTTCCCGAGAGCGGCTTGGCCGATAGGCCGACGACGGCGAGCTCGGCGAGGAGGGCGTCGGAGTCTTGTGCGGCGAGGGTGTGGAACTTCTCCATCAGCGCGTCTGGCAGCGCGTATCCGAGCTTGGAGAAGAGGAGGCGGAGGAGCGCCTGGTTTGCGACGGGGAGTTCGTCTTCGCGGGCGACAAGGCTCCAGGAGCGGCCGCCGCGGTCGTCGACGACGAGGTCGGTTGGGTAGAGGACGAGCGGGCCGCGGACATCGTAGCCGCCTGCCGAACCGGTGAGGAAGGGATAGCCGAGGTAGAGCTCGCAGGCGCCGGACTCCTCGAGCCTGGCGCGGTGCTCGCGGTAGAGGGCCTTGATGCGGCTAGCGACCTTGGCGGCGGCGCCCGCGCGGCCCACCTCTGCAGCCTCGACGAGCGTGGCGGGATGGGCGACCTTTGCGAAGGCGAGGATGCGCTCGGAGAGGCCTTCGGAGATGGCGTCGAGCTCGGAGAGGTCGACGGCGAACCGGCCTGCGACGCGGAGCCGGACGGAGGGCGAACGGCCGTCACCGGAGACCAGCTCATCGCGCAGTCGGAGGACCCCGCGGCGGAGCTGCTCGCGTGCCGGCTCGAGCGAGGCGGCGGCCGCTGCAACGACGGGTGCGGGATGAATGAGTTCGACGGTGAAGGGGGTGTCGAGGTCGAGCGTCTTGAGGTCTGCGGGGGTGCGGAGGTTGTAGTGGCGGAGCGAGCCCTCCATGACGGTCAGCAGCGCCTCGCGGGTGGAGCCGCCCAAGAGCCGCATGAGGCGCCGGAGGGTGGTGAGGCCGCCGCCGCGCCGGCCTATGCTGAAGAGGTGGGCGTCGAGGGCGTTGGAGCTCTCGCTGGCGCGCGGCGGAATCTGGACGGCGGAGGGCTTGCTCTCGTCGTCGGGCTCGACGGTCAGCTCGCCGAGCATGGGGGGCAGCGAGGTACGGTAGAGGTCGCCGGCGCCGATGAGGTCGCCGATCTGGTAGATGCGGGTGAGCTCGCGCTTGGTGGCTTTGCCATCGACAAGGATGATGTGGGAGAGGAGCGAGAGGATGCCGAGCTTCTGGTCGGTGGAGGCGACGGCAGCGATGGGCGCGAGCTCGCTGAGGCGGCGGGATGCGACGGCCGGGTCGAGGTAGGTGCGCCAGTCGGGGACGAGGGAGGCAAAGGCGGCCTCGAGCGGGGCCTGCTCGGAGGCCTCGAGATCGCCGTCTGCTTCGGAGGCGAGGACGGCGGCGGCGAGGGCAAACTCCTTAAGGTCGGTTGAGCCTTTGGCGGGCTCACCGGCGACCTGAAGCGAGGCTGCGTAGCGGTCGATGAGGGTGGAGATCTGCTGCTCTACCGCTGCTGCCTGTGCGGTCGCTTTGCCGCCCGTGGCCGCGGCGCCGGCGGGCGTTTCGGCGAACCGCTCGAGGGCCCAGAGTCGGAGGTAGGATTCGCTGCCGACGGGCGGCTCGCCGGTGCCTGCGAGCAGTGCGCTGACGAGCTCGTTGCACTGGCGGAGGAGGCCGTCCACATCGCCTGCGACGGCAGATGCCTCCAGCCCAGATTGCATCGCGAGGAACTGGGTTGCGACAGCCTTCAGCGACCGGGTTGCGGCGAGCGCGGCTCGGTCGGCGGAGATTTCGCGGGCGAGCAGGTAGGCGGCGGCGGCAGGCGGCGCGGTGGTCCGCTCATCGAGGAGCCAGCCGTGAGCGCGGGTCGCGGCGACCGCTGCGCCGGAGGTGAGGCCGTGGAGCAGCTGGTGGCCGAGCTGGTGGCCGAGGTAGGCGACGGCGGCCTGTTCGTCGAAGAGGCCGAGCACCGAGGCGGGGATCTGGAGGAGCAGCGGCGCCGGTGCGAGGAGCAGCGTCGGGTCTTCGGCGTCGGCGCCGGCATAGAGTTCGACGGGCTGCGAGAGCGCGAGGCGCGCCGCTGCGGTCGCGAGCGCATCGGCGAGCTGCGGCGAGGCGGCCGCAGTGAGGCGCTGTGCGGTGCCCATGAGGGTTGCGCGGAGGTCGGGGTTCGGTGCAGGTGCCGGCGGCGCGCCGGGCGCTTCAAAGGCGGCAGAGAGCCGTTCGAACCAGGCCGTTTCGGCGTCGCAACGGAGAGCGTCGAGAACGACGGAAGGCTGCGGTGCGCGCGATGCATTGAGATGGCTCAAGGGACCCTCCGGAGATGATGGATCGAGGGTACCCGCGGCCTCGCCGGGTCACAAGTAGCGCTATCGCTTGAGGGCGCTTGCGGCCTCGAGATCGAGCTGGCTGAAGTTGGAGGGCAGCAGCGTTGCGAGCGACTGCTCAGCCCGTCCGCCGCCGACCGTGGTCGAGATGACGAGCATCGCAGGGTTGAACTCTGCGAGCACCTGCCGGCAGATGCCACAGGGGAAGGTGGGATGCTCGGTCGCGGTGATAACGAGCACGGCGATGAGCTCTTTGTCGGCGGCCATGACGGCGCCTGAGATGGCGTTGCGCTCGGCGCAGATGGTGGCGCCATAGCTGGCGTTCTCGATGTTGCAGCCGGCGTAGATGCGGCCGGTTGCCGAGAGCAGCGCCGCGCCCACCAGGAAGTTGGAGTAGGGCGCGTGCGCGAGCTGCATGGCGGCCTTCGCGGCAGCGTAGAGCTCTGCCTCTTGTTCGGTCGTGGGGCGGCTCACGGCGTCACCTCGAGGCGCTCGACGATGCCCTGCACGAGGTTGCAGAAGCGGTCGCGGCTGCGGTTCGCGACCTCCTGCACGTCGTGGTGTGAGAGGACGGCCCCGGGCATGCCGGAGGCGAGGTTGGTGATGCAGGAGATGCCGAGGACGCGGCCGCGCGGGCCTGCTCCGGAGCTGCCGAGGTGGCGCCAGGCGATGACCTCGAGGACCGTGCTCATGCCGACCGCGTCGCCGCCGTGGTTGCGGAGCATGCGGATCTCCGCGGGTGTCTCGTAGGTCGGCCCGAGGAGCCCCACGTAGACGCCCGCGGTTAGCGGGATGGACTGGGCCTCGGCGCTGGCGCGGGCGATGTCTCGGAGGCCGGCATCGTAGGCCTCCGACATGTCGGGGAAGCGGGTGCCCCAGCGCTCGTCGTTGTGGCCCATCAGCGGGTTGCGGCCGGTGAGGTTGATCTGGTCTTCGATGAGCATGAGGTCGCCAGGCGCGGAGCCAAACTTGATGCCGCCTGCGGCGTTGGTGACGAGGAGGATGCGTCCGCCGAGCTGCCACATGACGCGCGCCGGAAAGACGACGTCGTCGGCGCCGTAGCCCTCGTAGGCATGCACGCGGCCATCCATGAGGAGGACGGAGCGGCCGGCGAGGGTGCCGAACAGGAGGCGGCCGCGGTGGCCTGCGACCGAGCTGGTGGGGAAGTGGGGGATGTCGCGGTAGGCGGCCTCTGCGGTGATGTTCACACGCTCGGCGAGGGAGCCGAGTCCGGAGCCGAGGACGATGCAGATGTCGGGCCGTCCGAAGCCGCGTGCGCGGAGGTCGTTGGCGGCCTCGAGGCTGGCGTCGAAGGAGAAGAGATGATGGCGCGCGTCGGACTGGGTCATGGTACCACGAGGGCGTTCGTTGGAGGGTGGGGGATCGTGGCGTGGCGATCGGTGCGCGTCAACCAATGGGCGGGCGGAGGCCGGCATGGAAGGTGAGCTTGCCCTCTGTCCAGACCTGGTAGAGCCGCTTGTGGAGGTGGTCGGGCGTCTCTCCGCGGGCAATGTCGCCGAGTGCGTCGATGACCTCATCGAGCTCGCTGCAGGTCCGGATGCCCACGAAGGCGAACTCTCGACCCTGCCACTCGACGCGGACGGTGTGGCCTGCGTCGCAGGAGTTGAGGCACTGGCTGAGTCGGGCGTGGAAGGGGGTGCCGTCCGGGGCGGTGGCGCGGCCGCGTGCATGGTCGAGCAAGAGCTGCGCGCCGTCTGCGGCCGCCGCGATGCGCTCGCTGTTACGGCAGCGTCGGCAGATGGCGAGGCGGTGGTCGGGGACTTCGAGGGTCATCGGGCGCAGGTTAGGTGTCTGCCGCCGTCGATGGGGAGGGTTGCGCCCGTGATCCAGCCGGTGGCGTCAGAGAGGAGCCAGACGATGGCCTCGGCGACCTCGTCGGGCTGGCCGACGCGACCCATGGGGTGGGTCTGCCGACCGCGCTCGAGGAAGGTTGCGTAGGCGGCGTCATCCATGCCGGCGGCGCGGTGGAGTTCGGTGACAACCACGCCCGGGTTGACGGCGTTGACGCGGATGCCGTCGGCGGCGAGCTCGAGTGCGAGGCAGCGGGTCATCTGGTCGAGCGCCGCCTTGCTGGCGCAGTATGCGAAGATGCCGGGGAAGGAGCGGGTGCCGGCGACGCTCGAGACGTTGACGATGGAGGCGCCAGCGCCGGTCTGCCGCAGCGACGGGAGGGCCGCCTTGGTGAGCAGCGCGACCGAGCGCACGTTGATGTTCATGACCCGGTCGAAGGAGTCGATGGAGGCATTCTCGAGCGAGCCCCCTTCGAGGATTCCTGCCGCGTTGACGAGGCCACGGAGCGGGCCGAGGCGGTCGGTGATGTCGGCGAGGAGCGTTGCGACGGCCGCGTCGTCTGTGAGGTCTGCCGCGAAGGGGTGGATGGAGTCGGCGGGGGCCTTTGCGGCGAGGGCCTGCAGGCGGTCGAGGCGTCGGCCCGTGGCGGCGACAGTCCAGCCACGCTGTGCGAGGAGGAGGGCGGTGGCCTCTCCGATGCCGCTGGAGGCACCGGAGACGAGGGCGAGGGGGCGGGTGGTCATGGTTGCCTCACTTGGACACGGAAGTGCCCTTCAATTGGTGGAACGCAGCCATCATGTTTTCCGCGAGTCGCGGCAGGCTAAACTCGCGTAGCACACGCTGACGCGCGGCATCTCCCAGCTTTGATCGGAGCGTCGAATCGTCGGCGAGCCGAACAATCGCCTCGGCGAGCCTGCCGGCAGCCTCCGGAAGATGGAGCCCGTCCCGGTTGGAAGCGATCTCGACAACGATGCCAGTCTCGCCGTCCGCGACGACCTCTGGCATGCCGCCGCGGCTCCCGCAGACGGAGGGTATGCCAGAACTCTGCGCCTCTAGCAGGGCGAAGGGAAAGTTCTCCCAGCTGCTGGGCGCGACCGAGAAGTCGGCGGACGCGAAGGCGGCTGAGAGTTCTTCGCCGGAGAGAAAGCCAGGCGCGACAGCCCAGGGCAGAGCGTCGATGCGCGCCTGATTCTCCGGCCCTATCCGGCCGACCGCTGCAAACTGCACCGGCACTTCCCGACCGCGGTTGACCAACGCAAGCGCGCCCAGCAGTTGCGTCAGCCCTTTGAGCTCGTAATCCTTGCCGACGAAGAGCGCGACGGGTCCGGATCCTGTCAGCCCATGTTGGTGCCAGAAGTCACGGTCACGGAACGCAGGAGAGAATTGGTCGGTCGAGAGCGCATGCGGGATCTGCATGAGGCGTTCAGGATTTACGTGCCGACCCACATGCGTGCGTCGGGCCTGCGAAGCCTCGACCCAAGCATCGCAGAGCAGTTCCGTTTCGACGCGCCCCGGGGCATCTCGACGGCGGTGGGGAAGGTGGGAGACATTTGGGCCGCAGAGGAGGGGACGGCCCGACCTAACGCTCTGCGCCAACAAGAGTGATCCGAGGTTTGCCGGCACCCAAATCACGTCGGCGCCCTTCGCCGCGCGCCGAATGGTCGCAAGCGAAGAAGGCCACTTGGAAACGGTCTTCGGATGGAAGTCTGACTCCCAACGAAAACGGGGACTGTCTGTCCCTTAGATGTCGTCGCCCATGGTCTCGGAGACGAGGGTGATGGTCGCAGAGGAATAGCGCAGCAGGGCTGACAGGCTCGCCACGATGTTCCTTCCAGGCCCGCTTCCGGAACGCGCATGTTGAGTCACGACGAGGATGTTCATGATTGCGTCATCTCTTGAACGGTTGGAGCGCAAAGCGTCGCAGTGGGGCTTGTTCAAGCTCCACTGGTGGTTGCGCTCGACTCTACAGGACAAGGGTCCCGCTTGTCACCCCGCAGGACGCGGGATGCAGTCTAGGATCTCCGTTCGGAATCGCTAGGGTACTCTTGGAACTGGAGGGTTCGGGCGTTAGAGACGAGGTCGAAAGAAGAGACCGCTCAACGTGACGAGGACCGCCGATGTTGACGATTGACTTTGCGCGGAACCGCGCGGCAGTGATGAAGGAGATGGGGCCCAACGCGGGGCTGCTGGTTTTCGGCGCGCGCGAGAAGATTCGCAGCCGCGACACCCACTACAACTACCGCTTCTCGTCGGACCTCTTTTACCTCTCGGGGCTCACCGAGCCGGGGTCTGCCATCTTCCTGAGCACGGTGGCCGGCGCCGAGGCGTTTCACCTCTTTGTGCGAGAGAGCAAGCCTGAAGAAGAGCGCTGGAACGGCATCCGTTTGGGGCTGCAGGGCGCGGCCGAGAAGCTGGGCGCAGACAAGGCCTACGCCAGCGGGACGATGCAGGAGGTGCTGTCGCAGCTTATCTCTTCGGTGGATCGCCTCCACTTCACCTTTGGCAACGACGAGGCCTACGACCGCACGGTCATCGGGATTCTCGGGAGCTGCCGCGAGGGTCGTCGCCAGGCGCGCCGCGGACCCTCTGAGGTGGTCGATGCGGAGCTCATCCTGCACCGGCTTCGGATGTTCAAGCAGGCCGACGAGCTCGAGGTGATGGCGGAGGCTGCCCGGGTCTCGGCGGCTGGCCACCTCGCCGGTATGCGGGGCGTGCGGCCGGGCATGAACGAGGCGGAGCTGCAGGGCATCGTCGAGTCGACTTTCAAGCGCGAGGGGGCCTCCTGCCCCTCGTTCAGCTCGATCGTGGCAGGCGGCGATCGGGCCTATGTGCTGCACTACGAGTCAAACGATGCGACGCTCGCTGATGGTGAGCTGGTGATGGTCGACGCGGGCGCCGAAGTGCTGGGCTACGCGGGCGACATCTCCCGGACCTATCCCGTGGGTGCTGCCTTCACGCCGGCGCAGCGGATTGCCTACGAGGTGGTGCTCGCCGCGCAGGAGTACGCCATCACGCTGGTACAGGTCGGTTCGACCAACCAGGAGGTGCATGAGAAGACCACGGCGCGTCTCGCGGAGCTGCTCCGCGATGCCAACATCCTGGAGCCGGCGGCCGCGGAGGCAACGCGCACCAAGGGCATCGGCGAGTACTTTCCGCACGGCACGGGCCACTATCTGGGCCTCGATGTGCACGATGTGGGCACCTACCTTGAACGTGGAAACCGGCCCTTCGCCTACCGGCCGGGCATGGTCGTGACGATCGAGCCGGGGCTCTACCTCAGCGCCTCTAACCTCGATGTGCGGCCCGCCTTTCGCGGTATCAGCATCCGCATCGAGGATGATGTTGTAGTGACAGAGGCAGGGCCGCGTGTACTGACAGCGGGTGTGCCGAAGTCTGTGTCTGAGATTGAGTCGATTCGCGCAGCAGCGCTGGGAGAAAAGTAATGCCGACCGTTCATCCGACCCTCGAGGCTCTGCGGAGCCATGACTATGCATCCGGTGGCATCTCGCGCGAGCTCGCGCTGGAGGCGACGAAGCTCACGGGCATCGACCTCTGGGACCTGTACGCGCTGGCAAACCGGGTGCGCCACGAGCAGGTGGGCGACGAGGTGCATCTCTGCGGCATCATCAACGCCAAGTCGGGCCACTGCCCCGAGGACTGCAAGTTCTGCGCCCAGTCCCGCCACTACGACACCGGCATTCAGACCTACCCGCTGCTCGACCCCATCGAGATGGAGATCGCGGCGGAGCGGGCAGCGCGCGAAGGTGCCGGCCGGTTCGGCATCGTGACCGCTACGAAGGCGCTCACCAGGGGCACCTTCCTCGACACGGTGCTCGAGTCGGTGCGTCGCATCAAGGCGGAGGGCAAGGTGCAGCCCGATGCCTCGCTCGGCATCATCTACGAGCCCGAGATTGCGGTCATGCTCAAGGAGGCCGGCCTCGGCGAGTTCAACCACAACCTCGAGACCTCGCGCCGCTACTTCGGCGAGATCTGCACGACCCACACCTACGACGAGCGGCTCAATACGCTGAAGTATCTGAAGGCGGCAGGGATTATGGTTTGCTCGGGCGGCATCTTCGGCATGGGCGAGAGCTGGGAGGACCGTGTCGACCTCGCACTCGAGCTTCGCGGTGTGGGCGTCGACACTGTGCCGATGAACTTCCTGCATCGGATCGACGGTACGCCGCTCGAGAAGATGGAGCCGATGGAGCCGCTCGAGGTGCTCCACTGCATCGCGCTCTTCCGACTGCTGTTGCCGCAGATGGAGATCAAGGTAGCGGGCGGTCGCGAGGTGAACCTTCGCAGCCTGCAGCCGCTGATGTTCTCGTCGGGCGCCAACTCGACGATGGTGGGCAACTACCTGACGACGCGCGGCTGGAACGCAGCGAAGGACCACGAGATGATCGCGGATCTGGGGCTGAAGGTGGCCTGCGAGTCGCCTGCTTCGGGTGCTGAGATTGCCTGAGCGAGCGCTTCGTCGCGTAGCGCTGCTGCTGCTCGCCTGCGGCCTGTCGGCCTGCGGTGTGCGCGGCGGCGCCGTTGCTGAAGAGGAGCCGCTTCCGGCGCGTAGAGAGGTCTCCGCGGAGGCCGTTCAGCATGTACTCGAGGGCGAGCTGGCGCGGTTCGGAAACAGGCGTGGCGACCAGCTTGTGGCGCTCGGAAAGGCCGTCGCCGCGGCAGGAGATGATACCGGACTGCGGATGTCGCTTGCCGAGGCGCTCTTCCTCTCAGACAAGCCAGACGATGCTCGTCGTGAGCTGAAGATTGCTGGCGCCTTGGGGGCCGCTCCCTGGGAGCTGGCGCTGGTGGAGTTCCCCTATTTACAGCGGAAGGGGAGCGTGCAGGCGACGGTTGCGCTGTTCGCCGGTGTTTCGCCCGAAGGCGCTTCGGAACGGTTCTTTCAGCAGTGGCGCCAGGTGGCTGGCCGCGCCGGCGCCGATGCGGAGCGGGTCGCCTGCCACGCCTGGACGAAGGCCTTTCCGCGCGCCGCGAACGGCTGGGGCTGTCTGGGCGAGGTGGAGCGGCTCGAGGGTCGCCATGGGCTGGCCGCCGGCTTCTACAGGCAGGCTGCGGAGGCGGGCTCGGAGGCCTATGCGGGTGAGCTGATGGGGCTCTTGTTGGAGCAGGGCAGCCTGGCAGAGTTGATGTCGATTGCCGCACCTGTCGCTGCCAGCTTCCGCGACTCGATTGGGGTGACCGTCGGCTTCGCCCAGCTCCAAGCGGTGGAGGCCCAGCGCGGGCCGGGGTCGGCATGTGAAACCCTCACAGCGCTCGCCGGACGCATCGGCGGAAACGTCCGTCGCTATGCAGACGCGGTGTCGCGGGTTCGTGAGACCGCGCGGCCCGAGCTGCTCCGCTGCCTTGTGAATGCGGCGCTCGCAACGCGCAGCCGCAACGAGGCGATGGTGTTGGCCTCGGCGGCGGCCTTCGATGCGGCAGGTCTCTTCGACGAGGCGCGACCGCTGCTGGAGCGTGTGATCGAGATCGACCCGTCGAATGCGTTGGCCCTCAACCAGCTCGGCTACACGCTCGCTGAGCGCAACGTCGAACTGCCAACGGCGCTCGCCTATCTGGAGCGGGCGCATCGGTTGCGGCCCGACGACGGCGGCATCCTCGATTCGCTGGCCTGGGTCTACTTTCGATTGGGTCGGTTTGCGGAGGCCGAGCCGCTGTCGCGTCGCGCGATCGAGCTGGCCGGTGCGGGGGCGGTGCTGCTCGACCATCTCGGCGATATTCTCTGGGCGCTTGGCCAGAAGGAGGAGGCCATCGAGCAGTGGCGCATGGCCTACTGGAATGCCGGGGAGGGCGACGAAGACGTGCGCACGACGGTGCCTGAAAAGCTGGAACGGGCAGGAGCACCACTCGAAGAGGGCGGTGAGGGCGACGGTGAAGAGGACGGTGAGGGCGACGGCGAAGAGGGCTACCAGGAAGAGGGCGAGCAGTAGCGCGCGGCACACCTGCGACGAAACTTGTCGCGAAGGTCGATCTAGCGGTATCGTGGAGTACATGCAAAGGCTCGTGTTGGAAGCATCGACAGGGTCGCGAGACGCTGGGCGGTGCAGACTGGCAGGTCCGCGCAGGTTTCGCATGGTTGAGCGGAGATGGTGATGCTCAAGTTGGCCAGAAATCCGGAGCCTCGCTTGGCGAAACAGGGAGTGTGCCGCACGCCCTGTCGCATCCATGGCCTCGTGGCGCTTATGTTGCTCCTCCTGCTCGCGGCCTGCAGCGGCAGCAGCAAGAAAAAGCCCGCTACCGACACGGGCGTCGACGCTTCGGCAGATGCAACCGACACGGGCAACGACGCTGCCGGAGATGCATCGGAGGATACTGAGAATTCGGACGCCGGAAGCGGCTTCGACACAGTTGATGACACGACGCTGGTCGACCCCTGTGCCGATGTTGCGGTGGGAGCTGCTTGCGGCTGCGGCGGCGTGGTTCAGTGTGTGAGCGGCGAGGCAGCCTGCCGTGGCGCCTCGCGAACCAACGCCTGTGGTGGGTGCGCCGTGCTGCCGACGCAGCCGGGTCGCGCATGCGGCTGCGACGGCACCGACCTTTCCGGTGCGTCGCTCTGTGATGGGACGGATGCGATCTCGTGCGACTGCAGCGGCATCCCGCGGAATAGCTGCGGCGGGCTTCGGTCGCTGGCGGCCGAGCCGGGGACGGAGTGCGGAAGCTGCGGCGGCGGCACCTTTGTTTGCGACGGTGTTGAGGCGGTGGTCTGCACCGGTGCTGACCTTCCGAACAGCTGTGGCGGCTGCGGACCGCTGGATAGCGCTCCGGGCTCGTCCTGCGGCTGCGACGGACTGTGGCGCTGCTCCGGCTCGGAGGCCATTCGTTGCAGTGATGTGAGCGCAAACGCCTGCGGCGGCTGCGGACTGCTGGAGAACATCCTCGGCGAGGCCTGCGTGACCGACTGTGGCCCTGGCACCTTCACATGTGACGGGGCGGGAGGGAGCAGCTGCTCGTCGCCTGCGCAGAACGCCTGCGGAGGCTGCGCCCTGCTGGCGGGCAGCCCGGGTGAGGCCTGCACAACGACCTGCGGCGAGGGCGTCTGGAGCTGTGACGGCACCGAGACGGTGGCCTGCAGCGGTGATGCAGCGGTGAACGCCTGTGGCGGCTGCGCGGAGCTCTTGCAGGGGCCTGGCGTGGCCTGCGCGACGGCCTGCGGCGAAGGGATTTTCCGCTGCGCGGAGGGGCTCGATGCGACCTACTGCGATGCGCCGGCCGTGAACGGTTGTGGCGGCTGCGCGCCGCTTGCGCAGGCGCCGGGCGTGAGCTGCGCCACGGCCTGCGGCACCGGAATCTCCGTCTGTGACGCGAGCCTTGAATCGACCCGTTGCAGCGCGCCCGCAGAGAACGCCTGCGGCGGATGCAACGACCTCTCGTTTGCCCCGGGTGCGGCCTGCGCGGGCGCCTGCGGGGCGGGGATCTACGATTGCGCCGCGGACGGTCGGAGCACGACCTGCTCTACGGCCTCTGCGAATGGCTGCGGCGGCTGCGGCACGCTGTCTGGAAGCCCCGGCACTCCGTGCGGCTGTGGCGAGGCGAACTGGAGCTGCAACGGAGATGGAAGCGCTGTCACCTGCGCCGGACGTGATACGAACGCCTGCGGCGGCTGCGGCCCTCTTTCGGGGGCGCCGGGCGACAGCTGCGCCACCGGTTGCGGCGCAGGCACGCTGGTCTGCGACATCGCCTCGGGCGGCCTTCGCTGCTCGAGCCCCGAGGTGAACGCCTGCGGCGGCTGCGGCCTGCTCGCCGGTGCGCCTGGGACCTCCTGTGCGGTCGCCTGCGGTAGCGGAGCCTGGAGCTGCTCCTCCGACGGCGCGGCGGTGACCTGTCTTTCCGATCAACCGCAGCCCGGAACGCGCTGTGAGACGGCCTGCGAAGAGGGCCTCTACGCCTGCTCGTCTGACGGCACGACCGCGGTCTGCAGCGCAGCGCCGGCCAACGCCTGCGGCGGCTGCTCCGCGCTCACCGAGACGCTTGGCGCGTCCTGCGGTTGCGGTGGCGGAAGCTGGGTCTGCGCCGGCGGCGGCCTCGCCTGCTCGGACGCGACGGCCAACGCCTGTGGTGGCTGCGGCGACCTCGCACAGCAGCCCGGCCAGAGCTGCGGCCTCTGCGGAACCGTGACCTGCAGCGGCGACGGCACAGCGGTCTTCTGCGACGACCAGCCAATCAATGCCTGCGGTGGTTGCGGAACGCTCGGCGGCACCGTGGGCGCCTCCTGCGGCTGCGGCGGCGAGCTCGCTTGCGATGGTCAGAATGCGCTCGCCTGTGTCGGCGCGGGCAGCAATGGCTGCGGTGGCTGCACGACGCTTCCGCTCGAGCCGGGCGGCGACTGTGGCGCCTGCGGGAGCTTCGTCTGTCAGACTTCAGATGCAGTCGTCTGCGGCGATCCCGGGCGCAACGGTTGTGGCGGCTGCGGGCCGCTCGACGCGGAGCCAGGCGGCGCTTGCGGAGCCTGTGGGGCATGGGTCTGTGATGGCGCAGAGGCGGTCGCCTGCGATGACCCCGGCGCCAACGGTTGCGGCGGCTGCGCGCTGCTCCCCGACGACCCGTTCGCCAGTTGTGGTGTGTGCGGCGTGAACCTCTGCAACGGGACCAACGATGTCGACTGCGTAGACAGCGGGCTGAACGGTTGCGGCGGCTGCACACCGCTCGGTGCCGTGCCTGGCGAGGCCTGCGGAACAGGCTGCTCCGCCTGGGCCTGCGCTCCGGACGGAGAGCAGCTTCTCTGCGAGCCGAGCTTGACCAACGCCTGCGGCGGCTGCGGCCTGCTCGCCGATGCGCCCGGCGATGGCTGCGGGCTCTGCGGCACCTACAACTGTGCGGCCGACGGCACGCTGGTCTGCGATGACCTAGGCACAAACGCCTGCGGCGCCTGCGGCCCGCTCGCTGCCGCGCCGGGCGACGCCTGCGATGAGGAGGCCTGCGGAACCTACGCCTGCTCGCCGGACGGCGCGGGCCTCGTCTGCGTCGCTGGCGCGGTAAACAGCTGCGGCGGCTGCGCCGCGCTTTCCGACAGCTCCGGCGACGCCTGCGGCTGCGGCGGCACCTACTTCTGCACCTCCTCGGAGAGCCTGCTCTGCTCTGACGCCAACACCAACGCCTGCGGCGGTTGCGGCGCGCTTCCCTCTTCGCTCGGCCAGGCCTGTGGCCAATGTGGCACGGTCGTCTGCGACGGAGACAGCGGCGTGCGGTGCAGCGACCCGGGGCCGAACAGCTGCGGCGGTTGCAGCACGCTTGCAGGCCTGCCGGGCGACGATTGCGGAGGCTGCGGACGGCTGCTCTGCGACGGCGCAGAAGGCCTCCGCTGCGACGACTTCGCCGACAACGAGTGCGGAGGCTGTGGCCAGCTCCCGGGCCTGCCCGGCGACAACTGCGGCGCCTGCGGTACCTGGGCCTGCAACGGTGCCGGCGACGGCATGTTCTGCGCGGGTGAGGTGACCAACGTCTGCGGCGGCTGCGGGCCGCTTCCCGTGACGCTCGGCGACAGCTGCGGCAGCTGTGCCGGCAACATCTGGGAGTGCAGGACGCTTACGATCGAAGGCGAGCGGGCTGGCGTTGAGTGCGGTGGCGTGAGCCTGAACGACTGTGGCGGCTGCGAGGCGATCGCGCCCGGCGAGCGGCCTGGGACACCCTGCGGCGCCTGCGGCACCTTCACCTGCGGCGGCACCTCCGGCACCGTCTGCTCCGACCCAGGCCTCAACAGCTGCGGCGGTTGCAATCGTCCCGGCTTCGGTGAGGGAGAGGCCTGCACCTCATGCGGCGAGCCCGGACTCGGCGAATGCGACGGGACCTTCCTCACCTGCTCCTCGCCGAGCCTCAACCTCTGCGGCGGCTGCAGCCCACTGGCGCTCCGGCCCGGCGACAGTTGCGGAACCTGTGGAACGGTCGCATGCTTCGGTACAGAGAGCGCCGTCTGCATGGATCCGTGTAGTCCATGAGCACCGAGCTCCGCCTGCCCTTCACGTTGAGGTCTGCCATGGCCGCTGCATCAACGAAGCGTTCCTTCGCCGGTCTGATGCTGGCCGGTTGGCTGTTGGGCGTTGTGGGCTGCAACGAGCCGGAACAGCTCGCTGCAGAGACGGAGCGGCCGGCCGTCGCTGCCGCCGCGACACAGGCGCGGACAACCGTCGTCACACCCGCGGTGTCCTTCACCGTCACGGCCCCCGCCGCGCCCGTCGTCCATCGACCGGAGCTCGGCGTGCGCGCAGGGCGCGACGGGCAGCACAACCCGACCGAGGCGCTGACCGGCATCAAGGGCGGCTACCAGGTCTCGTTCCAGCTCCCGGCCGCTACGGCACGGGGCCTCGCTGGTGAGGCGCCGCTCCCCTTCCCTGCCACCGCCTGGGGTGGGCTCTCGGAGGGTGCAGTGGTGCTGCCCGACGGTGTGGAGCGCCGCGGCAACGAGCCAATGCGCGAGCAGCTCTCCGACGACCTCGCGCTGCTGCAGCGGGAGCGTGTTGGCGAGAAGCTGTGGCTCCATCCCGACCTCGGCCGCCGCGCGGAGAGCGACCCTGCGGGCTCCTTCGAGGAGCTCTCGCAGCGCACCGCGACGGGCCGCACCCTGGTACGCGCCGATGGGCGCGAACAGCGCGTCGAGTTCCCGTCGGCGGTCTTCGTGCTTTCGGAGGGCCAGTGGGTCAATCCCTGGCCGGTGTTGGAGGCGCAGGGCGACCGGTTTGTGCTCCGCAGCGATGCGGGCGCGGCCGTCGCGCTGCCCGAGCAGATCGCAGCCGGCATCGAACTTCCGCAACGCGGCGGCGGCCTCCGCACGCTGCTTGGTGGTGCCCGCGCCGTCGTTCGCAGCAAGGCCGGCACAACCGAGCTCCCCCCGCCCGCCTCGTCGCGCCTTCTCCACGGTCGCGCAGTTGCCTACGGTGGCCGCGGCGACTCCTACAGCTACTATCTGGAGCCCGGCGACAGCGGCCTCTACCTCGGCATTCGGCTCGAGAAGTCGCTGCTCGGACGGCTCCCCGCAGAGGCCGAGAGCGTTGCCTTCGAGCAGACGATCCGGCTCGCGGCGGACGAACGCCTCGAGGTTGGCGGAGAGCAGGTGTCGCGCCGGTTTGAGGGCTGTGAGCCGATCTCGGTTGTGGGTGCAGAGGGCGAGACGCGTCTGCGGTTCGACCGGCTCTTCCTCTGGGACAAGACGGCAACTGCGACCGGCTGGGGCGACTTCGATTGCGGTCGTGACGGCTGGTACGATGCGACATTGCAGGGCAACGAGCTGACGCTCTCGATGGTTGTCTCTGCAGCCTGGCTGCGGGCAGGCGAGCGGCGCTTCCCCGTCGTCATCGACCCGTGGACGAGCGGCTCCGACTTTCCGTGGGATCTCGCAGTCTACAGCTTCGAGGCCGCCGACAACCTCTTTGGAACGCTGGTCTCGACGACCGCGACCAAGACCTCGGGCCTGGCCCGCTACGGACAGTTCGACCTCGTCCGCTCCTTCCAGGCCTGGCCCTTCGTCAACATCCCGGCGTCGAACTATGTCTTCCAGATGATCCGCTGGGTGAACCCCTACCACAGCTTCAACTATTCGGCCGGGGCCGTGCCGAGCATCTCGAAGGGGGTCATCGACAACTACCCCACGATGAACCTCGTGCGGCCCGATGCGCTGACGGCCACCGCGGCGACACTCTACGGCAGCTACACGAGCGACAACTATGTCTCGTTTCAGCTCGACAAGCGCCCCTTCACGGTCGCCAGCAGTGCCTGGGGCACGGCCTGCACCGGTGCGGCCTGCGCCGGTTTCATTGCCGCCGAGACGGAGCCCAACGACAGCTACGACACCGCCAGCGGGGCACTGCGCGTTAGCAACGCCACGGGTAGCACCCTCCTCAAACTTCGTGGAGCGATCACCTCGGAGAACGCAGACAAGTGGGCCGTCACGACCACCAATGCTCCCCGCTTTGTCATCACGGTGACCAACCAGAGCGGGTCCGGCTGCCCTGCCTTCGACATGGTCCTCACGCTCGAGGGCAACGGCCGCGTCTATCGTACCGAAGAGAACAACGGCGCTACCTGCCCGAGCATCGACACCTGCCCGGGCGGTGGCCCCTGCTTCCTCATCCCTGCGGGCGGCTGGAACGTGGGTCTGCGAGGCTACGCGCCCCACGATGTAGGCGACTATCAGATCAATGTGACGGTCACGAAGTCGGCCACCGCCTTCTCGGGGCTGGTCCCCAACCGGCGCCTCGGAATCATCTCGACCGTCGCGCTCGACCCGCGCACGCAGACCACGAACGCTTCGACCAACCTCGCCGAGGTCTGGGACAACGACCGAGCTACCACGCCGGTGGGCTTCGCCAATGGTTGGGAGGGGAGCCTCGCGGCCTCGGGCTGGACCGGCTCGCAGTGCACTGTTGGATACGACTGGGACCCGACCAGCTCTAACCCCGCCTCGACGACCAGCATTTGCGCGACCTTCGCCAGCCGACCCTCCATTGAATACACCTATGTTGGCCCGGTCATCGGCGCGCCCACCGACTTCAAGATGGTCTCGCGTACCACCTCCGGCATCCGCTGGGACTGGCGGCCGCTCGCACGCGCCACCTACTACTACCTGCTCAATGAGACCGGGACGCGGGTTCCGCCGCTCTCCAACCTCACCCGCTACTCCACCTCCACCGGCTCGCCGCGCTACTTTGCCGACGAGCCCGGGCTGACCGAGAACCAGTGCGCTCGTCGTGGCGTCATGGGGGTCAACGAGATCTCGAGCGGCACCTCTTCGCTCATCGCCTCCGCGGCCACGCTGCTCTCCGACCCCACGGCGCCCACAGCCGCTGGAACCACCGACGGCACCTGGTCTGTGGCGACCGGCCTCAACACCTTCAGCGTCGATCTCACGACCGCCATCCCAGGCTTCGGAGATGTGGCAGGCAGCTGCGCCTTTGCCGACAACCGAACCGCCGTCTGGGTGGAGTACAAGGAGTGCTCCGCCTCCTCCTACACGCAGAACTCCGGCTGGATCTCGGCCACCCCCTTCACCACGCCGGCGCTGGCCTCAGGCTGCTGGGATGTGCGCATGAAGGCGCGCAACAGGGACGGCGTAGAGACCGGCTTTGGCCTCGTCGCACCGCCGCGGATTCAGCTCCCGCTCCCGCCCCTCGCGCCCACCATCGCAGCGACGACGCTCTCCTCCAGCTCGGTGCGGTTCAACTGGACGGCGGTGATCGATGCCACGGCCTACAGCTTCGGCGCACAGGCCGCCGCGCGGGCCTCGGTTGGCAATGTGCTGACCTCCACCGTCGCTTCGCTCGCCAACAACCAGTGCGTGCAGGGCTCCGTCACCGCCGACAACGCCTTCGGAAGCTCGAGCGCAGCCTCGGCCTTCGGCGCAACCGCCAACAAGACGCCGCTCGTCACAGACTTCACTGCCAATGTCTCAGGTGCGCTCAACATCGTCTTCACGCCGTCGCTGGTCCCTGGGCTCGGCGAGGTCGCGACCTGCGGCGCCACTGCCAACCTGACCGCCGTCACGGTCACCGCCCGCGCCGCCGGCAGTGGCAGCTTTGTCGCGGCCTCCAGCAGCTCCGGCGGAAACAGCTTCACCTGGTCGACCCTCACCGGCACCTGCTCCGACTACAAGGTGACCTACACCAACCGGCTCGGCCTCGCGGGCGGCACCGTAACCTTCAGCAGCCTCTGTCGGCCGCTCGCCACGCCGGTCATCACCGTCTCGTCGCGCACCAACACCCAGCTCGCCTGGGGTTGGACGGCCATCACGAGCGCAACCTCCTACGACCGCCGCATCGACGCAGGCGCCCCCACCAACCAGGCCGGACTCAATGTCACCTCCGCCTCGCTCACCCAAAACACCTGCTACCTGCTCGAGGCCCGCGCCAAAAACACCACGCAGACCTCCGCCTTCGGGAGCCGCAGCGCCGCGACCCGTTTCGCCGACCCGCTCGCGAGCCAGATCAGCGCACTCACCACCCTGCCGCCAACGCTCACTGCCTCGGTCGTCGCGACCCCCAACATGGGCAGCTCGACCGCCTGCGGAGCCCTCAGCCAGCACGACGCAGAGCTCCGCGTCTATGGCTCCGTCGCCGCCTTCACGGCCTCCGATGCGCAGGGGGCAGACAAGCGGGTGGAGAGCTTCTCAGCCATCACCGCCCCTGGCTTCTACGAGTTCCGGTCGCGCTATCTGAGCCATGATGGCACAGCCAACGCCGCGGGCTTTGTGACCGGCGGCCCGGTCGCCATCGGCGCGCCCACGGTCACGGCAACAGCAAACACCACCTCGACCATCACCTGGGCCGCCAGCGCCGTCGCTGGAGCCCAGCTCTACGACTTCGGCAACGACGGCAGCACGGTGCTCGCAAGCCCCGTCGCCGCCACCACCATCCAGTCCGGCCTCACCGCAAACACCTTCTACAACGGCTTCGCCCGCGGCCGCCGGAACGTCGCTCCCACGCTCGCAGGTAACTGGAGCCTCGGCACCCCCAAGGCCACGCTCCTCCCCACCCCCACCTGGCCCGCCGGAGGCCCCGCAACATCGCTCGGCAGCGGAACGGTCCGCGTCGCGCCGACCGCCATCGCCGGCATGGGCGACGCCACCGCCTGCGTCGAGGCGACCAACCTCACCGCCATGCGCGTCGTCGCTACCCCCTGCGAAATCCGCCCCTCGCTCGCCGTCTCCGCGGTCGACTCGGACTGGGTTGCCGCGGGGAGCTACGACCTCGCCCTCGCCGGCCACCACTGCTGGGATCTGCAGGTCACCGCCCGCAACCGTGACGGCATCGAAACGTCGCCGAGCGTGGTGAGCCGCTACACCTTCACCGAGCTTCCGCCGCCGACCGACCTTGCACAGACAGGCGCAACGCTGAGCACCGTCTCCTGGGGCTGGACCGACAACGCCCTCGTCGAGGATGGCTGGAAGCTGAGCGCGCTCGGCGCCACCGATACGGAGTGCCTGAGCAGCAGCCAGGCGAGCACCGGGGCGACCATTGCGTGCGACACCACCATTGCCGTAGCGACAGCAGAGGAGCTGGACGGAAACTTCGCAGTGACGCGTGCTGCTGCGGCCTTCATCGACCCGCCCGGTGCCTCCTACTACCAGGGCGCCTCGAGCGCGCCCGTCACCGCCTACACCGCGGTGAGGCCGCCCGAGATCTGCGGCTGCACCGGCGGCGCCTGCACCACCTGCGCCGACTGGAGCAGCTCGCGCGACCTCTACCTCTCGCTCGTCACCTGCGACGCCGGCAATGTGAACTGCCGCTCCGCCGTCGAGGTCGCCGCACCGCCGCGCAACCCGCTCGTCGGCAAGAGCGGGCTCCGGCTCACCCGCGCGCTCTTGGGCGGCGGCGCGGCTGTCACGCTTCTCGATAACAGCTGCCTCACTGGCTCCTGCACCGAAGGCGACGCCACAGGCCGCGGCTACGGCACGGCACCCGTGAGCCTCGATGAACGTTACTTCCCGCTCAGCCGTACCGAGGGTTTCGCCGCCGACACGGGGCTCACCTACGGTCAGAGCTACCGCTACGAGCTCACCTACTTCAACGCGGCCGGCTACGCCTCCGCGGCTACCTCCTTCGAGTTCCGCGTCGGCTGCAACCTCAACGGTGACCCCGACGGCGTCTGCGGCCAGGCGCTGCCCTCGGTACGCAGCAAGCCCAACCCCTTCGGCTTCTTCGTCTCCTACGTCGCGAGCTGCGACTACCCAGGCTACGATGGCGACGAGCGCTGCGATACACTCGACTGGGATTGCGATGG
The DNA here is from genome assembly GCA_013205435.1 of Deltaproteobacteria bacterium. Classification (GTDB taxonomy): domain Bacteria; phylum Myxococcota_A; class Bradymonadia; order REDH01; family REDH01; genus CAIWGR01. The sequence goes on from JABMMX010000135.1 coordinate 23,099, forward strand.
CGCGCCCCACACAGAGGCCGGCATCGCCCTCGAAGAGGCCTGCTTCTCGCCCGGTCTCACCGATCCCACCCGCGCCGTCGGCCTCTGCACCGACGGCCTGCAGACCTGCGAGGCAACCGGCAGCTGGGGCAGCTGCATCGGCGAAGTGACCGCCGCCGCGGAGCGCTGCGACAGCGACGACAACGACTGCGACGGCGCTACCGACGAGGGCTTCGACCTCGTCACTGCCTGCGACGGCGCCGATGCCGACGGCTGCACCGATGGCACCCCCCGCTGCTCCGATGACGGCAGCGGCACCAGCTGCGACGACAGCGGCGCCACCATCGCCTACGACTTCCGCGACGGCGCTGGCACGACCGCAACCGATGCCAGCGGCGGTGGCCAGCCGCTCACCCTGCTCGGTCCCACCTACCTCCGCGATGGCCTCAACGACCGGGCGCTCTCCTTCGACGGCCTCAACGACCGCGCGACCGGTGCGACCAGCGGGCTGAGCCGCAACGCAGGCACCATCGAGTTCTGGGCGCGGCCCGACTTCGACCCCGGCGACTCCGGCGCGCAGGGCTTCTTCCAGACCGGTCTCTCCGTCAACGCGACCAACTGGATCAGCGGCTCGAAGGGCTTCGGTTCCGAGCTGCTCTTCCGCTTCGGTTCGGCCGCTGGCGGCTGCTGCACCAACGACCTCAACGTGGCTGCCGCCGGCCTCTGGAGCGCCGGGAGCTGGAGCCACTTCGCCTTCGTCTGGGACAGCGCTGCAAACCGCCTCGCACTCTTCGTAGACGGCGTCCTCGCGGGCCAGCGCACCGACGCAACCTTCGACGGCCCTACGCTAGCCGCAACCATCGAATTTGGTATCGGACAGCTGGCCTGGTTCGCCGGCGACCTCGACGAGATCGCCCTCTACGACCGCGCCCTCTCCGACGCGGAAATCGCCTCCTCCGCTGCTCGTCGCGGCCTCGACCCGCTCGTAGTCAATGCCGAGTTCTGCGACGGGATCGACAACGACTGCGATGCTTCGGCAGACGAGGGCTACGCGCTGGGCACCTCGTGCGATGGCGCTGATGCTGACGACTGCACCGAGGGGCTCCTTGTCTGTGCCGGCGGCCAGACGGCGGCCTTCTGCAGCGATGGCGCCTACGCGGTGCTCGACCTCAACGACCTCGTCGGCGGCCTCGCCCCCGACGAAGCCGGCGACGGCCACAACGCCACGCTCGGAAGCGCAGCAACCCTTGGCAGCGACGGCGGACACACCGCCCTGCAGCTCTCCGAGAGCGCCGACAGCTACCTCCAAATCCCCGCATCAGCTCTCGACCCGGTCGTCTTCTCCGTAGCCTTCGCCGCCCGCACCAACCCGACCGCCGGCCCGCGCGAGGCGCTCGTGACCCGCTTCGGCCGCGGCGCCGCCGAGGCCCCCGCTGCCTGCGAGGCCGCCTTTGGCCTCTTCACCGACGGCACCGCAGTGCTCGATTGCCAGAGCTTTGCCTCGCCCATCCTCGCTGCGGCGCTCGCCACCCACAGCTGGACCGATGTCGCTGCCACCTACGATGGCACCACGCTCGCACTCTTCGTCAACGGCGTCGCGGCAGAGCAGTTCTCCATCACCCGGAGCAGCATCGCCTGGAGCGCCGACTACTGGTTCGGCGTCGACCTCGAGAGCGAGGGTGGAGGCTTCCTCGACGCCGATGCGCTCGATGGCTGGATCGACAGCGTCGCCATCTACCAGACCGCCCTCTCTGCCGCCCTGGTGGCCACGATTGCAGCGAGCGGCGTGCCCGCCTCGGACCGTAATGCCGAGCTCTGCGATGCCCTCGACAACGACTGCGACGGCACGGTCGACGACCCCTTCGAGCCCGCACTTGGAGACGCCTGCTCCGCCGGACTCGGCATCTGCGCCGAGAGCGGAACCGTCGTCTGCGAGGGTGACCGCCGCTCCGCCTCCTGCGACGCTGTGGCGGGGAGCCCGTCGCTTGAACTCTGCGACAGCGCCGACAACGACTGCGACGGCCTCGTCGACGAAGACTTCCCCACGCTCGACAGCGCCTGCACCCGAGGCGTCGGTGCCTGCCGCGCCAGCGGCACCCGCATCTGCGCCGCGAGCGGACTCACCGTTACCTGCAATGCCTCGCCCGGGGCACCTCGCGCAGAGACCTGCGACGGCGTCGACAACGACTGCGATGGCGCCACCGACGAGGGCGCGCTCGGCGCTGCGCTCACCACCAGCTGTTACGCTGGCACGGGCGCCAGCCTCGGCGTCGGTGTCTGCGGCGCCGGCAATGCCACCTGCGCAGGCGGTGCATTCGGCGAGTGTGTCGGAGATACCCTGCCCTCTGCCGAACGGTGCGACGGCCTCGACAACGACTGCGACGGCCTTGAAGACGAGACCTTCCTGACGCTCGGCGACAGCTGCACCGTCGGTACCGGCGTCTGCGCAAACAGCAGCGCCTTTGTCTGCGACGCGGACG
>JABMMX010000136.1 GCA_013205435.1 Deltaproteobacteria bacterium
GAGAGCTCTCCTCTCGGTCGACCGGCCTCTTCGCACCCGGCGCACGCTCGCAACTCGAAGCGCCCGACAAACGGCTCGAGACGCTCTCCGGCTGGTACTCCGACCTCTATCGCGGCATCGCCATCTCGGACTTCACGGTGGCTCCACTGGCGCCGCTTGGCGCCCCTGTTGAAACAAAGGTCAACTTCACCGGCGGCACCTGGGCGACGCGCTCCGGCAACGCGCTGCAGCTCCGCCCGGTCGGGCGCGACTCCGACATCAGCGCCCGCTTCGCCGCTGCCGCACGGCGCACACAATCGCTCGAACTCGCTCAGGCCTACCGCATCGTCGAAGACCACGATCTCGAACTCCCGCCCGGCAGTTGGACCTCCGGCTCGCCCGTCCGTTACGAGCGCTCCAACGAGCAACTCCGTGTGGTCGTCAACATCGAGACCGGCCCGCGCAGCCTCAAGGCTCACTACGAGTTTGAGCTCCTCGCCTCCCGCATCGCGCCTGCCGACTACCCATCGTTCCGCGCACTCTTGGCAGAGGCAGAGGCGCTGCTCGACCGAACCTATGGATACGAGCTGGAGGTGGCGCCATGAGCCCGAACATCAGACGAACCCTCGCGCTCGGACTCCTCTTGCTCACGGGCTGCGGCGCCCCGCGCCTGCTCCGCGAAGTGCTCGATGAGCCGCTCCGAGCGCTCCCTCCTGCCCCCGCGGCGGCGCTCGATGCACTCGTGCTCGAAGGCTCGGGAACAGGCTGGTTCGCCTCTTCACTCTTCGAGGCCGCCGACCTCCCGAAGCAGGCCTTCGACGCGCTCCGGCAGCCTGCGCTCGCTGAGGCGCCGTGGGAGCCGTGGCTGCGAACGCTCGCGGCCGCGAGGCTCGCCACTGACAACCCTGCATTCGTCGGCGACCCAGTCGGAGCGGTCGGTCTGTCGGGCCCCTGGGAAGACCTGCGGCTCGCCGCGCTCGCCGAACTGCGTGAGGTGCGGGGGCTCGGCATTGCCCAGAGCGGAGCCACCCCGGAACGAGGTCAAAATCCGCTGCTGCCGCAACTCCGGGTCGCCGGCCCCTTCCCGCTCGACCCGGTCAAGGGCCTCGACACCGCGCTCGCCGCCGCGGACGACGCACTGCTGGCGCCGACCTATGCGTTGGGCGGGCTCGCTCTGCCAACCTTCGAGGTCGAGCAGGCCGGTGGTACCGCCCAAATCGCCACCCGCGGCATGGGCCTCTACATCGTTGAAGCCTGGGTCGTTGTGGAGAGAGAGGGCAGGGCGGTTGTCTCGGTGACAGCCGACAGCCCGCTCCGCCTCGAGCTTCAGCAGAGCAACTTGCTGCGTGTCGACCGCGACCGGCGCTACGAGGGCGATCGCAGCAACGCCTGGGTCAAACTTGGTCGCGGCACCGTCCGCATCCGCGCCGTCGTCGCCTCAGCCACGGGGCAGCTCCGGCTTGGGCTCCGCATCACGCCTACCGCAGACGAGGGTGCCCGCCTTGCGCCTGCCGAACGGCCGGCCGGCCCCGACCGCGCCAGTGTGTCGCTGCTGCGAGTACCGGATCCCGTCCGTGAGCTGCGCGCCGCGCTCGCGGAGGCGCTCTATGGAGGCCTGCTTCCCAAGGGCGCGTCGGCTCCGCTCTGGTGGTTCGAGTTCGCCCACGACACGGGCGACGAAGAGCTCCTTCACGCCCTTGCCTCGCGCGACAACGAGACCGATGCGCCGCTCCAACTCTGGCGCCGCGCAAACGCCTACGCCGAACTCCCATGGTTCGCAGAGACCGAGCGCGCCCACCTGGCCAGAGCCCTGCTCGAACGCTCCGTCGCGGGCTGGGAGCAAGATACGCTGCCCGAGATTGCCCTCGCCAAGGCGCTCGCCACCGACGGCCGCGCCCGTGCTGCCCGCAATCGACTCGCCGCACTGCCGGGACTGCAACGCTCCCCCGCTGCGCTCCTCGCGCTGGGCGGTCTGCTTCGCGACGAAGGCGACTTCGATGCCGCCACCCGCCTCCTCCTGCAAGGACTCGGCAGCGTCCCGGCGCCCTGCCGGCTGGCTTCCGAACTGCTCGCCTGGAGGGCGTCGGAAGGGGCCTTCGCCGCCTCTGCCGCACTCCCCGCCGCCATCGCATCCTGCGAAGCAGGCCGCGTCTGGCGACTCGAGCATGAGTCACTCGCCAAGGGCCGATTCCAAGAGGCCTTCGAGGAGGCACGCGCGCTCTCCGCCCTACGACCCGGCGACCTCGAACGGGCGAGGCAGCAGTTCCTGCTCTCCGCCTACACAGGCAATCCGGCCGACCGCGCCGAGACCCGGAAAGCCCTCGAGCGGCGCTTCGCAGAGCCGGCCATTCTGGCCTCACTGCTCGCTGCTGAGGCCCCAGCCCGTGCCCCTGCCATCGCTGCCCTACAACAGGCAGCAGAGGCTGCGCCCACAGACCTGCGCCGCGAACTCGCAGCCTTCCGGCTCGGACTGCCCAGCCTCACCCCCGAAGTCGCGACCCGCTCCGCCCGCATCCTAGCCGCCCGCAAGGAGCGCACAGAGCAGGTCGTATCCGGCGCCACCTACCTGCTCGATGCCATGGATGTCCGCATCGCCTCCGACGGCAGCGCCCTCACGCTTGTGCATCAGATCATCGAACTCGGCACCCGCGATAGCCTCGACGAGCTCGGAGAGGTCAACCTCCCCGGCGAAGCAGAGCTCCTCCTTGCGCGCTCTATCAAGCCCGATGGCACCCCGCTCCCCGTCGCAGATACCGCCGGCAAGGAGAGCCTCTCCTTTGCCAACCTCGAGGTCGGTGACCTCATCGAGGTCGCATACCTCCTCGAGTCTCGACCCTTCGCCCCCGAGGTCTGGGCCCCCACACCCCGCTTCATGTTCCGCGCACCAAGTGCCCATTTCGTCGAGTCCAGCGCGAGCTACGACTTCCCGGAGAGCTGGGAGAAGGGGCTAATCGTCGATGTCCGCTTCGCCAACCCACCGGCCGTCACCCGTGCCGACGGCCGCGTTCACTACGCCTTCGTCGAACGCGACATGCAGCCCTACCGCAGCGACGAACCCTCGGCTCCGGAAGAGGAGTTCGTGCCGAGCGTCGCCATGGCCCGCAACTTCAACATGCAGACCTGGCTCCTCTGGCGCATGCGCTGGCAGTGGTTCGACGAAGTCGCACCCGCGCGGCTCCTCGCGACCGTGACCGGCGGGCTCCCCGCGGGTAGCGACGAAGCTACGCTCCGTACCCTCTTCCGCTGGGTCAACACCAACGTGCTGCCCGCCGATGACTGGACCCAACCCACGGGCTTCGCCTCGATACTCCGCAAGCGTGGCGACCGTAGTGCAGCGCTCCGGCTTCTGCTCGCCTCGCGCGGCTTCAAGACCGCCGAGGTCGCCATCCGCTCCATCGACGCCGACCCCGTCAGCCGGCCCCTCTTTGACAACAGCGCTTGGGGCTACCGAGCGCTCCGCGTCGACCTGGGCGGCCGCGCATACTGGCTCGACCCCGAAGACGATGATGCCGTCTTCAACCTCCTCCCGCGCTCCGTCCAAGGTACCGTCGCCATCGATCAGCGTTCGCCCGATACCCTTCTGCAGGTGCCCGCCGCGCCCCGCGCAACCTGGCAGAACCGCATCCAGGCAGTCCTCACGCTTGGCGCCGACGGCAGCGTCCAAGGCGCCCTCACCGAGTCTGTGCCACTCTCCGACGCAGCCGCCTTTCGGCGCTTCGTTCACGCTGTACCCGACGACCAAGAGCGGCTCCAGCGCTCCGAAAGACGGCTCTCCCGCACCTTCCCCTCCATCGCGCTCAGCGAACTCAAGGTCGACGGTCTCGACGCACTCGATGCCCCGCTCTCCGTCCGCTACGCCTTCACCGCCCAAGGCTTCGCCCGCGCCGAAGCCACGCGCCTCCACTACGAGGGCGCGCTCTTCGCCCGTCCGCTCGCCCAGGCCTTCGCCACGGCCGCCGAACGGAGCTCGCCGCTCCGCGCGGAGGCCTACCTCGACGAGACCGTGCGCATCGAGTTCCGCCCGCCCGTCGGCTTCAAACTCACCAAGCTCCCCGACCCCGTCAGTCTCGACTGCGCCGGACTCTCGTTCCATCGAACGGCCGAGCAGGAGGGCGAACTGCTCACCATCGAGCACACCATTACCGCTCCGTATCGCTACGTCGCGGCCTCTGACTACCCCGCCTTTGCCGCCTGCGCAGCCTCCATCGAAGAGGCGCAGCGGCTGAGACTCGACTGGTCGCGCTAGGCGACCGGCGCTGCAGGCGGCGCCTCCGCCACAAACCGACCGTTCGAGCTCGGCTGCGCGGGAAGACCCGGCGTGCGCGGCTGCTTGAGCGCCAGCAGGCGATCGGCGAGCGAACGCAGCGCATCCGCACGCTCTCGCCGTACCCGGAACAACTTCGTGCTCTTGCGCCCCTTCTGCTCCGACTTCGACTCCAAGAAGTCGCCCACGCCGAGGTCGCTGTCTCGGAAAATCTTGATCGCGTTGTCGAACGCACTCACCGCCAGCGACTCGGGGAAGAGCAGGCGACCCTCCTGATAGCTGCGACGTCCGCGCGACAGAATCGACTTCGACAGCGACTTCGCATCCAGCCACTCCCCCTCTTCCGACGCTGCGCTGTCGGCCAGCACATCGGCGATCAGCCAGTAGGTCTCGATGGTCGACACCAGCAGCGCACGAAGGAACTCCGCGCCCGGATGAAGCGGCCGCGTGATCTCCATCGTGCCCTCGGCCCCGTTCGACGCCCAGCCGAGTGAGACAAAGCGGCGCCGCGTCTCGTCGAAGACCTCGTCGAAGCGGTCGCTGGCCTCAAAGCAGAACTCGAGCTTGAGCAGCTTGGAGTAGAAGGCCGCGCTCTCGCGCACCTGCGCTACCTGCACCACCACGTCGCCCGATTCAAACAGCGCCGTCGCGAACACCGCCTCCGCCACGAAGAAGTGGAGGATGTTGTTCTTGTAGTAGGTCAGCTCTACCCGCCGGTCGTCCGGCACCGAGAAGCGCCGCTCCGACTCCTGCTCCACAATCTTCACCACCTTCTTGCCCGCCAGCAGCTCCAGCGCCCGCGCGATGGGCTCGCTTACCGCAGCACCCAACCGGTCCGATGGCGAGGCCGTCCCCTCTGCCTGCGCCGAGAACTCGCGTTCGTACGGGTCCGAGAAGGCCTCGGCGTTCTGCACCGAGTCGGTCGCATGAATCCGGCTTAGGTGGGCTGAGTGGGCGTCGCGGAGCACCCCCGAAAGCCGCGCCTGCTTGTTGGTCAGGAAGGTGCAGACAAAGCCTGCTTCCTGCGCGATCTCCTCCATCGTCAGCGAGCGTGCCGGATTGTTGAGCAGGATGAGCGCGCCAATGGCCCCAGGCGTCACTGTCGTCACATCGTTGATCTCGTGGATGAGCTTGTAGGCCAGACGGCGGACCGTCTTGGCGAGCGCCTCTGGCGCTACAGGCGCCCGGCCCGGACCGTGGTACCGCTCTACGAAGGTATCGAGGTCAAAGGGCGTGCCGAACTCCACAAAGACCCTGCCGTAGCGCGCCCGCAGCACCTTGGGCGCCGTGAGCAGGTCGGTCAGCCCCTCCGAACGCTTCTCGCCGCCATCGAGCTCCTTCTTGTAAGAGGCGCCCTCGATGATGGCCTCGTAGCCAATCGAGACGGGAACAAAGGCCACCTGCTCCAGCTTGCCCTCGCTGAAGGCCTCCACCAGCACGTTCAGCATGCCATACTTCGGAGGATTCAGTTTGCCTGTGCGCGACCGCGTCCCCTCAATGAAGAATTCCAAGGGGAAGCCCTCCGACAGCACCTTCACCAGGTAGGTCTTGAAGACCCACTCGTAGAGGATGTCGCCGGCGAACGAACGGCGCAGGAAGAAGGCGCCCGCACCGCGGAACAGGCCGCCAATGGGCCAGAAGTTCAGGTTGATGCCTGCAGCAATATGAGGCGGCATCAGCCCGTAACGGTAGAAGAGGTTCGACATCACAAGGTAGTCGATGTGGCTCTTGTGGCTTGGCACCAGCACGATCTTGCGCGTCTTGGCCGCCTGACGCAGCTTCGCCAGCCCCTCGTCGTCGACCTCAAACCCCTCGTAGATCTGCGACCAGACCACAGACAGCACCGCTGAAAAGGCCTTGACCCAGAGCAGGTCAAAATTCGAGGCCAGCTCCGTCAGAATGCTGCTCGCCTCCCGCCGCACATCGTCCGGGTCCTTGCCAAGCCGAAGCGCCAGCCCCTCGAGCGCCTCGCGGTTTTCGGCATCGGAGAGAATCTCTTCGCGCAGCTCTTTGGAACGCTTCACAGGCGGCCCCGTCACCACCCGCTCCTCGTCCTCCATGTGCTGCGTGACGGTCTGGTGCAGCAGCACCGCCAGCTCCGCGTCGCTCAGACCGGGGTGCGACTCAGCAAAGCTCCTCAGGTTGACCGTCTCGGCCACCTGCACCGTAGGTTCGCCGAGCTTGAGGAACGACTCGTAGATGCTCCGCAGTACCCATGCCGCCTTCCGAATAAGGCTGGGCGAACGACGCGTACCGAGCACCTCAGCGGCGATGCCACGCACCGGTTTCTCAGGTCGGCGCTCCCAGACCAGCAGCTGCGGTGCAACCGAGATAGGTGCCTCGGTGCGACGCTGCGCGCCGAACGCAGTCTCCATCAGCCTGACAACCTCAACGTTCGGCACCCGCGACTGGCTGCGTGGCGCGTCGAGGAAGATGACCGCCGTTGAGCCGGCCTCCAGCGTCTGACCAAGGCAGACGCTGTCCTCGGGGAACCTCCGCCGTCCGAGCAGATAGGAGCTCAGCCAGGAGACGAACGGGCGCAGCCAGGTAACATCCAGCCTCGATGCGAACCGCGACAGCCGGATCCCCTCCCGCCGAAAGGCAAAGTTGAAGTAGAAGTAGTCGAGCCAGCTCCGACTACGCATCACGATCAGCAGCGGACCCTGCTCCTGCGCCGCCCGAAGCCGCTCCACGTCGACCCGCGGAAAGACCACGCCAGACAGAAGCCACGACAGCAGCCAGATGGTCAGAATGCCAGGCTTGTCGACCATGCTCGAAGGATGGCGTCCGGCGAGGAGCCGCTCCCGAAGTCGCTTGAGGTCGTCGGCCTGCCGGTCGGGTTGCATCGGTTGGAGCTGTACGCTGAGGACTGCGCCCCGGTCCATGCGCCAACCTTGACGCACCGCGGGCCGCTAGATAGACCGCTAATAGGCTCTCGACCTTTCGGCAAGCGGCCCGAGAAGGGTGGGAGCAGCGGTCAACCTCGGTGCAGGTCCGATGAAATCAAATCGTCTTCTCTTGTTTCTGTTTGGCGCGACGCTGTTCGCTGCCACACCTCCTGCCTTCGCCCAGACCGAAGAGGCCGATGGCTTCGTGTTCGGCGAGGAAGAGGAAGGCCCCCCCGGACCCGAAATCGGTGAGCCCCTCCCCTCCACCCTCGATGTGGAGGGAGAGCTCGGCGCCTTGCCGGCAGACGACGGCATCACGCAGGTTACCGCCATCGTTGTCCCCAGCGAGCTGCTGAGCGCAGCGCAGGCCGACGAACTTGCCGCTAGCGTCCTCAAGAGCCTCGAAGCAATCCCAGGGCTCACCATCGTGACCAACGAGAAGCTCCGAAGTGAGTTCGAGGTCATGGGCGCAGAGCTCGCCTTCGAGTGCGCCTTCGACCCCATCTGCCTCGGCCGCTACGGTCGCGAACTCGGACTCGACCGCATCGTCGTTGGTCGCGTCGCCGCTGCGGTGGATGGAAAGTGGGGCACCACCTTCGACCTCTTCGAGACCCCCACCTCCGCCATCGCCAGCTACCGCTACTTTGAGACCCCGGCCGGCGTAAACATCGTCTCGCAGGTCGTTGAATCGGAGCTCAAGGTCCTCTTCGGCATCCGTGATGCCAAGGAGCGTGGGCCGGAGATCGTCCAAGAAATGAGCCCCTGGCAGCGCTACTCCGCTTGGACCTCGCTCGGACTCAGCGTCGCCGCGCTCGGCGCCTCGGCCACCTACGCGGCCGCCGCGAGCGACACACAGACCAAACTCGATGACTGCAAGCAGATCTCGCTCAGCGACGGCACCTCCGTCTGCAACCGGACCCAGAAGGATGCCGAAGCAGACATCTCCAAGGGCGAAGAGCAGGCACTCTACTCCAAGGTCTTCCTTGGCTCAGGCGTCTTCTTCGGTGCGGTCTCGGCGCTGCTGTTCAACATCCAGCCCGGCGAAGAGGCCGTGGAGGAAGAAGATGAAGATATCGCCCAGCGCTTCCGCGTCTACCCACGGGTGACCCTGGACTCCGTTGGCCTTGCTGGAAACTGGAGCTTCTGACCATGGTACACGCTAGGCTCCTCATGCTTCTCGCAGCTGCCACGCTGCTCTCGGCCTGCTTCGACGTCACCCGCGACGGTATCAACGGCGGCAAAGTCGGCTTCCTCTGTGCCTCCGCCGCCGACTGTGTCGAGGGGTTCGGCTGCAACATCCCCCCCAATTCGCCCGACGGGCTCGGCGTTTGCCAAAAAGCCACCTCGTCGCAGTGCTATGATACGGACTCCGATGGCTTCTTCGCAGGCATTGGCTGCGAGAGTATCGAACGCGCCGACTGTGATGACACCAATCCCCAAGTCTCGCCCGGCGGCGTAGAGGTCTGCAACGGAATCGACGACAACTGCGACGGCGAAACCGATGCCAACGTCGCCGCCGACGGCACCGTCAACCCCATGGCCGACGGCGATCGCTACCGCGAGTGCCCCAAGCAGATCGGCATCTGCAGCGGCGCACGCGTCGAGTGCACCGACGGCGCCTTCCCCGCCTGCGTCCCAGGCAATGGCTACCCCGCCAACTTCGAGCCCAGCGAGACCTCCTGCGATGGTATCGATAACGACTGCGACGCCGCCGCTGACGAAGACTGTGAGTGCGTCCCCGGCTCCGTCTCGACCTGCGTCTACACCGTCCTCCGCGACGACGTGGAGCGCACCGCGGTCGGACAGTGCGAGCGAGGCCTCCAGTTCTGCATCAACGGCGTCCGATCGGAGTGCCTTGCTGCGCCGGCAGTGGCAACCGCGGGCGTTCTCGTTGACTGCTCCGCCGACCCCGCCGTCTGCGGTGCCGGCTCCTACTGCGTCGATGAGGCCCTCGAGCCCAACGAAGACCTGGCTGACGGTTGCGAGCGCGTCTGTGGCACAGCCGAAATCCCCGCTGAAGACAACTGCGTCCTCAACGCGGCCTCCACCAACTGCACCCGCTCCGTCTGCCGCACCACGCAGGACGCCGGTGCCTGCACCGACGACGCCGGCTGCGACAACGGCTTCGCCTGTGTCCAGGCCGTCTGCCGTCGCATCAATGTCGCGCCCACCGACGAGCTCTGCAACGGACTCGACGACAACTGCGACGGCATGGTCGACAACAAGACCGGCATCTCCGGCTCCGAGGTCTGCTCGCAGTGCCCCTTCAACATGGTAAAGGTCCAGGCCGTTACCCCCTCGGGCGCCGCAGCCGATGTCTGTGTCGACCTCTACGAGGCCTCCCGCCCCGATGCCACCAGCGCCGACCAGGGACAGTTCGGCTACTACGCTCAGAGCGTCGCAGGCGTCCTTCCCTGGACCGGCGTCACCGCTGAGGAGGCCACCGCCGCCTGCCAGGGCGAAGACTATTACGACTACTTCAAGCCCGGCCCGCGCCCCATCAAGAGCAAGCGCCTCTGCAGCTACTTCGAGTACGAGCAGGCCTGTGGCGGCGTGAACGGCGACCCGAACGGAGACTACGCCTACCCCTACTCCACCACGCGCGCAGGCGACCAGTTCGTTGCCGGCGCCTGCAACGACGCTAGCAGCGCAAACGGCCTCCAGCCCACCGGCACCTCCACCTGCGGCTTCGACTTCCAGACCGCTTCCGGCGACATCGTCACCACCTACGACATGGTCGGTAACGCAGCAGAGTGGGTCCGTGGCCCCGGCTCCAACCTCATTGCCGGAGGAAGCTACCTCGAGACACCCTCAGCCGCCACGCGCACCCGCAGCGGCTCGCCCACCCGCAGCGGCCCGGTCCTCTCCTGCACCGACCTCTCGCTCGCGCCCGCAGCAACCGACTCCGCTGAAGACATCGGCTTCCGCTGCTGCACCGCCGTCACGCCCTAGCGAGACCCCAGCTTCGGTGCCGCGCTGCGGTACCAGACGAGCCGCAGCCCTCGCGCCTCACTTCGCGAAGGTCCCGTACATCGGCATCCAGCCGCAACGGCACTCCGCGCAGCTGCAGAGCGGGTCTGGAAGCGGCGGGATGATAGGGTAGCCCTGCACATCCTTCGGCAGTTCGCTCATCAGGAAGGTGTCGCCATCGTGCGCAGCACAGTGCTCGCACCGGTGGCTGTCCGGAATCGAGCAGCGGACGATCTTGATCTCGTCCATCTTCCAATCGCGACCGGCCGCTTCGATGGTCACCTCTCCATCGCCCACATCCGGGCGGCGGGTCGACATCAGGGGGCCTGCAAAGCGGCAGCGATGCGACGGATACCGGTCGTGATCCGCTCCTCGCTCGTTGCGTAGCTGAGCCGCAGGAAGCCTGGTGCACCAAACGGTGTCCCAGGCACGACCGCCACACGCGCTCGCTCGAGCAGGTAGCTCGCAAGGTCCACGTCTGTCTTGACCTCGAAGCCATCGTAGCTCCGGCCCAGGTAGGCCGAAAAGTCGGGAAACAGGTAGAATGCACCGCGCGGCCGCGGCACCACAACGCCCGGAATCTCCTGCAGCAGCGACAGCGCAAGATCGCGGCGCTCGGCAAACCGGGCCCGCATCGGCGCGATCAGCGTATCGCCTTGGCGCAGTCCCTCGGCGGCACCCGCCTGCACAATCGAACTCGGGTTGCTGGTGCTCTGCGACTGCAGGTTGGTCATCGCGGCCACGAGCTCCCTCGGCGCGAGCGTGTAGCCAAGCCGCCAGCCGGTCATGGCAAACGACTTGGAGGAGCCACTCACCAGCACATATCGGTCGCGCAGCGAGGGCGCGAGCGTGAGGAGCTCGGTGTAGGCGAGCCCGTCGAAGACCAGCGCCTCGTAGATGGCATCGCTGATAACGACGATGTTCGGGTGGCGCTCCAGCCAGGCTGCGATCGGCCGAAGCTGGTCGGTATCCCAGAAGGCTCCGGTCGGGTTCGAAGGGTTGTTGATGATGATCGCGCGGGTCCGCTCCGTCACGACGGCGTCGAGCGCCTCGATGGAGGGCACGAAGTCGTCCTCCGGGCGGCCATGGACGATGACCGGTAGGCCGCCGGCCATCTCAATCTGAACGGGGTAGCTCACCCAGAAGGGGGCGGGCAGGATGACCTCGTCACCCGGGTCGAGCAGGGCGAGGAAGAGATTGTAGAGCGAGTGCTTGCCGCCGCACGAGGCGATGATCTCAGCATCGCTGTAGGCGAAGCCAAGCCGCGGCTCGTAGTAGCCTCGAATGGCGGCCTTGAGCTCCGCCGTGCCACCCACGGCGGTGTACTTGGTCTGGCCAGCCTCCATGGCCCGCACAACGGCGTCACAGATGGGCTTGGGCGTCACAAAGTCGGGTTCGCCTGTACCGAACGAGACGACATCCACCCCTTGGGCGATAAGTGCCTTCGCCTTCGCATCAATGGCGAGCGTCGGAGAGGCCGGAATCTGCTGCACCCGCTTAGAAACTCGCATCACGCTCTCTTGCCCTGAAGTTGCTTTACCTTCGCTGTGAGTCGGGCCAGCGCCTGCGGCGGCACAGAGCCCGAGATGTCGCCGCCCAGCAGCGCCACCTCCTTCACCAGCCGCGAACTCACAAAGAAGCTGCCCGGCTCAGCCATCAGAAAAACTGTCTCCACCTCCGGCGCAAGCCGGCGGTTCATGTTGGCCATCTGGGACTCGTACTCGAAGTCCGCAACCGCCCGGAGTCCACGCAAAATCGCGTTGGCCTGAACCTCCCGCGCATAGTTGACCAGCAGCCCAGAGAAAGTCGTCAGCCGCACCCGCTGCTCGTCGGGGAAGACCTCACGCAGGATCTCCATCCGCTCCTCGACCGAGAACATCGGAGCCTTGTTCGGATTGTGAACGATGGCGACCACGAGCTCGTCACAGAGCGACAATCCGCGCTCGATGATGTTCACATGCCCGTTGGTGAGCGGGTCGAAGCTGCCGGGATAGAGCGCAATTCGCTGCATTTCGTCTGCCGAGACACGGGTGAGTTCGCGGAGGGTAGCAGAATCAATGCGGTGCGTCATGCGAAAGCCGCCAGACGGTCATCACCGTATCGCCATGCACCCGATGGTGAACCGGCGTCGCCAGCCCCTCGAGCGCAGGCGCATGCTCAACGCCATCCTCCCAGACCAGCGTGGCACCCGGAGCGTTCAGGCGAGCGTCGATGAGCGCTGTGACGAGCGCGACCGCATCGACTGTGCCGTAGGGGGGATCGCAGAAGATGAGATCGAAACGACTCCCCGTCAGACGGGTCAGGGCCTGCGGCAGTCTGCCCCGTACAATCCGGACCCGGTCCTGGTAGCGCAGTGCCGCGATGTTTCGCTCCATGGCAGCGAGCGCTGCGCCATCGCCGTCCACCATGACTGCAGAGGCCGCACCGCGGCTCAAGGCCTCAAGGCCCAGCGCTCCTGAGCCGGCAAAGAGGTCGAGTATCCGAAGCCCCTCAAACCCCGCCTCAAGCCCGCCATGCGCCAGCTGGTTGAAGAGCGACTCCCGGACCTTCCCGGAGGTGGGGCGCGTGTTCATCCCGCGCGGCGCGTAGAGCGTCGCGCCCTTTCGATCGCCGGCGATGATGCGCACACTGCTCCTTGGCCACGGCGGCGTTTCGGTGGCGCCGTACAGGGCGCCTTGTGCTGTGGCGCGCCGCGCCGGTCAAGTTCACAGAGGCCCGATTCCCTCGGCTTCGTGTCGAAACTACTCTCGGGGGGTTGACCGTTGTCAGGTCATCGTCTAGCACCGCAACCCTCTGCCTACGGACCAATAGCTCAGGTGGTTAGAGCGCACCCTTGATAAGGGTGAAGTCGCAGGTTCAAGTCCTGCTTGGTCTACTTACCCGCCCGACGGGATCGTTCGGGGCCTTAGCTCAGTTGGGAGAGCGCCGCCTTTGCAAGGCGGAAGTCATCGGTTCGAACCCGATAGGCTCCACTTCACCAGAACAGCGCAACCCAAGCCGCAACAAAGACGGCAAGGGAGGCTGAACTGGTGGCATACCCTCGCCGCTGCCGTCGGTCTGCTTCGGGTGGTAGAAGCGCGGCAAAGGGTGCGGTGGTTGGCAGCTCCTGCTCATGCTCCAGCGGCCCAAGCGTGGGTTCAAGGGGCAGGGCAGCAAGACCGGCGGCGGCCATCGCCGAGAGCAACTCGAGGTTCACCGCGCCGAGCCGCAACGTCTCTCCCGGCCACCAGAGGCTCCATCCATCGAGACTGTGGCCGTTGATCCAGCTTCGCCGATCGGTGCTCTCGTCCAGCACCCAGAGCGCCGAGCCGTCCCATCGCAGTCGCGCGTGTCGTCGCGAGACGGTGGGATGGGTGAGATGAAGGCTTGACCCGCCGTGGCGGCCGACGCAGTAGTCGCCCGGCTGGCCGATCGAAGCGACCGTCACCCTCTCTCCTGCAACCGACACAACGACCTTCATGCTGAAGCTCCTGAGCTCGAACGGAACGGTCTCTGATCTGCCACGAATCGCCGGCGCCTTCATCCTATTTGTTGGCGGGGCCTTTTTTGATTCAAGTATCTGTTATGCATCAGAAAATGAGGTTTCGATCCGCTTTGAAGGTGGCGTCGCGCCCTACGCAAAGATCGAATGGGTCTGGAGCGAACGCGACGGCTTCGGCTCTCTGGGCGTCACAAGAGCCCACGCCGGCCAGCTTGGTGCTCATGCCGTCGTCGCTCTCCGTGGGCAGGGTGCGCTTGCGGCTGCTGCCGCCGAGCTTCGCGGATGCCTGTCGCTGCCCCACCTGCCCGCCACCGCCGGAGAGGCCCTCCTGACGCTCACAACGGAGCTTGTCGAAGAGGCCGAGGAGCAGCAGACCGCGCTCGCCGCTTCGGGAGCTGCGGCAGATTGCATGCGCGCGGTTGTGCTTCGCGAGGCGGGCGAGGGCTTTCTGGCCCGTCCCTACGAACATCCCTACTGGGTCGCCGGCGAGTTCGGCACCCTTCGGACCAATACCGACCTGCCCGCGGAGCTCTGGGTGGACGGTCGAAAGAGCGGCCGCGTGACGCCCGTGAGCAGTCTGCGCTTGGAGGCAGGCCCGCACACGCTCTACTGGCGCGCAATCGCAGCGAACTGGCATCGCACCGAGGGCATCATCGTCGAGGCAGGTCGAACGGTAACGCTCAACGTCTACCTCGAACCTGCGCTCTAAGCCGCGGCGCGAAGCAGGGTGGGAGGCGCGGTGCCGGCTGCGCAGGCCGCGGTGATGACCACCTCTGTCACCCCCTCCATGGTCGGCAGATCGAACATGATGTCGAGCATCATCTGCTCCATGATCGCACGCAGACCGCGTGCGCCGCTCTTCCGCTTCACTGCCAGGGCGACCACATGCGCCAGCGCCTCATCCTCGATGCGGAGCTTGACCCCCTCGAGTTCGAACATGCGCTGGTACTGTTTGACGAGCGCATTCTTGGGACGCCAGAGGATCTCGACAAGGGCCGCTTCGTCCAAGTCGTCGAGCGTGACCACCACCGGTAGCCTGCCGATGAACTCGGGGATGAGGCCATAGGTGGCGAGGTCTTCACTGCGCACCTGGCGGAGGATCTCGTTGCGCGAGGCCAGGTCGCCGGAGGTGGTGGCGCCGAAGCCGATCACCGACTTCTTGAGCCGTCGGGCGATGATCTCCTCTAGTCCCTCAAAACTGCCGCAGCAGATGAAGAGCACATTCTTGGTGTCGATCTGGATGAGCTCCTGCTGCGGCCGGTTGCGGTTGCCGTCGGGCGGGATGGAGACCTTCTGACTCTCGATGATTTTGAGCAGCGCCTGCTGCACCCCTTCACCGCCCACGTCGCGGGTGGAGGCGGCGGCACCGCCGGAGCGGCCGATCTTGTCGACCTCGTCGATGCAGACCACACCCTTGGCGGCCAACTCTGGGTCGCGGTTGGCGGCCAGCCAGAGGTTCTTGATGAGCCCCTCGACATCCTCGCCCACGTAGCCGGCCTCTGTGAGGCTGGTTGCGTCGGCCATCGTGAAGGGGACGCCGAGCTTCTTGGCGATGGAGCGGGCGAGGAGCGTCTTGCCGGAGCCGGTCGGGCCGATGACCAAGATGTTGCTCTTGGTCAGTTCGACCTCGTCGCTGCCATCATTTTCGGCGCGTAACCGCTTGAAGTGGTTGTAGACGGCCACGGCGAGGACGGTCTTGGCGCGGTCTTGGCCCACAGCGTGTTCGTCGAGGTAGCTCTTGATGGCGCGGGGCCGGAGGTCGTTGAGGAGGGTGGTCCCAGGCTCCTCGTCGCGGACCGGGTCGTCGGCGAGAATCTCTCTGCAGAGTTTGATACACTCGTCGCAGATGGCAGCTCCGGCGACCCCTGCGGTGAGCTGCCCGAGGTCAGCAACCTCTTTGGTGCAGAAGGAGCAGCGGAGTCGGACAGGGGCGTCGGCGTCGGTCACGGTGGGCTCAAAAGAGGGCAGTCCTGCTTGACACGCAGGGGAGGGCAGTCTAGGTGCGCCCCTTCCGTGAAGCAAGCGCGCCGCTTCGGCGTTCGGCACTTTGCAGAGACCACCTACCAAGCGATCCCATGAGCGTAAAAGTCCGTATGCAGCGCCACGGCGCCAAGAAGCGCCCGTACTACCGTATCGTCGTCGCCGACTCCCACTCGCCGCGTGACGGCAAGTTCCTGGAGCTCGTTGGCACCTACGATCCCAGCCGCAGCCCCGCCCTGCTCGACATCAAGCTCGACCGCGTGGAGCACTGGATTGGCCTTGGCGCGCAGCCCTCGGACACCGTTCGCACCCTGATCAACCGCCTCAAGCGCGGTCTGACCCAGACCCGCGCCGAGCGCGATGCCTCGCAGAAGGAGGCCCTCCAGGCCGCCCGCAAGGCTACCTACGAGAACGCAAAGGCTGTCGAGGCTCCCTCCATGTCGGCCTCCGAATAAGTCGAGAGGCGCGCCATGGCGGATTTCAAACTCGAACCCTTGGCGCGCATCCTCATGGAGCCCATCGTTAGCGGTGAGGCGACCATGACCTTCACCGAAGAGACCGACGCGGCCAACAACAAGCTGCTCGTGACCGTCTCCGCTGGCGAGCTCGGCCGCCTCATCGGCACCCGCGGCGCCACCGCGCAGGCCATCCGCCGCGTGCTCGATTTCGGCGCCGCCCAGCAGGGTCGCCGCTGCTCCATCGATGTCGTCGAATCCTAACGACGCGCTCATCCCTGTCGGCCGTCTGGGCAAACCGCACGGACTCCGCGGGCAGCTTACGCTCCACCTCCACCATCCGGACTCTGACCGGATCTGGAAGGCCAAGTCGCTCGTCATCCGTGACGCCGCCGGCGACCGCACTGTGCAGGTTGAACGGCTCGAACGGGTCACCAAGGGCGGCCTCGTCTCGCTTGCGGGCTGCACCAGCCGCGAGGCCGCCGACGCCCTCGTCCACGCGGAGGTGCTCGTGCCGAGCAACTTCTTCCCGCCTCTGCCAGAGGGCGATGGCTACTACGCCTTCCAACTCGAGGGGCTCACGGCACTTTCAGAGACAGGCGAAAAGCTAGGCGTGGTCGCCACGCTCACCTCCTTCGGTGCCGGCGATATTCTGGTCGTGGATGTCCCGGGCGACAGCTGGCTCCTCCCCTTCGCCGAACCCTACGTCGGGCTGGTAGACTTGGTGGCCCGCACGGTCGTGGTGCGTCCACTGGACGACATATGAGCGACCGCGCCGCATTCGGCGTTGGGCTGGTGACCCTCTTCCCCGAGTTCTTCGCCGGTCCGCTCTCGCTCAGCATCCCAGGTCGCGCCGAAGCGGCCGGTGCGGCGCGCTGGTCCTACTTCAACCCGCGCGACTTCTCGACTGGGCGCCACCGAACGGTGGACGACGCCCCTTACGGGGGAGGCGCGGGCATGGTCATGCGCCCCACCGAGCTTGGGGCCGCGGTCGAGGCCGCGCGTGCAGCCATGCCAGGCGCTCCCGTGATTCTCATGACACCGCAGGGACGCCCCGTCAGCCAGCAGCTGGTGGGCGAACTCGCGGGTGGGGCGGGCATGATTCTGGTCTGTGGCAGGTACGAGGGCGTCGACGAGCGGTTCGTGGAGCGTCATGTGGACCTTGAGATCTGCGTGGGCGAGGCGGTGCTCTCGGGCGGAGAGCCGGCGGCGCTCTGCCTGCTCGATGCCGTGGTGCGGCTCCTTCCCGGGGTGCTTGGCAACGCCTCGTCGTTGGAGCAGGAGAGCTTCGGGAGCGACCGGCTCGAGTATCCGCAGTTCACCCGTCCAGTCGCCTTCGAGGGGCTCGGCGTGCCCGAAGTGTTGAGCGGTGGCGACCACGCCGCAGTGGCGCGCTGGCGTCAGAAGGCGGGGCTGTTGCGGACGATTGCGCGACGCCCCGACCTGCTCGAGCGCACACCTCTTAGCGCAGCGGAGCAGAAGCTGCTGGACGACAGAAGGGTGGAGGTGGAGGCTTGGCTCTACGGAGCTCGCCACCGCCTCGCGGGCGACGAACCCACTTGACGCAAAGGCGTTATCGTGTATGCTCCAGCGCCCCTCCTCTTGTCTGTTCAGGCTATGAGGGCTCTGCCCCTGTTGTTAGAGAAGAGTGCCATGAGCGTACATCCCCTCGTGAAGAAGATTGAAGACTCCGAGTGCCGCACGGCGAAGGGCCAGGAGGCCCTCCCCGAGTTCCGCGCAGGTGACACCGTTCGCGTGCATGTGCGCATCGTCGACGGCGAAAAGGAGCGTGTCCAGGCCTACGAAGGCGTGGTTATCGCCATGGGTGGATCGGGCAACCGTCGCGCCTTCACCGTCCGTAAGGTCAGCTACGGCGTGGGCGTTGAGCGTATCTTCCCCTTCCACAGCCCCCGCGTCGCTCAGGTTGAAGTGCTCCGCCGCGGTAAGGTCCGTCGCGCCAAGCTCCACTACCTGCGCAACCTCAAGGGCAAGGCCGCGCGTATCAAGGAACTTCGCGACTTCAACTAGCCGAAGGTTGCGGGGTCGCTCTCTGGGCGACTAGTCTCTCCTGCATGAGGCTCCGCTCCTTTCAGTTGTTTGACACATCGGGCTCAACGCTTGTGGCGTTCGAGTCCGATGGTCGTTTTTGCGAGCCGATTGTGGCCACGCTCTGGCTTCACCGGCTGCCACTCCTGCTGCGAAGCCTCGTTCAGCCCCTATCGGTAGGCGATGACGAGCTCCTCGTTGCCTTATCCGGCGAGGTCGGATTTCGCTGGCAGTTTGAGGCCGAACTGCCAAGCCTGCAGTTCCGTATCGGCCGAGGCGTTGCGCAGGGTTCGGTGAGACTCGAAGTCCCCGACGGTCAGCAGGGCTGGCGGCAGGTCGCGCTGGGCGCCGAGGCCGTCGACGATCGGCTTGCGCGCAGGCTCGCCCTCGAACAGGCTGGCGCTGTGGCTGCGCTCTGGTTCGGGGCCGGACCTGCGATTGCAGACCTCTCCGCCGTCTCTGCCGATGGTGAGCGCCCCGACTGGCTTGAGGTCGTCGACACGCGGCGCTCCACCTCGCAGGGTGCTGCCACGGCGCCACCCAACACCGCTCTTGCAGCGCTCGTCGAAGAGCTGCGGCAGACGCGCGTGAGCGACGCACTTGCTGCCGCAGAGAGCCGGCTCATGATGGTGAGCCTTGCCTTCTCGGTCGAAGACGACGGTATGGTGCAACTGCATGCCGACCTTGAGCGCGCAAGCAAAGCTGTTGCCTCTCTTGGGCCGATCCGTCGGCTCTCGGACGAGGAGGAGGAGCTGCTTGCCAGTAGTGCCCCGCCGCCGGCGCCCGCACGTCCTCCGCTGGGTGAGGCGCTCAAGGTCTGGTGGCAGGCAGAGTCTCGCGCCTGGGTGCCGGTCTTGGTGGGCAAACTGCTCGCGCTGGCGCTCTTTGCTGGTGCTGCCGCAGGTAGTCGAACGATGGGCAAGATGTTGCCGCTCAATGTCCTGCTGCTCGCGTGGGCCGCCTGGGGCGCAAACCGGCTCTTCGACCGTCGTGCGACCGGTCGGCCGCTGATGACCCCGCTCTTCATCCGGCAGGCCGACCCAGTCGGCGACGCCCGTGCGGCGCTTGTCGAGGAGCTTGGCTGCGACTCGGTGGAGGAGCTGGACGAACGCAACAGACAGCGGGAGATCGCGGAGGAGCGCCGTGAGCGGGCGGAGCTGTCGCTGACCAGCATGGGCGGCGCGGTGGGTACTTCCGCAGCACCTAGCGAGGGGCTCTCGCCAGAGCGTATCCGACAGGCCCGCGCGCGGCTGGTCGTCTCGGGCCGGACCGCTGCGACGATCGAGCATGAGCTACGAAGCATGGGGTTCGAGCCAGAGGCGCTGCTTCAGCTGGAGGGCACGGCAGCTCTCACCGATGCGCTGGCGCCGCTCCGGGAGGCAGGACGAACGCTCGGGCTCTGGACGGAGTCGGCTCCTGCTCCCGAGTTGCTCTCACCGTGGACCGCAGTGCTGCGGCAGACGCTCGGCCGTGAGGTCATCGAAGTCGCATCAGGGCCGGCCGGCGCGGCGCCGCTGTTTCGCGACAGCGCAGGCCCCGTCGTACTCACCCCAGGCGAGGCCACGCGGGCATTGGCGCTGCTCCGCATCGTCATGGTTCGGGCGGCGGTCTCTCGGCGCAAAGAGGGGGCGCTGGCGGTGATGGTGACGGCCGGGATGCTCGCCGGCGCAGAGGCGGCAGAGAGGCGGCAGTGGCGGAAGGTGCTCGCAGAGCTCTCGCCCTCGCTGCAGGTGATCTGTCTCGAGGCGGTCGGGTGAGCCAGCTGGAGTTGGGGCTCTCACGCGGCCCGATGGGGCAGGTCGATCTGGAGGCCTTTGGGCAGGGCTACGACATCATCATCGGGGTCGATGAGGCGGGTCGTGGTCCGCTCGCCGGGCCGGTGAGTACGGCGGGTATCGCGGTAACGCGCGCGCAGTGGGAGCAGCTCGAAGGGGTGAACGACTCCAAACAGATGACGGCGGCCGGTCGTGCTGCGTGGGAGAGGCGCCTGCTGCTCCTGGGCGGCTGGCACCAGGTCGATCTCGCTGCCGAAGAGATCGACCGGATGAACATCCTCGCGGCGTCGCTGGAGGGGATGCGGCGTTGCGCGGAGGCGCTCTGCGCGGGGCACACGGGCTCTCGGGTGCTGGTGCTGGTCGACGGCAACCATGGCCTGCGGTCGTTTGCGGGGGCGCAGCAACCGCTTGTTAAGGGCGATGCACGGAGCCGGGTGATTGCTGCTGCGTCGGTGCTGGCGAAGGAGCATCGCGATCGCGAAATGGCCCGTCTGGAGGCCCTCTACCCGGGCTACGGCTTTGGCAAGCACAAGGGCTATCCTACGCCGGCCCACCTTCGGGCACTCTCCGAACTTGGTCCATCGCCTGTGCATCGGCTGAGTTATGCGCCTGTTGCGTTGTCAGCTGCAACATCGGCCGCGCGCCGCCGATAATGTACCATCGACACTTCGTCGGAGGAGGCATGATGGACCGGCGATTGGAAGATGGAGCGCGGGGCGAGGCAATCGCAGCCGAGATGTTGGAGCGGGCAGGCATGCGGGTGGTGGCGCGCAATGTGCGCTATCGAGTCGGGGAGCTCGACATCATCGCCGAGGACGAAGGGACGCTGGTCTTCGTCGAGGTGCGGTCGCGATGGCGGCGTAACGGGCCGCGCGCCGAAGACACGGTGACCTTTGGAAAGCAGCGTCGGTTGTCGAAGGCGGCGCTGCTCTTCTGGAGGCTCTATCGGGGGCCGTGCCGGCGTGCGCGCTTCGATGTGATCGCAGTGGATCTAGCGCGGGGGCAGGTCGCGGCCCACCATCGTGCAGCCTTCGAGCTGCGCGAAGGCGGTTAGTTGAGCGCGCGCTCGAAGATGGCGTCCGGAACGCAGAAGCCGAGCTCAGCGCTAGCCGGGCGGTCGCAGACCGAGCCGGACGGGCAACTTCCGGCGTCGTCGGGGTTGCAGGTCTGGGTGCAGAAGCCTTCCGAACCTACGTAGGTGGCGCAGAGACGTGTGCTACAGTCTGCGGAGCGCTCGTAGAGGCAGACCTCTGAGGTGAGCGCCGTGCTATCGTCGGCACAGAGGTCGGCGATGGGAGCGGGGAGTTCGCAGGCATCACCCACCTCTTCGTCGCCACAGGCGGTCAGAAGGAGCGTGGTCGCGACAAGGAGGAACCAGGCCTTGAGCATGGGGGCGCATCGAGAGAGGTGGAGGCGGGAATCTCCCCGCGCAGGGTAGTCTTTTGCCCCCGTCGCGTTCGGATGTCAAACGAAGTCGATAGGGCCGCTGCGCGATGCGAGGGGAGGTCCCGCTTGACACTCCATTTTGCACAGGGGTAGAGAAACAATTTCGTGCAAATCGAACTTCAATCAGCGAAGGTTGGATGCTGATGTGCGGAGTTGAACTTACGAGCGGTGGTACGAGCATGTTCGATGACTCGAAGTCGATGATGAGGCGCATGTCGGCGCTGGCTGGCGTTGCCCTGATGACGGGCTTTCATGCCAATGCAGCGGCACAGGAGCAGCCGGCCCCCGCAGAGCCTGCGGCGGCGGAGTCGTGGGGCGACGAGGGCGGGTTCGAGTTCGACACGCAGGAGGCGCAGCCGGTAGGTGATGCGACGCCGGTCGCCCGCCTGATGGACGAGGGTCTCAAGCGTCTGGCCCGAGAGGACTTTGCCGGTGCGGCAGCCTCGTTCTGGTCGGTGCTGCAGGACCCCGACATCTCGGCCGATGCGATTCGTCCGCGGGCGCAGTTCGAGATGGGCAAGGCGCTCATGAAGCTGAAGATGTACGAAGGAGCGACGGTCTTTTTTGAAGAGATCGTGCGCGCGGGTCCCGTTCATCCCTACTTCGAGGCGACGGCGCCGTGGATGATGTTGCTGTCGCGCCGGGTGCCTGGCGACCCTGCGATGCTGAGCCGTATCTCGGCGTTCGGCTCGCTGTTTCCGGATCGCATCGACGCGAAGTACCGTGACGAGATGGCCTTCCTGCTTGGGCAGTATGCCTTCAACCAGGGCGAGTTGGAGAGCGCGCTCAGCTACTTTGCGCTGGTATCCCCCGACTCCACCTTCTGGGCGCGAT
The DNA here is from genome assembly GCA_013205435.1 of Deltaproteobacteria bacterium. Classification (GTDB taxonomy): domain Bacteria; phylum Myxococcota_A; class Bradymonadia; order REDH01; family REDH01; genus CAIWGR01. The sequence goes on from JABMMX010000136.1 coordinate 22,119, forward strand.
CGCTTTACTACAAGGGCATTACCTATGTCCGTCAGTACGATGCGCAGCCGGCGGTCGATGCCTTCAAGGCGCTTCTGGCGCTCGACGGCAAGGGCGCAGAGGCTGCAGAGGGCAAGCGGCTGAACGAGATGGCGATGCTTGCGATGGCTCGGACCTTCTACTCGACGGGCGAGTTTGAGAAGTCGCTCCGACTCTTCGAAGGGATTCCGCTCGGCAGCTCCACCTGGCTGGACGCGCTGTTTGAGTCTTCGTGGGCCCACTTCCAGCTCGAACAGTCGAACCGCGCGCTCGGCAATCTTCACAGCCTCAACTCGCCCTTCTTCAGCGCGCAGTACTACCCCGAGGCGCCGATTCTTCAGGCGGTCATTCTGTTCGAGAGCTGCCGCTACACCGGCGTTCGCAAGACGCTTGACCTCTTCGATGATGTCTACGCACCGCTGCTTCAGCAGCTCGAGGCGTTGGCGACGGAGCGGACTTCGGATCTTGACTACTTCGCTTTCTATGAGGCCTCTGAATCCCAGTTGGCGGCCGACTTCGACCCCCGCCTGCAGCAGATCACGCGCGCGGCGCTCTCGGATCGCAGCGTCCGCGAGGCGGAGGCTTTTGTGCGTCAGGTGGAGTCGGAGCGCGCTGCGCTTTCGAAGCTGCCGGCGGAGGTTGTCGCGGGACCCTTCGGGCAGTACCTGGGTGGCAAACTCGACGGTGAGTTGGGGCTTGCTCAGACCAACCTGGGTGGTCTTGTGCGTCGGCGGATGGAGCGTATCACAGGCGAACTTCGGACGAAGCGGCGGGAGGCGGAGGCAATCCGCGTAGAGGTCGATCTCTCGGAGGCGTCGCTGTTGAAGGCGCAGAAGGCGATGGGCGCGGTGGGCGAGGTTCCGGATGTTGTCTCGGAGACGCGTCCGGAGTGGTACCAGATGGCTTGGCCGTTCGAGAAGGAGTACTGGCGCGACGAGCTCGGCCACTACTCCTACCACATTGCGTCGAAGTGCCGCTGATGCGGCAAGGGAGCGGGAATATGAACAAGGGCACGACGGTGTCACGTGCGGCTAGGATTCTGGGCGGCACTCTGCTGCTGCTGGCGCTCTCGGCGCCGGCGTCGGCGCAGGTGAGCAGCACCAAGAGCGAGGCGCAGATCCAGACCTTCAATCCTGCGCCTGAGGCGGCGCGCGAGAGTGTGTTCGAGGAGGCCAAGAAGGGGCCGGCTGACACCAAGCGGATGATGGCGGAGAAGATTGCCATCGAGGAGATTGAGCGCACAGAGACCGCTCTCTCGCGGCTCCGGAACCTGGTCAACACCACGCCCGCCGGAGATCGCGCGCGCGCCGACTATCTCTTCCGACTGGCAGAACTCTACTACGATCGGGCCCGCTACTACGAGCAGCGCGCCTACGACCGTCGTGACCAGGCCTTCGAGCAGAGCAAGAAAGACCCCGCGCGCGCCACTGCCTATCAGAAGGCGGCCGCCGACGACTTGTTCCACTCGACGGAGTTCGCACAGAAGGCGATATCGCTCTACTCGGAGCTGTACGCCAACTACCGCGACACCTACGCCAACATCGACGCGGTGCTCTTCTACCTTGGCGCGAATCTGCTTCAGACCGACGACTCGGAGAGTGCGCGGGAGGTGTTTGAGGCGCTGGCCGTGAACTTCCCGGCCTCGCAGTATCTGGCGCAGGCCTACTTCATGATCGGCGAGCTCGACTTCGGAATGGGCGACGCGGAAGCTGCGATGCAGTCCTACGAGCGGGCGGCGCAGTTCCCCGAGCGGAACATCTATCCCTTCGCGCTCTACAAGGTTGCCTGGTGCGCCTTCAATCTGGCCGAGACGGCGAAACAGAAGAAGGATGCCGTCAACCTGCTGTATGAGGCAATCCTCGCAGCCAAAGACAGGGTGGCCAAGCAGGGAGACTCCATGCGTCGGCTCCGGGACGACGCGCTCCGCGACATGACGCTCTTCTGGGCGGGCGCCTACAAGCAAAATGATGCGCTGAAGTTCTTCACCAAGGTCACCGCCGAGACGGAGGTGTCGGAGGCTGAGCGTACGAAGTTGATCGCCCGACTGGCGCGCATCTACGGCGAGCGGGCCGACTACGCCGATTCGACTGCGCTGTTCCGGCAGCTGATTGAACTGTCGCCGAACGACTTTGCCATCGTGGGCTACCAGCGCGAGATTGTGCGCAACACGCGGCCCGACGGCAGCCGCGCCGACATCGTGAAGTCGCTCAACGACCTTACCGAGACGCTGTCGCGCGCGATGACCTTCCCGGTCGCTGACCCGGGCGACCTTCAGCGGGCGCGCGAAGAGGTGGAGCTGCTGCTCCGTCAGTTCAGCACGACCTACCATAACGACGCGCAGACAACGAACAACGAGCAGCTCTACCAGCTCGCCGGCAGCCTCTATGAGAAGTACCTCGCGCTGTTCGGCGAACAGGCCGGCTCCTACGACATCTGGTTCTATGCAGGCGAACTGCAGTACCGACTCAAGCACTGGTCTGAGGCGGCGGTGGCCTATGAGAAGGCACTGACGCTGAGTGGCGGCGTGACGGGCGAGGCGAAGGGGCGCTACGATCAGGAGGCGACCTACGCCTCCTGTCTGGCGCAAACGAACCTGGTCGACATGAAGGGTTCGGTTCAGGCGACGGCGAGCAACAGCAACAGCCCCACGGGCGAACTGCCTCCCATCCCTGAGAAGCGCGAGATCTCGACCGCCTTCGTCAGCATGCTGTCGGCCTGTGAGCGTTACCTCAAGACTGGTCCGGAGGTCTCTGCGGAGACGGCCGAGATTGAGTATGCGGTGGCCTACACGCTCTATGACTACGACCATCTGGACGCGGCGGTCCCCAAGTTCGGGCGTCTTGCGCTTGACCTCTACGCGGCAGAGCCGGGGCGTGCGCAGGTCTCTGCGGAGCTGCTGCTTGATAGCCTTGCGCTGCAGCGTCGCTTCCCGGAGATGAAGGAGTGGATTGGACGCCTTGCGACGGCCCCCGTGGGTCAGGGCAAGCTTGCGCCGAAGCTCCGTGAACTGGGTGAGCAGGTGAACTTCAAGGAGTGCCGCGACCTGCAGCAGGCCAAGAAGTTTGAGGATTCGGGACTCTGCTTCGTCGACTTCGCGCAGAACCACTTTGAGTCCAAGCTGCTCGACAAGGCGCTGTTCAACGCAGCGGTCTCGTATGAGAAGATCTACAAGCTCGACTTCTCCATCTCGCTCTACGAACAGATCATCGAGTTCCGCCCCGACTCGGAGCTTGTGCCCGACACCACCTTCGGGCTTGCGCAGACCTACCACCGCATCGCCATGTACGATAAGGCGGCCGACCTCTACGAGCAGTATACTCGGAACAACCCCAAGGGGACGCAGGTGGTGAACGCCTCGGCGAACGCCTACCAGTTCCGGCAGGGACTCGGGCAGTACGACAAGGCCATCGCCAACCTCAAATCCTTCATCAAGGTCTCTGACCGCAGCAAGGCGAAGGATCGGGAGGGCATCGCCGAAGCCGACTATCAGATTGCCATGATTCAGATTGAGCAGGGCAAGAAGGCAGAGGCGACGGCGTCGCTCGAGCGCTTCGTGCGCGAGGACGGTGATGTATCGCCAAGCCGTGCGATTGAGGCCCGCGTGAAGATGGCTGAAATGGCCCCGCCCGCGAAGGCAATCGCGCTCTTCATGGAGGCCCTCGTGGCGGTGGAGCGGTTGGAGCCTGCGGTGCGTGAGACGCTCACGCCTGCGGCGCTCGATGCAGCGTCGAAGGCGCAGTTCACGCTCGCGGAGCAGATCTTCAAGAAGTACGAAGCGATTGAGATGAAGGGCTCGGAGACGGATGTGAAGGCCGCGCTGCGCCTGAAGGCCGATGTGGGAACGCAGGCGCGCCAGGAGTTCGACAAGGTTCGCCTGTTCAAGCGTCCGGGCTGGATGATCGCTTCGTCGACGCGGACGGGTCAGATGTACATGGACTTCTACAAGCGGGTTATCGACACCCCCATCCCCGAGGGACTCCCGCCGCTGGTGGAGGAGGAGTACCGCTCGGTGCTCGAGGGCCAAGCGTTGGAGCTCAAGCAGCAGGCCAAGCAGTGGTTCGCGGGAGCGATCGAGGTCGCGCGTCGGACGGGCTGGTTCAACGACTACAGTGAGCAGGCGGCGAAGCTGCTTCAGGAGCTCGACCCGACCTTCAAGTCGTTGGCAGAGCTTCGTGTGTCGCCCGGCTACGACAGCGTCGGGTTCTATGCGCCCGGTTATGTGGATCCGAGTGAACAGAAGAAGGCCGGGATGCTCGGCGGTGACGGGACGGGCGCCGATGCAACGCCCTCCGCCACGCCAGCGGCGGCGCCTGCGGCCCCTGAGGCTGCGCCCGCAGCAACCCCCAGCGAAGGAGGTCAGCCGTGAAGCAGGCCAGAGCAATCAAGAAGATGATGCGTCTTGCGACCGGAGTTTCGTTGCTGCTGCTAGCTGCCTGCGGCGCACCCCAACAGGTGCAGGTGGAGCGGGCGCAGGAGACGGGTCCCGTAGTGGTCGAGCGTGTGAAGACGCCCGAAGAGATCGAGGCGGAGCGGGTTGAGACCCTCAAGGCCACAAGGCAGGCTGCTTTTGACGCCTATGCCGACAAGGCCGACGAGGGCCGTCTGAAGCGGGCAGAGGCGGCACTCCGCACGGCCGTAGCGTTGGACGCGGACGATCCAAACACCTGGTTCAACCTCGGTTTGGTCCTTGCTGAGCAGGGCGACACCACAGCCGCTTCGGACGCCTTCACGCGTGCGCAGACCATCGACGCGCAGTTTATGCGGGGCAAGGCCTACGAGGGCTACATCAAGCTCAAAGAGGGCGATACGGTCGGCGCCGAGCGGGTCTTCCGCGACTGCATCACGTCGCGCGAGAACGAGACGGGCTGCAACATCAACCTTGCGATTCTGCAGCGGCAGAAGCTGCTCGCAGCTGGCAAGCGCGATGCGAAGTCGGCGCAGGAGGCGATCGTCTTCCTTCGGTTTGCACTTGCCGGCGAGTCGCTGAGCGCCGACGCCTACGCCAACCTGGCGCGCATTTACTTCGACCTAGGCCGCATTGAGCTGGCGCGGGTCGTCTGTGAGAACGCGATTCAGCTCGGCTCGGACGCGGCGACGCTCCACAACCGGCTCGGTCTGATTGCGCTTGCGCAAAAAGATGTGATCACGGCCTACCGAGAGTTCCTAGCAGCCGTGAAGCGCGATCCGGACTATGTGGATGCCCACATGAACATCGGTGCGATGGCGCTGAACTTCCGCGATTTTGAGGTCGCCAAGCGGTCGTTCGAAGCGGTTCTCGCCAAGCGTGAGAATGACCGCGATGCACGCCGCTCCTACGGGGTTGCGCTTCGCGGGCTCGACGACGGCGCCGGCGCCGAGGCGCAGTACAACCAGCTTCTCGCGCAGAACCCGAACGACTTTGCGACGCTCTACAACCTGGCAATCCTTCAGCAGGAGTTCAGCGGCGACTACCCGAAGGCGGTCGCGACCTTCGAGCAGTTGAAGGCGGCGGTCGGCAAGAGCCGGTTCGAGCGGATGGAGGATGTGGACAAGCGCATCGTCGCGCTCAAGACCCTCATTGAGTTTGGTGCCGGTGACCCTGAGCCGGAGCCGGAGGCTATGCCCGAGATGCTCGAAGGCATCGAGCCTGCACCGGCGGCCGAGCCCGCACCGGCAGCCGAGCCCGCACCGGCGGCCGAGCCCGCACCGGCGGCCGAGCCCGCACCGGCGGTTGAGCCCGCGCCGGCGGCTGAGCCCGCACCAGCAGCCGAGCCCGCACCGGCAGCCGAGCCGGCTCCGGAAGGTTCGGGAGCCTAGTCAGGAACTTTGAGCAAACGTGGGTGTCAAGGTAACGCGGCAGTCCGACGAAGGGAGTGAACAATGAATCAAAAGATCACTTTGAGCATGGTTGCTGGACTTCTCCTGCTTGCCTCTTCGGCCTCGGCCCAAGAGACGCAGAAGGAGACCAATTTCAACTTCGAAGAGGACGTTGTCACCGGTACCTTGGTCCGTCCGGACCAGGAGACAGTGACCGGTCTTCGTCGTGGCAAGGAGTCGAGCTTGATCAAGATCCGGAAGGATTTTGTGACGGAGATGGTGCAGTCGGTAGAGCGCTTCTGAGCGTGTTCGGCGAGAGCGGGCGTTCGAACCTGAGGATGAACGATGTCTGAATCGAGACTGTTGATTTTTGAGATCTATCGCGATGGCGCCCACGAGCGCACGGAGCGGTTAGAGCAGGACGTTGTGAAGATTGGCAGCCATGCCAAGTCCCACATCTTCCTAGATGACGCGAATGTGAGCCGCGTGCATGCCGTGGTGGAGGTTACGGGTGACGACGTGTTCGTCATCGACCTCGGCTCCGGGAAGGGCACGACGGTAGCGGGTCAACGTGTGAACAAGCAGAAGCTTTCGCATGGCGACCGGATTGGCGTGGGCGGCTACGAGCTTGTCATTCGCTTCCACGAGGTGGGTGAGCGGAGCGGCGCCGGTGGCGCAGGCGGCGGCTCAGAGACGGTTGTAGTGGAGACGGACGACGAGATTTACACGCGCCGCTTCCTGCGCCGTGCTGAGAAGTCGGATGGTTCGGTCGAAGCGGCGATGCTGTTCCGCGACCTTGTGATCGTAGACGACCTGTACCAGCTGCCGACGACGCTGAAGGTCGGTTCGGGCGCTGATTGCCAGTTCCAGATTGAGTTGGACCTGATCCCGGGCGGCGAGATTGTGTTGCTGGAGGTGTCGAACGGCGAGCCGGTTCTTCTTCTCCGCGAGGGGATGGAGGGCGAGATCTGGGTTGGCGATAGCCACTTCACGCCTGCCGAGGCGATGGCGTCGGGCCGTGCGACGCAGGCGGGAGCAGTCTGGAAGTTGGCGCTGACGGGTGAGACGCGCGCCCGGCTCGTGATGGGGGAGCTGGTCTTCTTCTTGCGCCGGAGCGAGATTCCCAAGTTCGTCTTCCCGATCAAGCGCGACTGGCGTGCAGCAGGTCTTGCGCTGGCGGTGTCGACGCTCATTCAGGGTGGGCTTATCCTCGTGTCGCTGCTGATGCCCCCAGAGGTCGGCGAGCTCGCCATGGAGCGTGAGGCGCAGCTGAATCGCTACGTGCAGATGCTTCTCGTGAAGCCTGAGGAAAAGAAGCCCGAGGAGAAGCCTGAGTGGCTGAAGGAGAAGCAGGAGGCCGACGAGAAGGCCGACAAGGGTGCTGAGAAGGCTGATAAGAGCAAGCCCGAGGACAAGCCGAAGGATAAGCCGGAGGAGGTGACGGAGCTCGCCCGTGCTGAGGCGCGCGACGAGGCTATGAACCGCGGCGCAGTTGATGTGCTGAACCAGCTCGGTCCATCGAATGTCTTTGGTGGCGATGCAGCGGCAGGTGTGGCGGAGCTTGAGGCGATTGGTGGCGTGAGCGACACGGGCCTGGGCCAGAGCTACGGGCAGGGCGGTCTGGGTAAGTTTGGCGGCGGCCTCCAAGGTGGCGGCGGCCGGCTGTCGACGGGCGTTGGCGGTGGCGCGATCGGCGTTGGTCGTTCGGGCGGTAGCAATGTCGGCGGAAATCTCCGCGAGGTGTCGGGCCGCAAGGTGCGCACGCCGGTGGTTTCGTCGCAGCCGTTCACGCTGACGGGGGCGCTCGACATGGACATCGTTCGTCGCGTCATCGCCGAGCATCGGCGCGAGATCGTGGCCTGCTACGAGACGGAGCTTCAGAAGGTACCGGACCTCCAGGGGCGTATCGACGTGGAGTTCGTCATCGGGCCTGATGGCGCTGTGGGCGGAACGAAGCTGAAGGCGTCGACCATGAAGAACGATGCGGTACACGCCTGTGTCCAGCGCCGCGTAAAGCAGTGGCGCTTTCCTGAGCCGAAGGGAGGAGGAACGGTACGCGTCTCCTACCCGTGGATCTTCACCTCTGGCGGTTAGTTGGCGCTGTCTGCGGCGCAGGCCGGAGATGCGGTGGATGCTGGGGAAAATGGCACTCCCCGCTTGCCGATGGTTTGGCAGCGGGTAGAGTGAGCGTTGTGTTCGAATGTGCCGCGCTCGTCGGTGCAGGCTTCTTCGGGAGAGCGCTCCATGCAGTTTGGTTGGTGTTTGCTTCTGGTCTGTCTGTCCGCTCCCTTTTTTGGCGGGTGCGATGCGAAGCGTGCCGAGGCCCTTCAGTTGGTGGAGAAGGGGCTCGCAGTTGCCGCCGAGAACGGTGAGTTCGAGGCAGAGAAGCTGTTCAGCGAAGCAGCAAACATCTGCCCCGAGTGTGGCGAGGCGCACCTCAACCGCGGCGTGCTTCAGCTTCAACACTATCGCAACCCATCGGAGGCTGTGGGTTCGCTCGAGCGCGCCACGAAACTGCTGCCGACCGATGTTTCTGCGCACTACTACTTGGGTGTGGCGCTTCAGGATCTCGGCAAGTCCGAGCGGGCCGAGGCGGCCTTTGGCGAGGCGCTGAAGATCAACGCAGGCCACGCTCTCTCTCTCCTGCACCTGGGGCGGCTGATGGAGGCCGCCGACAAGCCGCTCGAGGCGGCGTCGCGTTACAACGCTGCCATCGTTGCCGACGGCTACCTGGCGCAGGCCTATGTCTCTCTCGGTTCGCTCTATGCGCGGTACGGTCGTTTCGCTGACTCGAAAGCGGTGTTCGACAACGGGCTTGCGAACAACAGCAGCTCGCCCGCGCTGATGGCTGCCGCTGGTTACGCAGCGCTCTCGTCGGGTGACACCGACCGGGCGATCGACCTGCTGAAGAAGGGGTTTGAAGCGGGCGATACCAGCCCCAGCACACCTTACAATCTGGGCGTTGCCTACGGCCGGCGCTTTGACGCAACGGGGGATCAGGAGGCGCGCCGGTACGCTGTTGCTGCGCTTGCGCGCGCGCAGACGAGCTGTAAGGCCGCCACGGAGGCCGCGCGTTGTGCGGCGACGCGCGATCGCATTGCACGGCTTGAGCTGCTCAAGCAGAACTGACGCACCGAGAGGCTGCGTTATCCGATTTCAGATAGTATGAGACTGGGGTCTGCAGACCCTGTTTCCTCGCCCAAGTGAAGATGATGTCGAACCAGATTGCCAAGTTGCTCGCCGACCTTGCCGCCCGCCCTCAGCAGGTGGAACTGATAGATGAACTGGATCTGGCTTGGAGCAGCGAGGGCGACTGGGAGACGGTGGTCCGTGAGGTTCCCGTTCACGCGCGGCGCCTCTCAGACGGCGCGGCCTCTGCACGGCTGCTCGCGCGGTCGGCCTACATCGCGCGGCTGGGGTTGGATGATTCGGCGACTGCAGACGCGCTTCTGAACGAGGCGCTGACGCGGTCGTCCGATGCCGCAGCCTTTGCAGCGGCTGTGGTTGCGAGCGTGGAGAGTTCGGACGACTGGGATGTCGTGCTGGGCGCGCTAGAAGATGCGGAGGCAGCGATTGCATCTGCCGGCGCGAAGAGCCGGCTCGTTGTTGCGCAGGGCGTTGTTTTTGAGACGCACAAGCAGGACCACAAGTCTGCGATCGCGGCCTTCAAGCGGGCGGCGGAACTCGACCCGACGCATGCGGAGGCCTTCCGCCGCGGCCGGCTGCTTTTTGCGGCTGCCGGGAACTGGGAGAAGGTCGCGACCTTCCTCGGCGCTGAGGCGAAACTCGCTGGTTCGGCAGCTGCAAAGGCTGCGTTGATCGCCGAGGTGGCGGAGGTTCAGTTTGCCCATCTGGGTAATCCGTCTGCTGCGCGCGTGAAGGTTGCGGAGGCGCTGGCGATCGATGCGAGCTGCGCGGCTGCGCTCATGCTTTCGGCCAAGTTGCCGGCCGATCTGGGGGCCGGAGGCACCGCGGTGCTGACAGCGCTTCCCGAGCCGGCGGCAGCACCTGTTGCGGCGGCTCCCATTGCGCCATCGCTGGTTGCACCCGCCCCGAAGCCGCCAGCGGCTCCTGCGGTCGCGGCACCTGTTGCGGCACCTGTTGCGGCACCTGTTGTGGCGGCTCCGGTTGTAGCAGCTCCGGTTGTGGCTCCTGTGGCGGCAGCGCCTTCGTTTGGTGCGCCGGCAACGGTCGCCGGCCCTCTCGACGCGGCCCGTTTTTTCCCGCTCGGGTGGGATGGCATCACGGCCTACATCGATGACCTGCGCGAGATTGCCTACGGCAGCGCCGAGGGTGCGACGCGGCTTGGTTCGCGTATCGTTGACCTTTTGGCGCGCGATGGCGCGGGCGACGATGCGCTGGCGCGTGAAGCCTGGGATCTGCTAAGCCTTTCGGACGACAAGTTCGGCCTCGCGCGGCAGCTTCTTGCGCCGCTTTATTGCCGCCGAAATGCGTGGTCAGAGCTGGAGATGCAGCTCGCTGACGCCGACAGCTCCGAGCCCGATGGTGGCTGGGCTGGCGCGCTCTATGTGGCCCGCTTCAATGCGCTTGGCGACCGTGCCGGTGCGGCGGAGATTGCGAGTCGTGCGGGTGCTGCCGCGCAGCGTGACGCAGAGGTTATCGACGCCGTTGTGAAGGGGAACTGGCGCAAGGCGCAGACGACCTTCATGGAGCGGCTGTCGGGCTTTGGCGCGGCCGCTGAGGCAGAATCCTACCGTGAACTCGCCTACCTCGCGCTTGGCTTCCACGCCGAAGACAAGGTGGCAGACTCGCTCCGCCGCGTGCTCAAGGCCAACAAGGCGGACGCCAGCGCGCGTGAGCTCGCGAAGGCGGTCTATCGTCGCAGCGAGAAGTGGCAGCCGCTCGCAGAGCTGCTGAAGCAGCATGCAGACGAGGCGCAGCGCGAGTCGTCGTGGCGGAGTTCGATGCTGCGTGAGCTGCTGCGCATCTACCGCGATGAGCTCAAGCAGGACATGCTGGTCGTGACGACCTACCAGGCGCTCGCGCAGCTTCACCCGACCGACCTTTCGCTCCTCGACGAGCTCGGCGGCCGGCTGGAGTCGCTGGGTCGCTGGCCCGATCTCATCGATGTGCGCCGCAAGCGGATCGCGGCGTTGGATAGCGATTCCGACCGCATCATGGCGATGCGTGAGCTTGCGCAGCTCTACCTGGTCCGGTTCTCGAACCAGGCTGAGGCCATCAAGCTGTTCGAGCAGATTCGCGAGTTGGACGAGTCGGACGACGGCGCCATTGCCTCCCTTGAAGACCTCTATGACAAGCGTCGTGAGTGGGAGAAGCTCATTGCGATCAAGCGGATGCTCGCCGAACGGGCCTTCGGGAACGATGAGCGCATCAAGTATCTGCGCGATGCGGCCGATGTCGCTGCGACCAAGGCGCGGAAGCCGGAGCTTGCGGTTGCGCTCTGGGGCGAGGTGCTCGACTGCGACGCGAACGACCTTCAGGCGCTGTCGGCGCTCGAGCAGGGTTACGAGCGGGAGAAGAACTTTGCCCGTCTTGCGGAGATTGTGGAGCGGAAGGCTGCGGCGACGATGGAGGCCGCCCCGAAGGCGCTGGCGCTGCTCAAGCTGGCGCAGCTTCTGGGTGATCGTCTCGGGCAGACCGAGCGTGCGCTTGAGGTCTACGAGGAGCTCCTCACGGTGGAGCCGGCCAATGCGCGAGCACGGGAGGCCATCCGCAAGGGCGCCATTGAACTCCAGCAGTGGGAGCGGCTCGAACTGCTCTACGCGCGGGACGAGAACTGGTCGGAGTATGCCCGCCAGTTGGAGGGGCTCGTTGGCACGGTCAAGCAGGCCGACATCAAGGTGGAGC
>JABMMX010000137.1 GCA_013205435.1 Deltaproteobacteria bacterium
GCCCAAGGACTATGTGGGCGCACAGGCGGACTTTGAGGCGGCGGTCGCGGCCGACCCTGACTTCTGGGAGGCCCTCGATAACCTCGGCCTCGTGCAGATGGACCTCGGTCAGTACAGCGCAGCGGTCGACACCTTCCGTCGCGAGGAGCGCCTCGTCGAGGAGCTGATGGCGCGCGGCTGGCCTGTGAACGAGCACCGGTTGCTGCAGATGAGTCTCGGCAAGGCGCTTGCGCTTGGTGGACGGACGGCCGACGCGGCTGACGCCTTCGCGAAGGTGCTGACGGAAGACCCGAAGGATGCCGACGCCAAGGCGAACCTCGCTGCAGTCTACGCGCAGCAGGGCGACTTTACGCAGGCTCGCCTCTTCATTGGCGAACTGCTGGAGATGGATCAGAACGAGCCCGGCGCGCTGGGTGTTCTGGCGCTGATCTACAAGAAAGAAAACAACATGCCGATGGCCCGCTACCTGTGGGAGAAGTGCATCGGCGAGATCGCAGGTCGTCAGGCGGCCATCGACGACGAAGAGCAATACAAGGAGTTGAGCGAGGCCGATGCAGCCAAGCTCAAGGCCTTCAACGAGCAGAAGGCCGATCGCCTCGCCAAACAGCTTAGCGACGTCCAGAACGAGCTTGGTGTGGTGGCGATTGCCGAAGGCCAGGCAGACGCAGCGGAGTCCTTCTTCAAGAAGGCGGTTGCAAACAACCCGTCGAACGCTGCAGCGAGCCTGAACCTGGGTGCTATCTACCTCGACTACGCCAACTTTGAGGATGCCTGCGTGGCATTTGGCGACGGTCTGGCGCTCCGGCCCCGCGACATGAGCGGCATGGTCGGCTTTGCGGCCTGCACCTATGGCGAGGGTAAGGTCGAGGCGGCCTATGCAGCCTATCAGGCAGCGCAGGAGGCCTTCGAGCAGGAGCCGTCGCTGACGGAGAAGCTCGGCGATATCGCCTTCCGCGACATGAACGATCAGAAGGCGGCCATTGGCTGGTTCACGAAGAACCTCGAGCAGCGCGGTAGCTCTGAGGCCACCTGCGACCAGCGTGCAGACAAAATCTGCAGCTCGGTCAAGGCGCTCATCCAGATGGCGGCGACCACGACCCCGCAGACGCCGGCCGACCTCAAGGCCTTCGACAAGCTGATTGCCCCGGAGGAGCCCGAGGAGGAGACGCCGGAGGAGCCGTCTGCTGAAGAGGGTTCCGGAGCCGAGGGTTCGGGGATTGCGCCCGCTGCCGGCAGTGGCGAGACGCCTTAGTATGGAATGGTGAGCAGTGGCCGAAGGTTGCTGCTAGGTAGAGACGGAACTTCCAGAGGTTGCAGATGAAGAAACTCGCCGCACTTGTTCTCTTTTCGACGTTGTTGCTCCCTGTTGTCGCCATGGCACAGGATGCCGACGAGCCTCAGACCAAGTTCATCGATTTTGGCGAAATGCTGATCGATGGCGAACTGCAGAAGCCACAGGGGATGTTCAACACGGAGCGCGGTCGCGCCCGGTTCCAGAGCCTTCTGAGCCTGCGTCGCTCCTTCCTCCCCGACATCGAGAAGGCCTCTCAGGAAGAGGGGCTGAAGTAAGAGGCATTTGGCGGGGCGGTAGACCGAATCTTCCGCGTCGCCGTTCGATGTCTCTGCAGCAACGGCTGCAGGCCTGTTGATGGTCAGTGGTAAGAGGGCTCTGGCCCCCATTGAGAGCGGTTCACATGAAGATTGTTTGCGACGCATGTAGCGCAAAATACACGATTCCAGATCACAAACTGAAGGCGAAGCAGAACAAGGTTCGCTGCAAGAAGTGTGGTCATACCATCGTGTTCTCTGCCGACACCGGTACGAGCGCAGCGTTGCCACCGGCCGCTGAACCTGATGCGGCATCGGCTTCTTCAGGGGCACAGTGGTTTGCAGCCGTTGATGGCGAGCAGACTGGGCCTCTTACCCGGGAGGAGCTCTTCGGGCTGCTCGCCGGCGGTCAGGTTGACCAAGATACGCTGGTCTGGCGCGAAGGCATGGAAGATTGGCTCCGGCTGGCCGATGTGACGGAGCTCGACGAGCGTCCCTTCGCTGGCGGCACGGCAGTCTTCAGTTCGTTCGAAGAGCCTCCCGCACCCCCGCCGAGCGGCGCCTTTGTTGCTGTCGTCAGCAGCGACATTGAGGCTGCGGTCAACGATGGCTTCACGGCGCCGCCCGTGGAGAGCGAGGCCGTTGGGCCGGTCCTGCTTGGTGACAGCGTCATCGCCGAGGCTCTCGCCACGGGCTCGGCGCATGAGCCTATCGTAGACGCCTTTCTGCGCACCGAGGCGCCTAGCACCAAGCCTGTATCCGCAGCCGCTCCCGTGTTCGCCGACTTCTTTGCCACGGCGCCGCAAGCCCATTTCACGGGCTCCAACAAGATGGTGGCCGAGCGGAGCGAAGACTCCGTCCTGTTCAGCCTAGCCACACTCACGCAGTCTACGCCGGCCGTGAAGGCTGGTGCCGCTGCAAACGATGCTTCGGGTCTCATCGACATTCGGGTTCTTGCGAGCGCCGCTGCGCCTGCGCAGGGTGGTCGGGCGCCTGTTGCGAGCATGGCCGCGCCTGTCATTCCGCTGGCTCCTCGCAAGAAGAACACAGGCCTTCTCGCCGGCGCGGTTGTCGCCGGTATCGCGGTTGTTGGGCTCGCAGCAACTGTCGTGGTGGTCGCTACCCGCCCCGCGCCGGTTGTGGAAGCGCCTGCAGTGCCCCCAACGGTGGCGGTCGAGCCCTCGGCCCCGGCTGCTGAGGTTGCGGTCGCACCAGCGCCCGAGGCCCCCGCTGCACCTGTCGCAGAGGCTGGCTCTGGGTCTGGCATCGCAGTTGCGGCGGTTGCACCCGAAGCTCCGCTCGTAGCGCCCCCGGCTGGCCGCATCGCCGATCGCGTCGCTCCTGCCGCCGCCAATGCTCCCGCAGCACCTGCGCCTGCAGCCGTTCCTGCCCCTGAGGCGGCGCCCGCCGCACCTGCGGCCCCCGCCGCACCCCGCAAGACCGACAGGGCCGTTGCTGGTGTTCTCGACAGCCTTCGCGGTGGCGGAAACCCTGCTGCGGCACCTGCTCCGGCCGCGCCCCCCGCGCCGGCCGCTGCGCCTGCTGCTGCGCCCAAGACCACGCTCTCCAAGGATGAGGTCCGCTCGACCATCGCCCGGTACGGGAGCCGCATCGCGCGCTGCAAGACGCCCGAAACGGCCGGCACCACGGTGAAGGTCTCCTTCTCCATCGATCCATCTGGTTCGGTCAGCGGCGCGTCGTCGCCTGATGGCGCTCCAGGCGCCTGTGCTGCAGCTGTCGTAGCTGGAATGAAGTTCAAGGCCTTCGAGGGCGCGGCGCTCCCGATTACCTACCCCTTCAAGCTCTGATGAGCTGAGAGCGCTGAGGGCCGGACTCGGTGCTTCAGCGGGTGCGGGTCGTGCGGGCGGTTGACTCGACCGTCAGGGTGGTTCGCGCGCCCATAGGGTTCACCACCACATTGACGATGCCGAGCCGATACTCGGTCTCGGTAACGAGACCGGCCTGCATGTCGAAGAGGAGGAACCCTTCGCCGCGGCCTCGGCTGATAAGCGCGCTGGTGCTGTTGCTGCCCGGCGTGGGGACGCTGCCGTTGGCCGCGGTCTCGTAGGTAACACCGATGACGGCGATGTTCCGGTTCGACTTTTGGAAGCCCTTGAGCGTGTAACGCAGGTTGGCGGTTGCATCGACCCGTCCGGTGTCGTCGGTCACGGCCATGGGGATGGTCTGGAGCCACTGGGTGCCGATGCTCATGGGCTGGCTTGGGAACTCGGGCCACTGCATCGCAAGCAGGTCGTTGACGAAGGCAGCAGCGTCGCTGGTTGTCGCGTCGCGCTCGCCGACGGGCGTCGGATTCACGATGGTCCCCTCGGCGAGCAGTGTGCGCTGCGCCTGCGATGCCGAGATGCTCTTCACGAGGTTGCTGACGTCGACCGGTCGGCCGTTGCTGGTGAGAGAGATGCTGGGAGAACGGATGGCGAGGGTCATCTCGGCACCGCCCGTTGCGGTCACCTCCTGCACCTCGAAGAGGCTGGGGAGCGAGACGCGGCTCTCGGATAGGCTGGTGCTGCTTCCGACGGCCGAGATGGTCTGGCGCGCGGTGGTGTTGAACTGGAGCGTCTGTCCCTTGGCGAACTTGTAGCGCAGGGTGACCTTGTTGGTGCTGGCGGCGTCGATAGCGGCTGCCCCCGGCATGGCTGCCTGGAGCGGCACTGGGCCAGCAGAGGTGAGGAGCAGGAGCAGGGCAGAGGCGGCGAGGCGAGAGGGAGACATCGAGCGAACTCCAAGTCAGCAGGTTGCGGTCGCTCTACGACAGCCGAGCGCGACTTGTCCAATGCAGCGTGAGTTCCGGTAGCAAAATGGTGAGCAAATGTGGTAGCCAACGGGTTCGAGAGGCCATTTCGGAGTGTGTGGATGGGCAACCGATTCGGAGCGTGGAGAGGAGCCTTTGGCGCTGTGGTCGGCGTGGTCATGCTGAGCGGCGCTCCTTGCGCTGCCTGGGGCGATACACTGTCGCTGGTGACCTCTTGGAATCTCGACGGCAGCAAGAGCTCGTGGTGGGTTGGCGACCCCGCTTCTCCGGCCGACGAGGCGATGCGCGACGGGAGCGCGCCGGTCGGCGGGCGGTGGCGCAACCCGGAAGGGGTGCAGCTGTCGGCGCAGCTGAGCAAGGTCTTTCTTCGTCACGATCTGAGCGTGAACAACGGCCGTGCTTTGGCCGGCGTCTATGGAGCTACCCACGCGCTGGTTGGCCATGTGCAGTGGGAGGTGGCCGAGGGCGTCTCCTTCGTGGGGCTGCAGGCCGTGCGGGCGCGGCTGGAGGGCAGCTGGGTTGTGGCAGCCGATCAGTCGACGGCCGGCAGCTATCAGGTCGCGGTGACGGGCTTCGGGCAGACGCTGGAGGAGGCCTCAAAACAGGCCGGCGCGCTGCTCGAACTGGAAGTGCGGCGGTCGCAGCCAGCCGCTCCGTCGGCGGCTCCGCCGAGCCTTGCGGTGGGCGAAGATGATCTGGTGGTGGAGGTCAAGGGCCCTGCGAGTGCCTATGTTGCCTTCCTGCGCCGGCTTCGGGAGCTCGACAAAGGAATCATCGACTTTGGAGAGGTATGGGCAACGGAGGGCACGGTCTGCCTGCACCTGGAACTCGATGAAGAGACGCCCGACCTCCGCATCACGCGAGCGCTTGAGGGGCTTGTGAACACGGCCCAAGAGGGCTTCAGGCTCAGCGGACTCAAGCGGAACGGCAATCGTGTGGTCGGGCTTGTCGTGGGGGCTCCGCCAACTGCTGCGCCGAGCGATCGATGAAGCCATCCGCGCCGGCCATGGTCCGGCTGCTGTTGCTCTGTCTGGCCGTCGCTGCCTGCCTGAAGGCGCCGACGTTGCAGGCCGCTGTGCCAATGCTGCCCGCGCCTCCCCTGCGGCCCGAGGTTGCGCAAGGGGTTGCGCTCGGCCTGCACTTTCAGGACCCCGAGGCGAGCTACGAGGGCTATCTGTGGGAGATTGCGCGGACCGGTGCCGACACCGTCTCACTGGTGGTCTCCTGGTCGCAAACCGACATCCGTGCGACGGAGCTGGCCCCCCGCGCCGGTGAGACGCCGCCCGACGAGGGGGTGCGCCGAGCGATCGCGGCAGCCCACAAGATGGGGCTCAAGGTGTTGCTCTTTCCCATCATCATGATCGAGCGGCGCGGGCCGGGCGAGTGGCGCGGCAAACTGGCTCCGAGCGACCGCGACCTCTGGTATGCGAGCTACCGCGGCTTCCTGCTTCACTATGCGACACTTGCCGCCGCCTGCGGCGCGGAACAGCTCTCGGTTGGCAGTGAGCTGGGCTCGATGCAGGTAGATGGTGAGCGTTGGCGCGCGATGATCGGCGAGGTTCGGGCGGTCTACGGCGGGCGGCTGCTCTACAGCGCGAACTGGGACGACTATGACAGCGTGCCCTTCTGGCGTGAGCTGGATGCGGTGGGTGTGACCGGTTACTACGAGCTCGTCCGAAGCGGCATCGAGACACCTGCGGTCCCTGCGCTGGTCTCGGCCTGGCAGCCCATTGTTGCCGACCTTCGCCGTCTCTCTGCGCAGGTGGAGCGGCCGGTGGTGCTGACGGAGGTCGGCTATACGTCGCAGTCGATCGCAGCGCGCCATCCCTGGGACTACACGCGGGCCGGCAAGGTGGACTTGGCGGCGCAGGAGCGGCTCTATCGGGCGCTCTATCTGGCATGGTCGGAGGTGCCCGAGCTGGGCGGGCTCTACATCTGGAACTGGTTTGGAGATGGCGGTGGCGGAGATAACGGCTACACACCCAGAGGTAAGCCGTCAGAGAAGGTGATTCGCCACTGGTTTGGCGCGGAGCAGGAGAGGGCGCAATGAAGGTCATCGTCGTCGCCAAAACGCCCAAGCTGGAGGTCATCGAGGCCAGCAGCGATCATGCGCTCTCCGACCTTCGGGAGCGAGATCCCGACGCGCTTGCCGCGCTCATCTCGAGCACGCGGCGGCAGCGGGCAGCCCTAAGCCAGGTGGTAGAGGCGCTTGATGCGACCTCAGCCAAGGTGGAGGTGCTTTCTCGTGCCGACTTTACAGGTCCCCATCACGACACCGACCTCGTGGTGGTGGTTGGCGGAGACGGCACAGTACTCGATGCGTCGCACTGGTTGCGCGATACGCCGCTCTTGGCAGTGAACAGCGACCCCGAGACATCGGTGGGCTACTTCTGCGCCTGCGACAAGGATGGGTTTGCCGAAGTGCTCGCGGAGGTTCACGAAGGGCGTTCGACCCGCACGCAGCTGCACCGTATCGCCATCACGGTGAACGGCATCGCCTTTCCCTTTCCCTGCCTGAACGACATCCTGGTGAGCAGCCCCAACCCTGCAGCGATGTCGCGCTATGTTCTGACGGCCGGTTCGCGCACGGAGATTCAGGCGTCGAGCGGCATCTGGATCAGTACGCCCGCGGGTTCGACAGGCGGCGTGCGATCTGCGGGCGGCACGGTCATGCCGCTCGAGGGTGCGCTGATTCAGTATGCGGTGCGAGAGCCCTACGGGCCGCGTCAGGGTCGGTACGAACTTTTGCGTGGCGTGCGGCATATTCGCGAGGGTCTGGTGGTGCGGAGCCGCATGCCGGAGGGGAGCCTCTACGTGGACGGCCCCTACCTGCAGATTCCCTTCGGGATGGGCGATTTGATGGAGCTTCGCGAGGGGCCGCAGCTTCGTGTTCTTGGCATGCATCCGGCGCTCCGCGAGCGGTGATTTCGCCGTCGATTTTTTGACCCTGCCGTGGCGATGTGGAACGAATGCCGGCGCTCGTCGCAGGCTGCCTCATTGGTGGTCTCGTCGTGCGGTTCGGGCTCTCTCATTGTTCGGAAGCGTGCATGGCAAAGAAGCAGACGGCGGCAGCAAGTGGCAACGGGGTCCTCTCCTTCTGGAACATCCTGTTTGCGGTGATGATGTCCGGTGTGGGTTTTGCGGCAGGGACTGCCTACGGTCGTCACTCGGTGATGGCGGCGCCCTCTGCAGACGCGGTTAGGGCAGACAGCTTGCCCCAGGATGACGAGACGCAGGGAGCGATTCCTGACGACACCTTCAGCGCCTTCGATCGCATTCCCGACGCCCGCGGTCGGAGGGTTGCGCGGGAGGGTTCGGCGGCGGTGCAGGTGGTGCTTGCGCCGGGCGCGGATGCTGCTGCTGCGGGCGACCCCGAGGGCTCTGCGAAGGAGCCAGAAGTTGCTGCGCCAAAGGCTGAGGTGGTTGCGGTCGCGCCGACAGAGGCTCCGGTAAAGCCTGCGCCAGCCGTTGCGCCATCTTCGTCAGCACGCGCCGAGGAGCTCCTGGCGAACAGCGCGCCGGCTTCGGGTAGTTCGCTGCGGAAGGTTGGTCGGGCCGCTTCGCAGACCCCCAGCTTCGAGATTGTGGCCGCCGGCGCACGCACCTGGGAAGAGGCGAATGAGGCAAGCCGCTCGCTGCAGGATGGCGGGCTCAAGACGACGGTCTCTGCGGTGCGCGATGAGCGTGGCGGCCAGCGTTGGCTGGTGCACGTGCAGGGTTCGGGCGACGGCTCCGAGAAGACGCGTCAGCAGCAGCTGATTCGGCGCCTGCTCAGCAGCCGATAGCGGGCTGGCAACCTGCTTTGCAGCGGGGTTGCCGTAACGGCAAGAGCTAGGGCGCTGCGGGAGTGGCTGCGGGCGCCGGAGTGGCTTGAGGCGCGGCTGCGGGGGCCAGCGGAGCTGGCGCTGGAACGGGTGCTGCCTCGGTCGTAGCGGCAGTTCCGGCAGGTGCCACGACGAGGTGGAAAATCTTCCAGTCGTCTACGCCGCCATCGCCATCGTAGTCGGCGCCGATGCGGGTGAGCGCCTGGTTCTCGAAGTGCGACCAGGTATCGGTGACGCCGTCGCCGTTGGGGTCGCGCTCGATGCGCTGGAGCTGGCCGTTTCGATAGTAGCGAACTGACTCGGGCTTTCCGTCGGCGTTGAGGTCGATGGTGACGCGGGTTACCTTGCCGTCGACGACAGTGGCCTCGGTCTCAAGGACGCCGTCGAACTCGGTGTCGACCTGCTCACCCGTGAGTGCGCCGCGGCGGTTGTAGTTGCGGATGACATCCATCTTGCCGTCGAGATTGGTATCCATCTCTTTGCGCATGATGACCTCGACATACTCGCCGCGCGGCTCCTTGAGACGGGCGTCTGCGAGGAGCTGTCCGGACCGGTCGCGGTAGCGGAGCCACTTGACGATGTCGGCGGTGCCGTCGAGGTTGAGATCGAACCGCTCGCCCTTCATTCCGTCTTCGGTGTAGATGGGCTCGAGGAGGGGTGAGGGCTTCTCTTGGGCGCGCTCGCGCAGGCTCTGATCGGAGCCTCCGCAGGCCGCCAACATCGAGAGCGAAAGGAACGCCAAAATCGGGTTGCGCATGATGAGGTCCTCACAGGGTACAACGAACCCGCATATGCTATCGCAATCGGGCGCCACGGGCAAGCGCGACGCGCCGCAATGGGTTGACACCCCGCTGCACTCCCCGTAGCAACTCGGGCGCAACTGGCAGCCTTGATTGTCTCATCGGCAGCCCAGTTCCATTCGTTCGTCCGTCGGGAAGGTCATGCCTCAGGAGTTGGTCCGTAACTTCTCCATTATCGCGCACATCGACCACGGAAAGTCGACGCTGGCGGACCGCCTCATCGAGCACACCCGAGGCATTGCAGACCGCGACATGAGGGCCCAGTTCCTCGACAACATGGAGCTGGA
>JABMMX010000138.1 GCA_013205435.1 Deltaproteobacteria bacterium
AGCGTCTCGATGAGGACGCCGGTCTGGATGGTCATGTGGAGCGAGCCGACGATGCGGGCGCCCTTGAGCGGCTTAGAGGCGCTGTGCTCCTGGCGGAGGGACTCGAGGCCGGGCATCTCGTGCAGCGCGAGGTCGAGCTCCTTGCGGCCCCAGGCGATGGCAGTGGCGTCCATGCTGGCGACGCGGAAGGCCTCGCCGGAGAAGAGCGCGAGGCCGGTGCTCATGAAGGGGGCGTGGAAGGGCAACACGGAAGTGCTCATGGGGTGCTCTTGGGCAGGGCCGCGCGCGGCGGCGTGAGGTGGCGAGCAACTAGTCGCTGGGGGTTCGCGCCGCAAGGTGAGGGCTACGGTGAAGTTTGTCGTCGCCGGGCCGTAGGAGTAGTGTTGAGCGCAATTGGAGGATGTCATGAAGAGAGGTTGGCTTCACCTGTTCACAGCGCTTGCCGCTGCAACGAGTCTGACGGGCTGCCAGGAGCTCAACAGCTTCTTCCCCTGCGACGGCTACGACACTGCCTACCAGACGCGGCTGGTGACCAACGGGCAGCTGCTGAGCGATGTGTCGAGCAGCTCCTCGAGCTTCCCGATGGCGCTGGTCCTCAGCCAGACGGCGGTGAACCAGCTGTTTGCCAAGCTGGCAGATACGGCGATCCCGACCTTGAGCCAGGAGGCCTCGCTGCTCGGGCAGTCGCTCGAGGTCTCGGTGCGTCCCTCGCTGCCGCTGCTTGCCATCGGAGGCGACGCCCGCTGCCCAGCCTGCATCAGCGCGAGCATGCCATTCTCGATCGGGCTCGGCATCAACGGGAGCTCATCCAGTTTCGGTACGGGTCGGCTTACGGCGCAGCTCCCGATCGGCATCGCAGCCGATGGCGACCGGCGCTCCGCGCTGCTGGCCCGCTTTGAGGAGAGCGACATCCTGCAGATCGACCTCACGGTCGGAGATGCCGCGCTCGATAGCTACCTCGACCTCGTGGAGCCGATCGCTGCGGCGCTTGTGACGCAGTATACGCGGACCCGGTTTGCGAATGCGCGGGTGGCCTCGTTCGGCAGCTGGACGGTGGGCGAAGGCGCGGTGGAGCTTGCAGCGCGCGGCCCCATCGTGCGACCTGAGTCGCGGACCATTGTGCTGGCGATGCAGAGCAACCTTCCGACCTCGTCCGGACTGGCGGCCACGCTGCCGAGCACGCTGCCGGAGGGGGCGGAGATGGGGGTGGTTGTGCGGCTCGAGCTGCTCGAGGCGCTCGCGAAGCGGATCGGCAGCGAGGAGGCGCTCGGTTCGACAGCGCAGGCGAGCGGCGACGCAGTAGAGGCGCTTGGCGTGACGCTGGAGTCGCTCCGCAGTTCACCGACGGGTGGCGTGGCGACCGCCGCGAAGCTCTGGAAGACCGATTCCTACTGTGGCAGCGCCGATATCTCTGCCGCGCTTTCGCTGTCGTTCGACCCGAACGGCGTCCGCTTCGGCGTGAGCGATGTTGCTGTGACGGCGGGTCAGGGGAGCGGCCTGCTGCTCTCGGCTTCGCAGTCGCTGGCCTCAGCCTACATGGGGCGACTGGCAGCGACGCTCGCACTGGGAGCGAACTACCGCGAGGTGCTCGGCGGCGAGGCGGGCGCAGCGCCCGCAGTCGAGACCTTCCGCGCCGATCTTGATGCGGAAGGGGTGAGCGTCTACCTGAACCTCCTCGATTAACCGCCCCGCTTGAGGTCCTCGATGCGCCTGAACGCCCTGCTCTCTGCCCTTCTGCTCCTCTCCTCGCTCAACGCCTGCAGCGCCAAGGAGGAGCGCATCGAAGAAGACACGACGACTACCGACACGGGGACCGCGCAGGATGGCTCCGGCACGCTCGACGACGCCACCGATGGCTCGGGTTCGGGCAGCGACGTCACCGAAGACACGCGGCGCGACGTGCCCACTGATGTCATCCAGACCTATCCGCTCAACATCATCCTGACCAACCTCAATCCGACCGAGACCATCTACGTTCAGACGAGCAACCAGGCCGGCGTGCCGACCTGGTACGGGCTCTTCGACAGCAACCGCAACCCGGTCGTCATCCACGATTCCTGCGCGGCCTGTAACTGCCCGGAAGTGAGCTGCGGCGTCTGCGGCGCCGCCCTCCCGACGGTGCAAGAGCTCCGGCCGAGCCAGGAGATCACCACCACCTGGTCGGCGACCCGCTGGGAAGACAGCAGCTACCGCGGGCAGGCCTGCGAGTGGGAGGTTGAACTCACCACCGGCGACTCCTACTTCATGCAGTTCTGCTGGACGCACGACGCGCCCAACGCCGACGGAAACCTGCCGATCGCGAACATGTCCTGCACCCAGGTCCCGTTCAAGATTGGCGACACCGAAGTCTTCTACGACGGCAACTAGGTGGCGTTCGAGACGGAGGCGCGACGGCTGATCGGAGAGCTGGGACTCTTCGACCTGCACGTCGATAGCCTCCTGGCTGCACGGCTGTTCGGATATGACATCCGCAAGCGCCACAGGGCCGGCTTCCGCGGCCAGCCCGTCATGTGGCACTGCGACCTGCCCCGCATGCGGGAGGCCGGCTACCGCGCGGCGACGCTCGGCATCCACGCTTGGAACTTCGAATACGAGGGCGCCTGGAAGGAGTGCAACCGGCAGTTCGACCTCTACGACGGGCTCGTTGCGGAGGGTTACCTGCGGCGTCCCGTGACGGCGGCCGATTGGCTAGAGCGTGGCGACGCCGACTGTGCGCCGCTGGCCGCACCTGGGGTCGAGGGCGCCCATATGCTCAACGGAAAGCTCGAGCGCATCGACACGCTGGTGAAGCGGGGCGCTGCCTACATGACGCTGGTGCATCTGCGGAGTGGCCGCGCTGCCTCCAACGGCTTCGGCGTGGGCGCGAACGAACGCGACGGGCTCTCGGGCTACGGCCGCGAGGTTGTTGCCGAGCTCGAACGGTGCGGGTTGGTGGTGGACGTCGCCCACGTGAACAACCGCGGCCTTCTCGACGTTGCAGCCATGGCGTCGCGGCCGCTGCTCTGCACCCACACGGGCCTCAAGAGCGTGAACGAGCATGGCCGCAACATCTCTGACGAGGCCGTCCAAGCCATCGCAGCAACGGGCGGGGTGATCGGCATCATCTTTGCGCCAGTCTTCCTTGCGGGGCGGTTGCGCGCCGACTCCTCCTGCATCGCCGACCACATCGAAAGGGTCGTAGAGCTCGTGGGCATCGAGCATGTGGCCTTCGGGAGCGACTACGACGGCTGGGTGCCTTCGATACCGAACGACCAGCGCGACTGCCGCGATATCTGGCGGATTGTGGCTGTGCTGCTTTCGCGGGGATGGACGGAGGCGCAGCTCGATCGGCTGCTCTCACGGAATGCGCGCGAGGTGCTCTCGGGCGAGCGGGCAGCTCAGGTGACGCGAGCGCCCTCGCTGTAGAGCCTGCGTGGCTGCCTAGCGGCGCGCGGCCCAGAAGTCGGGGACAAGGAGCATGACGTCGTGGAGGCAGAGGATGACGCAGAGGTGAAAGAGCGTCTCCTCAAGGACCGAGTTTGGCGGGTTGGGCTGCGACGTGGGCGACCACAATGTCGCGGTAGTGTTGGAGCATGCGGGTGAAGACGGCATCCCAACTATAGCGCGCAGCAACGGCCACAGCGCGCTCGGTGGCGGTGATTCTCGGCGGGCTCTCGTGCCAGCGAAGAATCGCTTCGGCAAGCGAGCCTGCGGAGCCGCTCACGAAGGTCTCTCCGCCGAACTCGCGCGAAAGTTCGGCCGCGGCACCGGCGTCGGCGGTGACAACGGGAGAGCCTGTCGCGAGCGCCTCGAGCGTGGCGAGTGAGAAGGTCTCGTAGGGGCCGGCTTGGATGATGAGGTCGGCGCTGCGGAAGGCGGTGGCGACGGCCTCCGGCGAGGTCTGGTAGGGGAGCCGCTCTACCTCCGGGAAGGTCCGGACGAAGCGCTCCACAGCGCCTTCGAGCGGCCCTTTTCCGCCGATGATGAGTTGGAAGCGGGCCGGGTCGCGGAAGGCGGGATAGGCCTGCATCAGGACGTCGATGCCCTTCTCTGGCGCGAGGCGTCCGAGGTAGAGGAGCCGAAGCGGAGCTGTGGTTGCAGCGCCGTCCGAATGGGCCGCATCGACGCCTGGGTGGAAGCGCTCGATGTCGACGCCGAGCGGAGTGCGGAAGAGCCGCGTGACGCCGTACGCCGCGAGCTTGTCGACCACATACTGGCTCGCCCCGAAGGTCGCGGAGAATTGGCCATAGGCGCGACCGCAGTGGCGCTCGGCGAATCCCGTTGCCCAGTCGCTGAAGGCCTGTCCGAGGTGCTTTGTGTAGGGCCGGACATAGCCAGTATAGTCGACATGATAGAAGCCGACGAGCGCGGTGGCCTCGAGGCGACCGAGCCTTCGCAGCGCCGTGCGCACATGGCGGGGCAGCGTGTAGATGGAGCCGATCTCGATGAGATCGGGCTGCACGAGGCCGAGCGCCCAGGTGAGGTCGCGGGCATGGAGGATGGAGCGGTAGCCCGAGCCTCCAAGCGGCAGGCCGGGAACCTCGATGCGGGTCGCACGACCAAACTGCTCTACCTTGCGCGCAGGACCGGGTACGATGAGAGCGTAGTCCACATCGGTGCGCTCGGAGAACCAACGGAGCTTTGCTTCGTGGTAGGTCCGGATGCCGCCGCCCGTAGGCGAGTAGAGACTGTTGATGTCGCAGATTTTCAAGCGAGGACCTCACGATCGTGCGCCCAGATAACCCAACAAACAGGCCAAGTCCAAATCTCGCCGCGGCGCTGCTGATCGGCCTCGTTGCCGCCTGCGGTCAGCAGGCAGATGCCCCGCGCGGGGCCGTAGCACCGGCTCCGCATGCAGCACCTTCGGTCGCAGCGGATGATGATGGAGCGAAGCTCGAGCGGTGGCGGCGCGATGGCGACGCCGACGCGCTGACTGCGCTCTGGACCGCCCAGGTAAAATCGGAGAGCGCCGAGAAGTGGGCGCCGCTGCTGCAGTCAACTGCCTTCGGGCTCTCGCGGCTGCGGGGCGGAAAGACGCAGCCTGCCCTGCGCGATGCGCTCGCAGCCTTTGCCTCCAGCGAGGGTCTGCTGCTGCATCGGAGGCTCGACCCGCGCCTTGTGCTGCCGATCGCGGAGCTGCTCTGGGACCAGCGTGATGCGGCCGCGGTGCTGCGGCTCTCTGCGACCTTCGGTAAGCCGCCGCACGAGCAGGGCTACCGGTTTCTGCGCTCCGCTGCAGACGAGGTGGCCTCCAAGCAGCCGGCGCTCGTGACACTCGCTGCGACCTGCCCCGCTCTGCTCGACGGCGAGCCGGCCGCCGCTGGAACGCCGCTGAACATCGCACCGGGCAGCCACAGTGTAGGCTGCTCTGGGACCGCGCCGCGCCTCCTGCGCGTCGGCCCTGGCGAGAGCGTTCAGGTCACGCTTCCCTAGCAGGCGCGCCGCGCTACGGGGCGGCCGGAATCTGCTTGTAGAGGACGATGAGCGCGTCGCCTGGCGCATAGAAGTCGGCGAGGTTCGCGGAGACCTCGAAGCCGAGGTCGAGGTAGAACTGCAGCGTCTTTCCGTAGCTCTCCTTGGAGGAGGTCTCGAGGCGGAGATTGGCGCCGCCCTCTGCCCAGAGCTGCTCTTCGAGATCAAGGATGAGGGCCCGTCCGAGACCCTTGCCACGGACAGCGCCATCGACCGCGATCCAGTAGAGGTCGAAGGTGCGCGCGGTCATCGGCGTGGGCCCCCAGCAGATGTAGCCGGCGAGCCTCTCGGCCCCGTCATCTGGCAGCGTGATGACCTTCGCGAAGTAGCCCGACGTCACGGGGTCTCCGATGGCGCCGTCGATGAGCTCGAGCGCGACCGCGACCTCTTCTGCGGTGAAGTTTTCGATGCGCTGCAAGAGGTCCTGCAGCGGCGCCCTGTCGGCGGCCTCGATGGTGCGGATCCTCATCTGTCGGCTCCCATGGCAGCAAGGGCGATGGTCTCGATCAGGTCGGTGTAACGGAGGCCAGACGAGGCGGCCGCGATGGCCATGCCCGCTTCCGGGTGGAGGTCGCAGTTGGGGTTCAGGTCGATGACGTGCGGCAGCCCGTCTGCGCCGAGTCGCATGTCGACGCGAGCATAGGAGGTGGAGCCGATGGCGGCGAGCGCGGCGCGGGCCTGACGGTCGAGTTCGGCGAGCAGCTCCGGCGCAAGGAGATGGGCAACAGGGCGGCTCAACGCGACATACTCCGGTGACTCTTCGTTCCACTTGCAGTCGTAGGTCACGATGCGCGCGTAGCCCTCAGGGAAGCAGGAGAAGTCGATGCGCGTGGGGATGGTGATGGCGCGCTCTGGCGCCGGGAGCACGGCCACATTGATCTCGTCGCCGGGCAGATAGGCCTCGAGCAGGATGGGGCCTCCGATGGTCTGCCGGAGCCAGGTGACCCGAGCCGCCAGTGCTGCATGGTCGTGCACGATGGAGGCCTGATCGATGCCGATGGAGGCGTGTGTCTGCGCCGGTTTTACGAAGAGCGGATAGTCGCGCGGGAGCTCTTCCAAGGCCGCGTCGGGCATCAGCACCGAACCCGCAGCGATGCGCACGCCGGCGGCCTGCAGACAGCTCCGAACGGCATCCTTCGCGTAGGCAATCTCCAGCGCCTTCGACCCCGCCCCGGTGAAGGGCAGCCCGAGCAGCTCCAGCGCTGCCGGCGCCTCACGCTCCCGCGTGGAGTCGCCACCAAGTGACTCGACAAGATTGAAGACAACCTCGGGCGCAAAGGGAGCAAGCAGCTCGGCGAGCGACTCGACCGAGTCGGAGACAGTGACGATGTTCACCGACCATCCGCGCTCCGACAACGCAGCGCGCACCGCTTCTGCCGTCTGCGCCACCTCAGCATCGGCATCGAGTGAACGGAGGAGCTCTTCGGATGCCTCCCTGCCCGCATCGAGATAGTCGTTGTTGTGCAGCACGACGCAGCGGCGACCGGCGTGCGAACCAGGCCAAGCCATCAGCGCTGCCCGAGGGTGCCACGGGCCTTTGCCAGCTCCGCCTTCCGCTCGCGCTGCCGCTCACGATGACGCCTGATGGCAGGCGCCAGGATCTCTCCGATGAGGTCTCGATAGGTGAGCCCCGCGGCCGTCGAGATGAGGCAAAGATCGGACCAGCCCGGCGTGAGCCCGGGGAGCGGGTTGCACTCGATGAAATTGACCCGTCCGTCGGCGTCGAGCCGCAGGTCGATGCGTGCAACATCACGGCAACCGAGCGCAGCGAAGGCCTCCTTTGCCACCCGCTCGATCTCGCGGCCGAGTGCCGGATCAACCTGCGCGGGGCAGTCGTAGCGGAGCCGTTTGGACCATTCGAGTTTGTCTTCAAAGGTGTAGACGGGGAAGGCCTCATCGGGGTTGATGAAGACGATCTCCATGGCCGGAAGCGCCTTCGGGCGGGTCTCACCGAGGAGAGCGACTGTGAACTCGCGGCCGGTGAGAAACTCTTCAACGAGCGCAGGGTGGCCGTAACGGGTCGCTAGCTCACGTGCAGTCGCTCGGAGGTCGGCCTCGTTGGTGACGACGCTAGAGGCGAAGACGCCCTTGCTGCTCCCCTCTGCGGCCGGCTTGACGATGACGGGGAAGCGGAGGTCCTTCGGCAGTTTTTCTTTGCCGGTCTCCATGACCACGAAATTCGGCGTGGAGATGCCGTGCTGCCGCACAACGCGCTTGGCGAGCACCTTGTCGAGCGTGATGGAGAGGGTCGCCGGGTCGGAGCCTGTGTAGGGGATGTCGAGGAGTTCGAGCAGCGCCGGCACCTGCGACTCGCGGTTGCGGCCGCGGAGCCCCTCGGCAACGTTGAAGACCACATCCACGTTGGCGACTGCGAGCAGGCTCGGCAGCTCCGGTGTAGCTTCGAGGTCGATGACCTCGTGGCCGTAGGAGGCGATGGCATCGTGGATGGCCGCGATGGTCTTGGGGGAGTCATACTCCGCCTCGGCGTCGTAATCGCCCGCAGCCTGTGGCGCAGAGCGCTTGAGGTTGAAGGTGAAGCCGACGCGGAGCGGCCGCTTGCCGGTCCGGCGCGGTACGGGCCAGGCCAAACCCTGGCGGGTGGCAGCGCTCCGGAGGATGGCATCGAGAACGGCCTCCACGGCACCAAGTCCAACCTGCGCGGCCGAGACATAGAGGTCGGAGCCAGGGCGCAGGCTGGGCAGCGGATCCACATCGATGAGATAGACGCCGCCACTGTCTGTGACGCGAAAGTCGATGCGGCCGAAGTCGCGCACACGCAGCGCATCGAAGGCGATGCGGGCGTTACGGAGCACCGCCGCCTCGACCGAAGCAGGGAGCTGGGCAGGCACACGGGCCGTCACCGCACCCGGATGGTGGTGCTTGAGGTCGTAGTCGTAAAAGAGGTGGCGGCGGCGCTCTGCGACGGCGGGCGCATACTGGTATTCGCCCACCGGCAGCACGCCACCAGTGGTCGGCGAGGAGCGCTCGAGGAAGTCGACAAAGACATCCTTGCCCGAGACATACTCCTCCACCAACACGCCGTGCGGATACCGCCGGAGCGTCTCCGCCACTCGGGCGAGCAACAGCCCTGGCTCTTCGACGACCGACTCCTCCGTGATGCCCTTCGAGCTGCCCTCGAAGTTCGGCTTCACGATGACGGGATAATCGAAGGCCGGCGGTGTCCAAGTGGAGAGGTCGTCCACGAAGGACCAGCGCGGCGTCGGCACGCCCACGTGGGCGCAGGCAAGCTTGGTGAGGCGCTTGTCGAGGGCGAGCGTGCAGACATGGGCATCGGAGCCGGTGAAGGGGATGCCGAGCTGCGAGAAGAGGCCCGGGTAGAAGCCGACTCGGAAGCGCTCGTTGCGCCCCTCTGCGATGTTGAAGACCATGTCGGGGTTCAGCGCCTCGAGGCGCGCGACGAGGCGGGAGGCAGGGCCGCCGACCTCTACCGTCTCGACGTCATGGCCGAGCCGCCGGAGCGCCTCCGATAGCGCCTCGATCGTCTCGGGATGATCGAACTCCGCCTCTTCTTCGGTGGCCTGAATCTGCAAGTTGTAGGTCAGCGCGATCCGCATGTTCTCTCAGCCCCGGCTGCGCGGCGGTCGACTCGCCCGCTCGTCACTCAACAGCGTTGGCTGTTGTACCTCGTTTCAAGACGCGGTCAATGCGACCTGTGCGGTGGCGCACCTCACCACCGCCACCTTGGCCATTCCGGCAGGCGTCACCGCCCTCCTCGCGCTCTCCTACAGCGGCTTCGTGAAGTTCCGTCTCCCCTTCCTCGGCCGGCGCAGCTGACGCGCGGAGGCTGCCGATTGTTGCCCCGGCGAGATCACGAATCTATCGGGCCTCACCTGCAT
>JABMMX010000139.1 GCA_013205435.1 Deltaproteobacteria bacterium
ACGTCGCGACCTTCTACAACACCTCGCTGCTGGAGTGGGGCGACCTCATCATCTTCTCGCTCAAGGCGCTGGCCTACGGCATCACCATCCCCATCATCGCCTCGCAGGCCGGCCTCTCCGCCATCGGCGGCTCCGAAGGCGTCGGAACCGCCACCACCACGGCCGTCGTCAACGCCAGCCTCGCCGTCACCATCCTCGACTTCGTGCTGAGCGGCGTCGGCTACATCTTCTTCTTCAGCTAGGCCGCCGTGATCGAGTTCATCGACATCCACAAAGCCTTCGGCAGCAAGCAGGTGCTCCGCGGGGTCAGCCTCGAGGTAAAGAAGGGCGAGATCATGTTCATCATCGGCTCCTCCGGAGCCGGCAAGAGCGTGCTCGTCAAACACCTCGTCGGGCTCATCCGCCCTGACTCAGGCCGCGTGATTCTCGACGGCGTGGAGGTCACCAACCTCACGGAGGAAGAGTACTATCCCATCCGCAAACGCTGCGCGATGGTCTTCCAGAACTCCACCCTCTTCGACTCCATGACCCTGCTCGACAACGTCTCGCTGCCCATTCGGAAGCACTTCAAGCTCTCGCTTGCCGAGGCCCGCTCCGAGGCAAAGGCCAAGCTCGCGCTCGTGAACATGGAACAGCATGCCGACCGCTACCCTGCCGACTTCGGCGACGGCATGCGCAAGAAGGTCGCCATTGCCCGCGCGCTCACCCTCAACCCCGACTTCGTCATCTTCGACGAACCGACGACCGGCATCGACCCCATCTCTGCCAACATCGTCGACCGCCTGATCCGCGACCTCTCGGACCGCCTCGGCGTCACCTCCATCGTGGTGAGCCACGACCTCCGCTCCATCTTCGGCGTTGCCGACCGCGTAGCCATGCTCTACAAAGGGCAGCTTGTTTTGGACGGGCCGCCAAGTCTCTATCGAGAAACCGACAACGCCATCGTGCAGCAGTTCATCAACGGGCGGCCTCAGGGCCCCATGGAAGTCTAAACCCGATGCGACCCAACGAGACCAATATCGAACTCAAGGTGGGTGCGCTCGTCCTGGCGGCCGTCGGCATCCTCATCGCCTTCGTGCTCGTCCTCGGTGACTTCTCCCTCAAGAGGGGCTTCCCCGTCTATGTCGACTTCGACAACGCGGCCGGCCTCAAGTCCGGAGCGCCCGTGCGTATCTCGGGCATCCCCTCGGGACTCGTCCGAAGCGTCGACTACCTCGGCGGCATGAAGGACGAGAAGACCGCCTGGCCTGTCTACGTGCGGGTCACCGTCTGGCTCGATGAGTCGGCGCGCGAGGTTCTCCACAAGAACGCCTCCTTCACCATCACCACCCAGGGCGTCCTCGGCGAGCCCTACGTGGAGATCAACGCAGGCGATCCCAAGCAGCCCGTTGCAGTGGAGGGCACCATCTTCAAGGGCATCGACCCGCCAAGCATGGGCATGCTCCTGCAGTCGGCCTACAAGACCATCGGAGGGCTCCAAGAGGTGCTCGATCGGGTCAACGGTCGCGGTGCCAACCCCATCCACATCGACACCTTCGTCAACAACATCGGCAGCCTCGCCGGCACGCTCGATGAGCGCATCAAAGAGAACAAGGAAGAGATCGACAGCATCATGGCCAACGTCGACGGCGTCCTGAAGGAGAACCGCGACAAGATCGACAACATCTTCACCCACACCGAGAAGGCGACCGACGAGTTCGCCAAGCTGGGCACCGCCCTCAACATGGGCGTCGGCGACGGCACCAACGTCCGCTCGCTTATCAAGAGTGCAGACAAGACCATGTCCGGCGTGGCCAAGGAGATCGACCCGGTCATGAAGCACGCCAGCAGCGCGCTCGCCTCCGCCGATGGCATCCTCACGGACAACCGCGCCAAGATCGACAAGTCCATCGCCAACATCGAGAAACTCACCGGGCATGGCGCCAGCGCCGCTGCCGACGTCGACGCCATGGTCAGCAAGATCAAGGCGGGCGAGGGCACCATCGGTAAGTTCTTCAAGGACGAAGAGGTCTTCGAGGACATGCGCGAGTTCGTCCGCGAGCTCAAGCGTCGCCCATGGCGAATCATCTGGAAAGAGTGACCGCGGCCCGCTGCTAGGGACCCTGGGCTGCCTCGCGCAGCCCTTCGTCGTTTTGGTCGACCCGTTGCCGGTTGCTCGGCAGACTAGTGGCCGCCGCTGCCCTCGTGCGCATGGCCGCTACCCTCGTGCGCGTGGCCGCCAACTTCGCGGGTGCCGCCATTTGGCTGCGCCTCCTCCACCGCGCCATCTTCAGGGCGCTGCCCATCCTTCTTCCACTTCTCCGCCGTTGCGACCCGGTTCTTGAGGTACTCAGCCTGCTCCTTCGTCGTGATGAGCGGAATGGCCTTCTCGTAGAACTCGAGCGCACGGGTCGGGTCCTCCTTGGACTCCTCGTACATGCGACCGATGCGCACATAGGCCTCGAACTTGGCCGACTCCGGGATGGGGCGTTCAATGACGCGACGGAGGGTCTCGAGCGCCCGGTCGGGCTCCTGATGGATGAAGTAGACATCGCTCAACAGCTCCGAAGCCTTGAAGAGGTTCGGGTCGATATCGAGTGCCCGCTCCAGCAGAGCGGAGGTCTTGCCGAGCGCCTCTTCGGCCTCCTCCTTGTTGGGCGGCGCGATGCGCGAGAAGCAGTCGGCCAGCGCGAAGCGCGCCATGGCGGAGCCGGGCCGGAGCTCAACCGCCGATTGAAACGCGGCCATCGCCGGCCGAAGACCGCCGTCCGGCTTGAACTTCAGCAGGAGCCCGAGGTTGTAGAACGACTCGTACCGCGGCTGAATCTCGTTCGCCTTCGTGAAGGCCTCGCCCGCATCCGAGAGGTGGGCATACCAAGCAAGCACCATGCCGCGCCCCGATGCGAGGCCCCAGCGGATGGTCTGAACCTGCGGCCAGACAACCAGCGGAAGCACTACCGCGAGCGCCAGCACACCCTGCAGCGGATGGGTCGCAGCCGCCTTCTTGCCAACCTTCGCCGGCCGCTCGATCGCCACCAAAATCACGACTGCCATCAGCGTCATGGAGGCCGCCGTCAGCCAACCCGGGCCGGCCGCATAGGCCGCGACTGCGGCGCCGAGCGCAGGGATGATCGGTGGCGCAGGGTCCTGCTTGTCGGGCGCGCGGCTCCCATCCTTGATCGCCAGACCGAAGAGGACGATCAGCAGCAGCGGCAGCAAGAAGCCGAACTCCGCAGCCTGCTGCAGGAAGGCCGACGGCGCCCGCCGCGCAGAGGGCAGCCCGTTGGTGTGGCTGGCAACCCATGGGTCGTCGTGGTTGAGGAACTCGGCGCCGCGGGCTCCAAAGGTCCCGGGACCTGCGCCGAGTGGCTGGCTCGCCTTCGCCATCTCATAGGCCGCATTCGAAAGCGCGTGGCGCGCATCTGCATCGCTCCACTGGCTGTCCGCGCCCGTCTCAATCTCGGTGCGGAAGGAGGGGAGGCTGTCTGAGTCTGCCTCGTTGTCTGGCAGCGCCGGCGAGGGCACCGCCTGCAGCGCAGCCGCAACGAGCCACGGCGTAAGCCAGGCGAAGAGCCGCCGCACGCCGCCTCCCTCTGTGCCGCCGAAGACGCTGAAGATGGCTCCGATGATGGAGGCGCCGGCGATTGGCCACCAGACGCCGAGGCTGTCGGTGAGCCCCAGTGCGATGGCGGCGAATCCCGCGCCAACGCCGAACAGCACACGCCGCCAATTCTCGCTCGCCAGGCCGCTCGAAACCAGCAGCGGGAGGGCGACGGCGAGCCAGGTCGCCGCCTGGTGCGGGTCATCGAAGAACGGATGAGGCGCAGCGAAGAGCGGCGCGGTCGGGATGGCGGCGGGGAAGACAACGCCGGTCAGCCCCAGCAGCGAGCAGACGCCAACCGTGATCGCGGTGACCGCAACCGAAATCCGAAGCAGTGGCGCGAGCGTTACACCGTCGCGTGGGTAGGCTGCGGCGAGCAGCAGCGGCGACGCGCCGATGAGCAGCGCAAGTGCATCATACGACTCGGCCGTCAGACCGCCGAGTGCCGTCCGCGCTACCGCCCACAGCACCAGCGCGATCCAAGTTCCGCCTGCGTAGTTGGCCCACGGTGCGACTGGCGCCGACGACGCCGGCAGCAGACGCCAGAGCACCAGGCCGAACCCTCCCAGAATCGCCGCAGCCGCGCACTGAAGCACATCGTACCGCGGGAACCCCGAAAAGGCGGCAAGCACCGCCACAACGGGAATGGCAAAGAGGACAAACTTGTAAAGATGGCGCATGACGGCGGTTCTGCTGCATGGAGACGGCGGCGCAATCGCACCGCCCGCGCTCCTTTGCAGAATCATCGCAATGACACAAAATTGCGTCCTGCCCGCCTCCGTCTTACAGAGCCTCTGCTGCGCAATTGGTCGCGGCGCTGGGAGTTTTTCGTGTCCGAGTCCTCAAGCAAGAACTGGTCGCTGATCCTGCTCCGGGCCCTCTGGCGCGCAATCCTCTACCTCGTGCTCTCGATTCTCCTCGGGCCAGGCTGGTATGCGGCCAAGCGGGGGAGGGCGAAGGCCGCGCTGCTCGCCAACAGCATCTGGTCGGCAGCCTGGATCCTCTTCGCGCTCGCGCTCAACCGCTTTGCCTTCGCGCCCACCTTCCCGCTCATCGTCATGGGTCTGCTCTTCTGGGTGCTCGAGTTTGTCTTTGTCTCTCACCCCGCCTCCGCGGCGAAGTTCCCGCTGCCCGAGCCACCACCGCTCCGCCTCGGGCGCTTCACCCCCGCCATGGTCTGGGCCGTCGTCGTCTGCTGGGCCTACTGGGTGCCCATGCTGGTCTCCCGAAGCCTCCTCGTAGACCACTGGTCGCTCTTCGTCCCCTTCGAGAGCAACATGGCGCCCACGGTCCTCGAGCACGAGGTCATCCTCGTCGACCGCACGCAGCGCCAGCTCGCCGACTACCGCCGCGGCCAGCTCGTCCTCTACGCCGAGCCCAGCGGCGAAGATATCAGCCGGATTGGTCGAATCGTCGCACTCCCGGGCGATGAGGTCACCCTCGACGAGGGGCAGCTCATCATCAACGGGCAGGCGGTCCCCCAGTTCGAACTCGACGATCGCACCCGCTCCATGGTCGTCTCCGCCATCGGCGATCGGGCCGACGCCATGCGCCTCTGGTTCGAGGTGGTCGAGGGCCGCAAGTATGTGGTCGTAGGCCCGCGCCAGGCCATCTTCGGCCAAGCGCCGGAGTGGGTCATCAGGGAGGGTGAATTCCTCGTTTTCAACGACGAACGGATGGACCGCGACGACTCGCGCAACTTCGGGCCACTCCCCGAAGCGGCCATCGCCGGCAAGCCCCTCTTTATCGTCCACCACGGCGGCGAGTCCGAGCAGGTCGGCCGCGTCAGCATGCGGGTTCAGCCGCGCGAGACGGCCGCTCCCGTGCCGCAATCCGCCACGCCCGCTCCCGCCAAATGAGCCAGACATGATGCCCTGCGACCTCCGGAGCGACACCGTCACGCAACCCACAGCCGCCATGCGTGCTGCCATCGCCGCCGCTCCGGTCGGAGACGACGTCTTCGGCGAAGACCCCACCATCCGCGAGCTCGAACTCCGCGTTGTCGCACTCCTCGGAATGCCCGACGCCGTCTTCACCGCCAGCGGCACCATGGCCAACCAGCTCGCGCTCATGAGCCATTGCAGGCGTGGCGACAGTGTCGTCGTTCCGCGCAATTCGCACATGGTCCTCTTTGAGACCGGCGCCTCCGCTGCCATCTCGGGCGTCCAAACCTTCGAGGTCGGTGACGATGGCCACTTCGATGGCGACCATGTCCGCGCCGCCGCCCGCTCCAACGCCTACATCTACCCGCCGACACGGCTGGTAGTCGTCGAGAACACCCATAACTTTGCCGGTGGCCGCGTCACCGACACCGCTCGCATGAGCCACATCGCAGAGGTCACCTCGGCGCTCGGCATCCCGCTCCACGTTGACGGCGCGCGGCTACCCCACGCCGCCGCCGCGACCGGCCTCTCCATGGGCGAGTTGGTTGTCGGCGCAACCTCCGCCTCCATCTGCCTCTCGAAGGGGCTTGGCGCCCCCATGGGCAGCGTCCTCGCAGGCCCGCTCGACTTCATCCAGACCGCGCGCCGCTACCGCCGCATGCTCGGCGGAGGGCTCAGGCAGGCAGGCCTGATGGCCGCCGGCGGCATCTATGCGCTCGACAATCACATGGCCGAACTCCGTCTCGACATCGACCGCGCCCGAGCACTCGCAGCGGCGCTCTCCGAGACCTCCACCTTCGCCCCCATCGGCCACCCCGACTCCAACATCGTTGTCGCACAGACGATTGGCTGGGAGGCCGAGGCAGCGCTGGCTGCCCTCTCCGATCAAGGGCTACGTGCGATGGCCTTCGGTGTTAGCCGCGTCCGATTCGTCCTGCACCGCGACATCACCGACGAGGCCTTCGAAGCCGCGCTCGTAGCGGTCCGTGCCGTCCGGCCCTAGCGCCGGAAGTTTGACTCCGATCTTCGGCGAAGTAGCCAACTTCGAGTCCCCCTCACGCGAGGTCACCGATGAGCTTCGAACGCCGTGGATCGCAGCGCCGCCCCGCCGGCTTCTTCCTCAACGCAGTCGAGGACGGCATCCCCATGCTCTGCATCGCCCGGGATATCTCCGACACGGGAGCACGCATCGAGCCCCTCTTCGACCGACGCGCCTCCCGTCCCCGCCAGCTCCGCATGGAGTTCCATGTGCCCGGCATGCGCAAGGTCATTGTTACCCAGGCCGACTGCGTCCGCCACGAGGAAGCCAGCCGCACCATCGGCGTCTGCTTCACCTCGCTCAGCGCCCCGGACCGCGCGATGCTCCGCCGCCATCTCGCCTCGGTCAGCCTGACCTAATCCGGCGACCCAGCGCTCCGCGCGAAGAGCGCCACCCGCGTCCGCTCCGTCAGCCCCCGCACCTCCGTGGCACCGAGCGGAAGCGCGGCCGTGTCACCTGCCTGCAACTGCAGCACCTGGCCGTCCGACGACATCACGCGGGCGACCCCCTCCAGAGCCAGCACCACCGCGGTATCCCCGGGGACAGCGACCACCACCTCGTCGCGCGATAGCTCCGCGATCCCAAGCAGCGAGAGGCCCTCCTGGCCCTGCTGCCCGAGCGCTCCCAGCGCCTGGGCCAGCGCCACCCGCGCGTTGCTACGGAGCCGCGCGGCCGCCAGCGCATCCTCGACGCCGGGCAAGAAACTCCACATGTCTGAGAAGTGCGACGGAAGCCCGAGCGCCAGACAGAAGGAGGCAGCACGCAGGCCCTCTGCACTGCCGTCGGCGACCATGAAACTCCCTGGCGCCGGAGCCCCCGTACTGCCTCCATCCGA
The DNA here is from genome assembly GCA_013205435.1 of Deltaproteobacteria bacterium. Classification (GTDB taxonomy): domain Bacteria; phylum Myxococcota_A; class Bradymonadia; order REDH01; family REDH01; genus CAIWGR01. The sequence goes on from JABMMX010000139.1 coordinate 7,338, forward strand.
CAGTCCGCCCCAGATCCACCACAGCGCGCAGTGGGCACCCGCTCCGAACAACGAATCCCCCTTCTCGAAGGTGCACAACTCAAGGTTCTCAAGCGTCCAGCGGAGGCTCGACGGAGCCATGTCTGTCAGCACGGGAACATGCCCCAGCCCCCGCCCCGCCTCTGGAGCCACCGCTCCTGCCGACGCCATCTCTACTGCCACCGAGATGAGGAGGTCATGCGGAAGGCGCGGCCGGTCTGCCGTCAGGTCGAGTGACTCGGCATCGCTCTGCACCAGACCGATCGGCTCCCGTGGTAGCTCGCTCAAGGCGAGCACGCGATCAGCAGCTACCCGCTCACCCGCAGTTTCAAGCAGCCGAAGCGCCCCCACTGCAAGCATCATGTCGCCCCCGCTTACGCCCCGCTCCATGCAGTGGCGTGCAACGCGGATGGCATCTGCCGTCCGGTTCCGCCGCAGAAAGTAGTGCGCCAGAAAGAGCCGGTAGGCAGCCCGCTCGGGCAGCTTCGGCAGGTTCTGGATCAGCAGCCGCAGCAGGCGATCAGACGCCGCCAAGCGGACGGCCTCGTCCACCTCCGTTATCAGCGCGAGTTGCTGAGAAGCCTGCATGCGCTGCGCCCTCGCCGACTACTGAAGCGGCCCGACGATGGTCTGCGTCGCGCTGGCATCAAGGCTCACCTCCGAGCCGTTCACGTCGAGCTTGTTCTGAGCAATCCGGATGACCGTCATCGCTGTGAGCGTGCCACCGAGAAAGCTGGTCGACGACATCATCGACAGCGCACCGGAGGGGATCGTCCCGCTGCCCGTGTCGGGGAAGACGCAGGTGACGGCGTTGCCTCCAGCCGGGCCGGCAGGGCTGATGTTCACATTTAACACTGCAACCACCACCAGGGTCGCGCCGCTGCCGTTCCAGGCAAGCTGGAGATCACGGTTACGCGGCGAACCGCCAAAGGGCGCGCTCCAGGCCGGCGCCGTGATGACCGGGTCGGCAGGGGCCGTGAGGGTCCCGTTGAAGGCCGACAAATCGGCTCCGCCGGCCGACGAGACCGTGATGGTATCGCCACCCGCAAAGAACTCGTTCTGCGAGGTCGACGCAGACGATGTGTAGACATTGCCGTCTGCAGTCGGTCCAAGCGTGAGCGTGTAGTTCGTTGCACCGACAGCCACAGCGATGGCACCCGCATCCAGCGATACCGTTGCAGCCGGCAGCGCAGCTCCAGCAGAGGTTGCGTAGACTTTGCAGTCGCCGAAGGTCGCAACCGGCGTCTCTTCCGGCGCGCGTCCCTCGCGGAAAGCTGCCGTGACGCTTCCCAGGTTGAGGTCGGCCGCTACCGCCGAACGCGATTCGAAGACCGTGACCGAGCCGGTGAGGAACCGTGCCGGCGTGGTGTCTTCGACGGGCGTGGTGTCTTCGACGGGCGCGGTATCTTCGACGGGCGTGGTGTCAGCCGTCTCGGTGTCAGCCGTACCAGTGTCGGACATATCTGTGTCAGCCGTACCAGTGTCGGACATATCTGTGTCAGCCATGTCGGTGTCGGTGCTGCCGGTGTCGGCGGCGCCTGTGTCGGTCACGCTACCGCCGCCGCGCGAGGGCGTGCCGCGGCTCGCTTCGTCTGCAGCGCAACCGGTCAGAGCAACCAGAGAGAGAACGAGCCACTTCTTCATGCAACCTCCTGCAGCGATCGACACCAATCTGGAACACCTCCCATGACTAGCCGCTCGACCTCTGCCCGTCGACCTCCGTCGTCCGATTCTCACGGCCCTGCGCAGACCGCCCGCGCAACCCGCAACGCCTGCTCCGTGACTGCACGCAGTTGGCTTACCTCGGGCGAGGTAAGCTCGCCCGCTCCGTAGAGCCCCGGCAGCGAGCTCAGCCCCGCACTGTCCACGCACAGATAGCCTCCGCCATCGGTCGCCGGCGAAGGTGTTATCGGCGGCAATACCGGGTCGACGCCAACCCGCACAAAGAGCCCACGCACCGGCAGCCTCTCGCCATCAGAAAGCGCAACCTCTGATAGTTTGTCCTGCGACCCTGCAACGACCTCGGTCACTTCGCAGCGATATCGAACCTTGATCGCTGGCGTCGCAGCGAGCGCCTCCACAAACCGCGCAGACGCTCGCAGCGACGCGCCTCGAACGATCAACCAGACCGCACTCCCCTTCGCTGTCAGTCGCAGCGCACCCTCCACGGCGGCGTCTCCTCCGCCCACCACCGCGACCGGCTCGCCAGCATACAGTGCGCCTCGTCCATGCGTCGAAAGCTCCACGCCCCGACCCCACAGTTCAGCTGCGCCTGGCACCTCCCACCGACGCGGCCGCGTGCCCGTGCAGAGCACCACCCGAGACCAGACGCCGTGGCTGAAATCGGTCGCCCCTGAACGCTCCAGCGCGACCTTCAAGCTGCCCGCCGTAGCCTCGATGGAGGCCACCTTGCAGCCACGCTCCAACCCCGCACATGCCTGTGAGCCTTCGATCGCCGCCGCCAGCTCCACACCCGACCTGCCACCGCCCTCCGGCCAGCCGAACAGCGGGTTGAAGACCCGATGCAGCGCACCACCCGCCCGCTCGTCCGCCTCCACCCAGGTGAAGGCCACGCCCACCCGCCGCAGCTCGGACGCCACCGTGATGCCGGCCATCCCGCCGCCCACCACCAACAGCCCGCTCACGCGCCCGTCTCAGGCAGAGGCCTATGCTGAACAAAGGGCCACGCCGTCTCCGGTGTCGTGGCGCCAAGCGTGCTCATCGTCACCGTCCGCGGCCGCCGACCCGTGCCCGACATCTCCACGCAGGTCTGAATCGCCGAGATGGAGACCGCTACCCAGGCCGGCTCGAGCTGCCGCATCACCTCCGCCGCCAGTCCATCCGTCAACCGCTCCTGCAGCTGCGGCCCCAGCGCCATCGACTCCACGAGGCGCACAAGACTGCCAAACCCCGTCATCCGCTCCTGCGGCAGAAAGGCAATGTTCACCTCCCCCACAAAGGGCATCAGATGATGCAGGCAGAGTGCGCGCAGCGGGATGTCGCGAACCACGATGACCTGCGCGGCGCCCTCCGCAGCCTCCCGCGCGATCGGCCGCAACTCCACCGTCGCCGCCGGCACAGCGAGCCGCTCCCGCATCAACTTTGTAAACCGATTGGCCGTCTCCGCCATCTCCGCGTCGGCGCTCACATCGACCCCGATCGCCGCCAGAAACCGCCCAAAGTACGCCGCTGCCTCAGCACTCATGTCTCACCGTCCAGCAGCGGCAGCTGCCCACTTGCCGAGCTCGGCGGCGCCACGCCCATGTGGCGCATCGCCAGCGGCGTTGCGAGCCGACCGCGCGGTGTCCGCTGCAAGAAGCCCTCCTGGATCAGGAAGGGCTCATAGACATCTTCGAGCGTCTGGGCCGCCTCGCCCGTTGCCGCCGCAAGCGTTTCGAGCCCCACGGGACCACCGCCGAACTTGATCGTCAGCGCCTCCAGATAGCTCCGGTCCATGGCGTCAAAGCCCCGCTCATCAATCTCGAGCTGCGTCAGCGCATGCTGTGCAAGCTCAAGGCTCACAGCATCCAATCCGGCCACCTGCATGTAGTCACGCACACGCCGCAAAATCCGGTTCGCGATGCGCGGCGTGCCTCGGCTCCGACGCGCAAGCTCCTGCGCTGCGTCGTCCTTGAGCGCGACGCCCAGAATCGACGACGAACGCATCAGAATCCGCGCCAGCTCGTCGGTGCGGTAGTACTCCAGCCGCTCCACAATGCCGAAACGTGCCCGCAGCGGCGTCGTCAGAAGACCACTCCGCGTCGTCGCGCCGATCAGCGTAAATCGGGGCAACTCCAACCGGATGCTCTTGGCATGCGGACCCTCGCCCAGCACCACATCAAACCGGAAATCCTCCATCGCCGGGTAGAGGTTCTCCTCCACCACCGAAGGC
>JABMMX010000140.1 GCA_013205435.1 Deltaproteobacteria bacterium
GCGTGGCTTGAGATGTACCACTGCGAGCGAGAGCGGTCGGAGCCCGCCGCGGAGCTTCTTGTTGGCGGTTCGGGCACGGGCGGCGAAGGCGCTCCGCTTGCCGAACTGCTCTGTGAGCAGGCTCACCACCAGGTCGGACTCACCGAAGGGTGAGGTGCGGAGGACGATGGCGCGGGTGCTGAGGAGCTCTGCCACTGCTAGAGGTGGAAGAAGGCGCGACCGACCACAAAGTAGATGCTAACGCCGACCAGATCGGTGGTGGTGGTGACGATGGGGTTGGTTGCGACGGCGGGGTCGATTCCAATCTTGGCGAAGAAGAGCGGCACGGCGCCACCGAGTGTGGCTGCGATGGTCATGGAGCAGGCGACGGAGATGGAGACGGTGCCGGCGAGCTGCCAGGCGCTCCAGCCCTCACTCGCATTTCCGCCGCGGAAGACGGCTGCGGCGAAGAGGCCGAGGAGCAGTCCGTAGGTAGCGCCTGCGATGAGGCCGACGAGCACCTCGCGACCGAGCACCCGCATGAACTGGCTGGTCTGGACACGGCCAAGCGCCAGCCCGCGGGTGACGATGGTGGCGGCCTGTGTGCCTACATTTCCGCCCATGCCGAGGGTGATGGGGATGAAGGCCGCGAGCACCGCAATCTGCGAGAGCACCGACTCGAAGGAGTTGATGACGAACATGGAGCCGATGCCGGCGATGAAAGAGGCAGCGAGCCAGGGCATGCGCCGCCGCGCCGAGTCGAAGGGCGTCAGCTGCTCGTCGAGGTCGATACCGCCGGCGCCGGCCATGGAGAGCAGGTCTTCGGTGTGCTTGGCCTGAATGACGTCGATGACGTCGTCGACAGTGACGAGACCGACGAGCTTGTTGGACTCATCGACAACCGGGAGCGCGAGGAAATTGTACTTGGCGACGAGCCGCGCAACCTCGCCCTGGTCGGTGCCGGTGCGGACGCTTACGACCTCGGAGATCATGATGGACTCGAGCGAACGGCCCGGGTCGCTGACCACAAGCTGCCGCAGATTGCAGATGCCGATGAGCTGCCCGTGCTCGTTGACAACATAGAGATAGAAGGCCATCTCGATGTCTTCGTGGCTCGCTTGGAGCGTCTCGATCGCCTCGCGGCAGGTAGTGGGCCCGGAGAGTGCGAAGACGTGGGGCGACATGATGCCGCCGGCGGTGTCTTCGTCGTAGGCCAGCAGGGTGTCTACCTCATTGGCGTCGTCGCCCTTCCAGTTCTCGAGCAGGGCGGCTGAGCGCTCGTCGGGCAGCAGCGCGATGATGTCTGCTGCATCGTCGGCGGAGAGCGACTTGATGATCTCGAGGAGTTCGTCGTCGTGCAGGGCGCCGAGGATGTTTCTCTGCGACTCCGGGTCGGCCTCGGAGAGCGTCTGTCCCTGCAGTTCGATGTCGGGGATGATACGAAAGAGCCGGATCGCATCGGTCGGGCTGAGCTGCACGAAGGCGGCTGCGATATCGGCCGCATGGACGCGCCGAAGCATCCTGGCGAGGTGCTTGTCTGCATTTCGCCGAAGCAGCCGGAGGATGCTCTCCACGAGGATTTTTCCGGCCGTTCCCGACATGCGCTTCACATCCGCGAGGACCGACGCTCAGGGGTCGTCGGTTCGCTGCCTACCGCGGACGGTGGGCCCTAATTCTCACGAACCGTGCGCCAATCCGACGCGGTGTTTCCGGCGGGACGCCAGGCGTCGGCGTTCGGTACGGGCGCGAAGCTGGCCTCGGCTCCGGAGTCGTCGCCGCTGAACATGACAACAGTCACAGCAAGCGCGATGAGAAAGACCGAGATGACGACAGCGTAGGCCACGGTGCTCATGCGCGAAGGGTCGGGCATGCGGAAACGGGGCGCTGCGGTCTCGCGTGCTATGGGGGCCGAGAAGGTCACGACCGCATCGCGGGTTGCGGTCGGCTGGTCGAGACCCGTCTGCGTAAGGTAGTGACCGATGATGTCCTGATCATCGAGGCCCAACTGGCGCGCATAGTTGCGGAGAAAGCCGCGGGCGATGACCTCGGCGGGGAACTCGCTGAAGCGGTCCTGCTCGAGAAGTGCAAGGAGGTGAGACTGGATGCTGGTCTCGGCAGAGATGTCGCGAAGCGACAGGCCCGAAGCTTCACGCGCCTCTACCAGGCGCTCACCAACGGTGCCGATGAGGACGGCTTCCGACTCGGTGGCTTCAAAGTGATTATCGAGTTCCATGTGGCTTCCTTTTGAGGGAGAGCTGGCAGCGTGGAGGCTGCCCGAAAGATGCGAAGGTGGTGGAAGGCCAACGGCCGCGCCACAACCCAAAACGAACGCGTCGTCTATAGCCACCCCGTAGGCGTGCCTGTCAAGGCGAAAAGTTGACAAGCTGCAGGAAGTTGTTCCGCAATTGCGGCGTTTCCCGCAAGTTCAACCGTCCAACCGCCCCACAAGGCCTCGCTCCTTGACACGGACGATCTTCGCTCGATAAGCGGCGCGCCCGCGAGCACTCAACGCGTTCGCTAGGCCAAACCAACTCTGAACCGCTCCGCAAGGGAGATATCCATGTCGCGTTCCTTTGTTTTCACCTCTGAGTCCGTTTCCGAAGGCCATCCCGACAAAATGGCAGATCAGGTCAGCGATGCTGTCCTCGATGCCATTCTCGCGGTGGACCCCAAGGCGCGCGTCGCCTGCGAGTCGCTCCTCAAGACGGGCTACGTCATGCTGGCCGGCGAGATCACGCTGACCAAAGATGTGAAGATCAACTACCCGGCCATCGTCCGCGAGGCGGTCCGCTCCATCGGCTACACCAGCTCCGAGATCGGCTTCGACGCCGACACCTGCGGCGTGCTCCTCGCTGTTGAAGAGCAGTCCAAGGATATCAATCAGGGTGTCGACCGCGACGACCCGAACAAGCAGGGCGCCGGCGACCAGGGCATGATGTTCGGCTACGCCTGCACCGAGACCGACGTGCTGATGCCGATGCCCATCACGTTTGCTCACGCGCTCACCAAGAAGCTGGCTGAACTCCGCAAGACCGACCCTGCCTTCGCCTGGCTCCGTCCCGACGCGAAGTCGCAGGTCAGCGTCCGCTACGAGAACGACAAGCCCGTCGCCGTAGAGACCGTCGTCGTCTCGACCCAGCACCACCCCGATGCCCAAGAGGCCGAAATCAAGGCGCAGGTCGTCGAGAGCGTCATCAAGTCGGTCATCCCAGCCTCGCTCCTTTCGGCCAAGGTGAGGTACTTCGTCAACCCGACCGGTCGCTTCGTGACCGGCGGACCCGTGGGCGACTGCGGCCTGACGGGCCGCAAGATCATCGTCGACACCTACGGTGGCATGGGCCGTCACGGCGGCGGCGCCTTCTCGGGCAAGGACCCTTCCAAGGTTGACCGCTCGGCTGCCTACATGGCCCGCTACGTCGCAAAGAACATCGTAGCTGCCGGCCTCGCCGACCGGTGCGAGATCCAGGTCGCCTACGCCATCGGATACCACGAGCCTGTCTCGGTCCTCGCCAACACCTTCGGCACCTCGAAGGTCTCCGAGGAGCTCATCGAGAAGCTGGTCCGCGACCACTTCGACCTCACCCCCTTCGCCATCACCAAGGCCCTCGACCTCGAGCGCCCGATCTACCGCAACACCGCGAGCTACGGCCACTTCGGCCGCAGCGCTTCGGAGTTCAGCAACTGGACGCAGGGCGGAGGCTTCACTTGGGAGCGCACCGACAAGGCTGCCCTCCTCCGCGACGCCGCCGGCCTCTAGACTTCAGCCGTCACGAAGCCCCGTGAGCAGGTCGCGCCGCGCCCTGCCCTCGGAGGCACCGGCGCCAAGCGCGGCCAGATCGAGGGTCGCCGGGCCGCTAGCGCCTGATGTGAGCGCCAGCAGGTCGTCATACCAGGCCAGCAGCCGGCCCGTGACCGCGCTCGGCTCGAGGTGGCGCGCGGCATAGACCGCGGCACGCTCTCCGCTGCTGCGGAGTGCTTCGCGGTCGGCGCAGAGGGTCGCAACCTGTTGACCGTATTCCTGGGTCGCGCAGGCCACACCTCCGCGGCAGCGCGCCACCCAGTCCCACTCGGGGAGCGCTGGCACCAGCAGCGCTGCACCGCCCTGCGCCGCCGTGAGCGCACGATGGCGTCCCGCTGCATCAACAGAGAGCCAGAGGTCGGCATAGCGGGCCTTGCGGAGCGCGAGTTCGGGCGGGAGCGAGCCGACGAACTCCACATCAACGCCGGCCAAGGAGGGGAGTTCGATCGTGCCGGCGGCAGCGTCGATGATGACCCGGAGCGGCCCCTCTCCCCGCCGACGCGCGGCGGGTGCGGCAAGGAGCGTCGGGAGGCCGAGCCCCTCTTCGAGCGTAACCCAACGGAGCGGGTCGAGACGGCGCGCCTCAGTGTGCGCTGCGGCAGCCTCCTGACCCATCGCGATGAGGAGGGTCGCGTCGGCGGGCCGCGCCTCAAAGAGTGCCCGCGCTGCTGCGAGCCGGCCGGTCGAGACGGGCGAGGGCGCCAACCACGGCGAGGCGCCCACACTGGCCACTACGAGCCGCTGGCCCGCCATCCGCGTTGCCGGCAGCCCCAGCCCGCGCACGCCGTCGTCGAGCAGGTGAACGAGCGCAAAGTCGCCGTCGGTGAGACGGGCAACCAGTCGGGCGAAGGTCAGCGGCCGGAGTGGCAGCGCGAGCGAGCCGAGATGGGCCACACCGTCGATCTGGCTGCCGCCCAGACAGAGCACCTCGACCTGCAGCCCCGATGCCTCCACGCGCGGCCGCAGTTCACGCCAGCCCTGCTCCCATGCCTGCGGCGTGGTCACCCAGGCGATGCGCGGCGGCGAGGATGGGGGAGGCCGCTCAGGCAATGGTGTATCCTCCGTCCACAGCGAGCGTCTGGCCGGTCACATAGGACGACTCGTTCGAGGCAAGGAAGAGGGCCGCTCCGGCCAGCTCCTCCGGCTGCGCGACCCGTCCAATCGCCGACCGCTCGTTGAAGCGGGCAGCGATTTCCGGCGTCTCGATGAGGATGCTCGCGAACTTGGTCTCCACCAGACCGGGGGCGATCGCGTTCACCCGGATGTTCCTTCCGCCGAGCTCCATGGCGAGCGTCTGGGTCATGGAGATGACCGCCGCCTTGGTCATGCCGTAGATGCCCTGGAAGACGGCGGCACGCATGCCCATGATGCTGGTGATGTTGATGATGGAGCCGGGTAGGCCGCCCTCAATCATCCCCTCCGCGGCGTGGCGCGCGACCTCAAAGTAGCCGCGGGTGTTGACCTCGAAGGTCTTGTCCCAGGCGCCGCTGGTGAGGCTAAGCATGGGGCCGAAGTGGGGGTTTGTCGCGGCGTTGTTCACTGCAATGGTCGCGATGCCGAAACGGCTCCGCGTGTGGTCAAAGAGTGCCGCTACCTGTGCAGGGTCGCCCGTGTGACAGACGAAGGCAGAAATGGCGTCGGGCCGGCCGGTTGCTGAGGCGATGTGGCGCGCGGAGGCATCGAGCCCCTCCTGCTTGCGGGAGCTGATGACGACCTGGGCGCCCTCGCGAACGAAGGCCTCCGCGATGGCCGCTCCGATGCCGCGGCTCCCGCCCGTGATGACCGCAACCTTGCCTTCGAGTCTGCCTGACATGCTCTCTCCGTCGTCTCTGCAGGCGCATCCGGCAGCCAATTCTTTGACCGGCCGACCCGCAATGGTCCATAGCGGCCGCCAACCTAGGAGGCCTCCGTGGCAATGCAAGCGCTCCACCTCGTCATCTGTCTCCTCTTCGCTGCCATCCTTGGCGAAGCGGGCCTCACCAAACTTCTCGGCCGCAGCACGCCTGCCTGGTTTGCCGACAAGTTCGCCACCACCTGGCTGCGTGCCATCCCCGCGCCGGCGCTCTGGTGGCCCATCGCGATCGCGGAGCTCGCGGTGGCAGGACTCTTCGTGGCGGCGGTCGTCACGGGTGAGTCGGCGGCTGGGGGCTCCCACGACCTCACGCAGGCGGCACTCGTCGGTGCGAGCGCCCTCTTTGCCGCGCTCACGATGGGGCTGCGGTTGAGCCAGGACTTCGCCGGTGCATCGGCGGCCTTCACCTACTTCGGCGTCGCGGCGCTGCTCGCCACGACGATGTTCCGATGATCGAAACCGAACAGAAACCAAACCTCTTCGATCGCACCGTCTGGGCCGTCGGCCTGCTCGGCTTTGCCTCGGGGCTCCCGCTACCGCTGGTCTTTGGCACGCTGTCGCTCTGGCTCAAGGATGCGGGGCTGAGCAACGCCGCGATCGGCTTCTTTGCGGCGGCCTCGGTGCCCTACGTCTTCAAGTGGGCCTGGGCGCCCGTGCTCGATCTGGTCCGTCTCGGGCCGTTCGGCGCGGCGCTGGGCGATCGCCGGGCCTGGATTGTCCTCATGCAGCTGGGGTGTGCGGCGGCGATCGCTGCGCTGGCCTTCGCCAATCCCGCGGTGGCTCCCAAAGAGGTTGCCATGCTGGTGGTTCTGCTTGCGACGCTGTCGGCAACGCAGGACATCGGCATCGACGCCTACCGCGTGAGCGCGGTGCAGGTCGCGCAGCAGGGAACAGCCAACGCCGCCTATGTCTTCGGCTACCGCATCGGGATGCTCGGCTCCGGCGCAGGCGCGCTGATCCTGGCCGACCGCTACGGTTGGCAACAGACCTTTCTCACCCTCGCGGTGGTGATGGCGGGCTGCATCCTCATCACCCTCTTTGCGCCCCGGGTCGACCTGCCCAAGGCTGCTCAGGACCAGCCGCGGATTGGTGGGCTGTGGGGTGCGCTCGCCGGCATCTTTGAGCCGCTGACCTCCTTCTTTCGCACGCGCGGCTGGCTCTTCATCCTTGTCTTCGTGGCGCTCTTCAAGCTGGGCGATGCGGTGGCCGGCACGATGACCAACCCCTTCCTGGTGGAGGTCGGCTTCAGCAAAACCGAGCTCGCGACGGTATCGAAGCTCTTTGCCTTTGCGGCGCTCATCCCCGGCGCCTTCGTGGGTGGCTGGATGATGCGGCGCTATGGCGTGGAGAAGATGCTCTGGGTTGGAGGAATCCTTCAGGCGGGCTCCAACCTTCTCTTCGTCTACCAGGCGCGCGCGGGCCACAACGTGCAGGCGCTCTACCTGACCATGGGCGGCGAGAACTTTGCGACGGGCTTCGGAACGACGGTCTTTGTGGCCTACCTGAGTTCGCTCTGCTCGGTCCGCTTTTCGGCCACGCAGTATGCGCTGCTGTCGGCGCTGGCTGCGGTCGGCAGGACGGTCGTCTCGAGCTTCTCGGGCGTCTGGGCGACCTCGTGGGGCTGGGAGACCTTCTTCCTCTCGACCGCCTTCATGGGGCTCCCGGCGCTGCTACTGCTGCCCATCCTCAAGCAGCAGAACGCCATCGGTGAGGGCCGCTAGGCGACGGCGCTTCGGGTGGCCGCGAGGGCACGCTCCGCCGCCTCACGTTGGGGCCAGACGAGCCAGCGGGCCCACCCTGCCTCTGCGGCCTCCAGCCGGTCGGCACGCGCCTCTACCGCGGCCTCGGTCAGGTAGTAGCCGCGGAAGTCTGTGGTCGGCACCAGCACCGCCTCCAGCCCCCACTGGCGCAGCAGCCGGAGCTGCATCACCAGCGCTGCCTCCTCCAGGTTGGCGTCGCTGTCCGTGAGATTGTCGAGCCCCCAGTCGGGCTCGCTGCGCGCCTCTTCGCCCTGCACCAGCAGGTGGACGAGCTCGTGAAGGATGATCTGCGCGAGGGTGTCGTCTGCGTCGAGCTCTTCGTCGGGCGCGATTGCGACCTCGCCACGCCCGTCGTACCAGACATAGCTGGTAGAGCGGCGAGCGAGCCGGAAGCCAGCCTGCTCGAGCAGTGCGACCCAGAGAGGGTCGGTTGCACGAACCGCCCCAACCGTCACAGCATCGCAGCGTGGCGCGATGGGTTGGCGGTCAAGGGGGTTCATGAGGTCACGAGAGCGGGCGACGGGATTCGAACCCGCGACCACGAGCTTGGGAAGCTCGTGCTCTACCAGCTGAGCTACACCCGCAGCAGAGTTGGGCGGCTTTGCCGCATCGGAGCGCGTTCGTCAAGACGGGGCGCCTAGTTGCCGCTGCGAATCCGATGCAGCCGAGCCGCGATATCGGGGAAGGCCTCGGGGGCATGCTCCCAGAGCGGTAGGAACATCCCGGCTGCCAGTTCGCCCTGCCCTGCAGCCTCGTAGGCGAGGCCGATATAGTACTGGACAAGGAGGTAGTCCGACGGCGCAAGCCCGCGAATTCGGAGCAGGCCGAGCAGCTCGGTCGCGGCTTCGGCGAGCGCACCGGTAGCCAGCAGACAGAGGCCGTGCTCGTAGGTGGCGGCCGCCGCGTGGGTGCCCGCACGTTCGGCTGCGAGGCGTGCCAGTGCCTCTGCCGCGTTGCCGCTGAGGCGGAGCCTGATCGCCTGGGCGACCGCTGAATCTGGGTCGCGCCGCAGGAGCGAGTCGGAGAGCGTCAGCATGTAGACGGAGTGCGACGAAGGCCTGCCTAACGGGGCGTCGATATCGCTCTCATCGATGGAGTCGCCGGTCTCGATGGCGAAGTCGTCGTCCTCTTCGAGCAGGTCGGGATTGACCGCTTCGTATGCGCTTGTCGCAAGCGGCGCGCCTGGGCCGTTGGGCTTTGCGATGAGGGCGGCGACGATGGCCTCGCGCTGCGGGGCGCGCTGCAGGGTCTCGTCGGGGCTGGCGTCGGGGTCGTCTGTGAGGAAGAGGTCGCCGTGCGGCTCATCGGCGACCGAGCGGTGGGTGATGGAAGATGGCGCACCCTGCCACTCGCCGTGATCCGTATGCACCGGCTCCGGGCTCGGCAGTTCGTCGATGCGGGCGAGGATCAGTTCGGCGTGCTCGGGCCACTCGCCGAGGAGTTCGAAGAGGCGTGCGCGGGCGATATCGTGGTCGCCTTCGCTGACGAGGATGGCGACCTCGGTGAGGGCATCGTCGAGGTCACTGGGGAGAAAGTCGTCGGTGCCGAGCGAGATGGTGGCGAGGTTGTCGGCCGAGGCGCCGCTGCCGAGCTGCGCGATGCCGGACTGCAGGAGTGAGTGCTCGAGTTGGCCAAGCAGGTCTGCGTCTGCTGCCATGCCTGCCGGACCCTGCCGAGGCGGCGACGCGGGTCCGCCGAGGAGGGCGTCGAGTGCCGAAAATGAGCCTGGGTCGCTGACAGGAGGCGCTGGCCGGGCCGAAGGCACCTTGGGCCGGGATGCAGCGCGCCGCGCGACGACCTCTTCAAGGAACTCGCGGACATCGAGGTGGCCCGGCACGATCGCATCGGCCTCTGCGACGACGATGGCGGCGCGGTCGAGGTCTTCATCAATAATGAGGCGGGCGAGCCGGACGATTTCGCGGACGGCAGCCTGATCTTGGCCTGCCTGTCTGTGGACCTCGATTTTGCGCCGGATGACTCTCTGGTTGCTGGGGTCAGCCTTGAGGATCTGGCGGAGTTGGTCGACGGCGCGATCGTAGAGGTTGTACTTGAGGAAGACATCGACCTCAGCCATCTGCCGTTCGACCTCATCGCCAGAGAGCAAGCCGGTGGCCTGGACCGACTTGGAGCTGGTATTTTGGAGCGAGAGGGAGGCGCGGGCAGCCTCATCGGTGGGGTCGAGCGTGATGATGCGGCGCAAGACCCTTTCTTCGAGTTCGCGGTGGCCGTCTTCATGGTAAACCACGGCGAGATCGCGAAGGATGGCGATGGCTCGGCCTTTTTCGCCCATGGAGACGAGCGCCTCGATGAGGAGTTCGAGCGCCTCGGCGTCATGGGGATTGCGCTCGAGAAGCCGCTGGATGCGCGGGATCGCACGCGCCGCCCGCTGCGTTTCGGTGAGCGCGCGGATGAGCTGACGGTGGCGGCCCTCGTCGTCGGGGAAGTGGATGAGCAGCCGCTCGGCGACCTTGACGAACTCGTCGAGGCGGCGGGTGCGGTGGAGGGTGTCGGCGGCGGCGTTAAAGTGTTCGCGCGCGGGCAGCATGAGATTGTCGACGGCATACTGCTCGGCGAGCCGAATCCGGTTGCCGACATGGTCGGGGTCGAGCTCCACCATGCGTGTCAGGATGGTGATGTAGGAGGCTGGGTCGCCCGACTGAAGGTAGGCCTGCGAGACCTGATCGAAGAGCAGCAGCGCATCGCTGAGCATGCCGGTCTGGTAGTAGAGGTTCGCAAGCCTGATCTTCGCTTCGAGTTCGTCGGGCGAGAGTTTGAGCACCTGCCGGTAGACGGCGACGGCCTTCGCAAAGAAGCCACCCGCCTCGTAGATGAGGGCGACTTCGGCGTAGGTACGGACAGCGTCGCCCGGGTTGTTGGCCTTGAGGTAGAGTTCCGCGATCCGCTGCATCGTGCGGACATCGTTGTTGTCCTCGGCAACAATCTTCTGCAGTTCCGCAATGGCCTTGGTGTACTGCCCTTTGAGACTGAACTTCTGCGCCGCTTCAGCGGCTTTGTTACGGTCGATGGCCACCGGTTCCCTGGGTCAAGTTGGGAGGCACCCTCCCCGGCCACCTCGAGATGAGGCGCCTGAAACTACTTTACGCGCTCGGCGAAGGTTGCGGTGCGGGTGTCGACCTTAATCTTCTCGCCCTCCTGCACGTAGAGCGGAACCTGCACAACGGCGCCGGTCTCGAGGTGGGCAGGCTTGCTGCCTCCCTGTGCGGTGTCGCCCTTCACGCCGGGATCGGCGCGGACAATCTTGA
>JABMMX010000141.1 GCA_013205435.1 Deltaproteobacteria bacterium
AGGCGGCCTCCAAGCCCGCTCCGAAGGCTCCCGCAAAGGCCGAAGCGAAGCCCGCTCCGAAGGCTCCCGCAAAGGCCGAAGCGAAGCCCGCTCCGAAGGCAGCCCCGAAGAAGAGCCGCTAGAAGTAGATATCGTTCCCGAACGTCACATCCATCTTGTTCGAGATGTAGAGTGGCGTCTTGGGGCCGTAGAGGGAGCGGTACTTCGCCATCGTCGCCAGCATCTTCTGGGGGTAGAGGCGGGTAGCACCGTAGGGGATGGTCTCGATGAACTCATCGAGCGCCAGCCTGTCGCCGCGCCACTGCATCCAGCGCGCGAGCTGGTGCGGGCCGGCGTTGTAGGCGGCCGCCGCGATGAGCTCCTGGCCTTTGAACTTATCGACCAGCGTGGCCAGGTAGTGGCAGCCGTAGGTGGCCGCATCGCGCGGCGTCAGCAGGTCGTAGATGCCAAAGGTGCCCTCGCCGAACCGGTCGGCCATGAGCTCGCCCGTCTTCGGGATGACCTGCAACAGGCCGTAGGCATCGGCCACGCTCACGCTATCGGCGTTGAGGTCGCTCTCAATCGTCATGATCGACCAGGCGAAGAAGGGGTTGAGGTTGCGGTCGCGCGCGCAGCGGTCGAGCTCGCGTCCGTAGGCCATCGGGGTGCGATCGCGGGACGAGACGATGTCGGTGCCGCCAAAATGGCCGCGCGAAATGAAGTGGCGGAGCATGGCGTAGTCGTCGGCGGCCCGCAGCATGGGGGCCATCGTGCGGATGATGGAGGTCTTGTTGCTCCGGATCTCCTCGTGGCGCGCCACAAAGGCCTGCAGGTCGTCGCGGGCCGCGGGTACCGGAAACCGGAGGTCGCGGAGCGCGATGCCCCAGAACCCGCGCTCGTTGCTCCCCCGGTTGTCGATCCAGTGCTCCCAGCGCCGCGTGCCGAGCCGGATGGGCTTGCGGAGGCTCGAGCGCTTGCCGGCGCCGAAGGCACGGTCGAGCAGCAGCATCTCGGAGGCCGCATCACGCACCGCGATCCGCGCGGGCTCGATGGCCCCGATGCGGTAGAGCGCCGTCGCCGTCGCAGCCGCGGGGAAGAGCCCGCCGTAGCGCGACGAGAAGCTTGTCATGGCAGCGAGCCCCTCCGTGAAGGGGACAGCGCCGGTCGCAGGGCCCCGCGTCCACGGGTCGTCGGGCGGGCCAAGCGCAGCCGAAAAGCTCGACGGGCCGTCGATCCAGGGGCTCTTCCACTGCACCCGCGCCTGCTCGCCCTTGCCGGGCTCCGACAGCGCCAGCGGCAGCTCCTCGCCCCGCTCCAGCAGCCGGCTCTGCGCCAAGATGCCATAGTAGGAGTTCGGCGAGGTGGCGCGCGCCTGCTCAAAGGCTCCTGCCGCCTGTTCGCGCTCGCCGAGCTGGTCGTAGGCGCGCGCCATCCAGTAGAGCGCCCGCGCCTTCGCCGCCCCCGACGCGTTGCTTGCGACAATCTGCCACTTGAGCCGCGCGGGTTCGAACTGGCCCGCCAGGTAGAGGTCGAAGGCGTTCTCGAAGGTATCCACAGCCAGCCCGCGGCCCGCTGCGATGCGGTGGGCGAGCGCCTCCTCGTAGCGGCCAAGGTCGTGGGTGAAGTTGGCGAGCTCCCGCGCCCGCTCCACCGGCCCCGAATCCTCGTGGGCCATCGTGAAGGTCGCCACGGCCTCCTCTTCGCGGCCCAGCCGGCTCAGCGAGCGGGCATGGCCGATGAGCACCTCTGAGAGGTCGAGGCCAACGGCAGGAGGCTCACGCAGAGCCCCGTACCGTGCCTCAGCCTCGTCAAAGCGGCCCGCCTCGTAGCTGTTGAGCGCCCGCTGCAGCCGCACCCGCGACAGGTAGCTGGCATCGTTGCCGGCCTTCGCTGTCTCCGCTTCGAGCTGGCCGAGCCAGCCCTCCGCGCTCTCCCAACGCCGCATCTTTCGCAGCTTTGAGCCCCGCTCGAGCCGCTGCTCGGCCGAGCGCGACGGCCGCGCAATGTCGGCGAGCGGCGGGGCGGCAAGCAGCGAGCGGGCAGCCTCTGCCGCCGGTGCGAAGGGCCGCTGCCAGTCAAGACCATCGAGCCATCGGACCGCGTCGCGCGGGTGCCCGCCGCCTGCGAGCCTGCGACCGACCTCGACGCGGAGCTCGTCCTCGTGCGGATACTCAGGGTAGGTCGAAAGCAGCGCGCCAATCGCCGTCGCGGCGGCCGCCACCGTGGCCGGCTTGTCTGCGCAGGCGAGGTCGGCCCGAGCGACGATGAACCTGGCCTCGTGGACAATCGGGAAGCGGCTGCCGGCCTCGGTCACCCGCTTCGCCAGCGTCTGCGCCGTGGCGCAGTCTCCCGATTCCAGGCTCGCCCGTGCGGCCCAGCTCTGCAGGTGGGCGAAGAGCGGGTCGTCACTCTTTGCCACCCTCGCAGCGCGCACCAGCCGCTCGGCCGCCGCGGCGAAGTCGCCGGCCTCGAGTGCACCGTAGCCGGCCACCAGCGTGGCAAGCCCTCGCTCCTGCGGTGAGAGCGTCCCCGTGAGCGCCAACGTTGCACACCGCGCCGCCCGCGCTGGCTCATGCCGGAGCGCCGCCTCCTGTGCCGCCAGCAGCCCCGAACGGCCCGGCTGGCAGGCGCTCTCCAGGGTTGCGGTCGCCGCCGCCGCATGCACCATCCGGCGCGCCTTCGCCATCGCGTCGGCCCGCTCGTCACGCACCGGCGCGGCGCTCCGAGGCAGTGCCCGGGTGGCCACCACGGGCTCACCATCCTCCGGCACGGTCGCCGGCGGCAGGCAACCCAACGCGGTCGCCAGCAGGACCGTAACCAGCCAGTTCCGCACGGCTAGGAGAGCCGCTCGAGACGCTGGATGAGGTCCTTCTTGACCAGCTTCATCTTCTGCAGCCGCTTGCGCTCCATCTGCTCCCGCGCACCAAGGTAGAGCCGCTGGTTGAAGCCCTCCAGGTCGGCCTCCAGCATCGCATGCTCCTGGCGGAGCCGCACGAGCAGGTGCTCTGTCGATTCCCGCTGCGGCGAACTCTGACCTGGCTTGTCCATCGTCGGCACCCCGCGCGTCAAAGGAGGCGGCCTACTGCTTCTCGGTCTGCGCCTTGAGGAGCGCCTCGAAGTCTTCCATGCTCATGGCGACCGTCTTGCCCTTGTAGGCATCTTCATCGCTCGTGGTCGACTGCTTGGCAGCCTCGGCGGCCTGAACCGGCGCAACGGGCGCCACAGTGCGCTCTACATGGAGCACCTCCGGAGCGGGCGCGGCGATTGGCGCGGCGATGGGCGCAGGCGCAGCAACTGGCGCAGGCGCAGCAACGGGTGCAGCTGCCTTCGCGACGGGCTTGGAAGCCTTCTTCGCCGCGGCCGCGGCATCTTCGAGATCGCCTGCAAAGGCGTCGGGGTTGGCGACAAAGCCATTCGACTTCGTGCCCGAAGGCGTAGCGATCAGCACCGTGCCAAAGCCAAGCAGCTTGCCAAAGAAGCTCTGCGAGACCGAGACCGACTTGATGCTCGTCAGCTCCACCGAAACCTCGCCGCCGTAGGTGCCGCTCAGCTTGCCACCCCCGATCGCGAGCGTGGCGCCAGCGAGACCGGCGAACATGGCAGCCCAGTGGGCCTTTGCAGATACAGGAGCAAGATCGTTGGACATGGGCGCGACTGCCATAATGGGAGGGTAACGGTGTCTCATGAATCTACGGAATCAGCCCAAAGATTCAAGCAAGAACGCCACAATCCTCGCCAAACGGGCCAATCGCCACCTTAGCGCGCGTCGCCCACCGCAAATCGGAGCTCCTCCAGCGCCATCTCATACCGTGTCGCAGCCAGCCACGACTGAATCTGCGACGAGACGAGCTGCGACTGGGCATCGAGCACCTCGAGGCTGGTCGCGCGTCCGGCAGCGTAGGCGGCAGCCCGCAGCCGGTTGGCCTCGGTCATCGCCGCCAGCCCTGCCTTGGTGGCTCGGAGCGCTCCCTGCGACTCCAGCACATGCGACCGCGCCGTTACCACAGAGGTCCGGATCTCGTTGTGGAGCGTCTCACGCTTGGCCTCGAGCACCGAGAGCTGCGCCGCGGCCCTCTGTTCGAGCGGGTCGGAGGCGGCCGCTGAGTTGGGCGACCAGCTCAGCTGCACGCCCATCGTCCAGGTGGTGTCGAAGGCATCCTTGGGCGGAAAGGCCCGCTGGGCCGGGTTGGCATGCGAGATATCGCCCAGGAGGTCGAGACGCGGGAAGAGGCCCAGCCCGGCAAGCGTGACACCCTTGCGCTGCACCTCAATCGCCGCCTCGAGCGCCTTGAACTCCGGCCGCTGCCCGTAGGCCCGCGCCAGCATCGGCTCCGTCGCCTCGGGCTCCTCGCCCGCAGCGGTCATGGGTAGCTGCCCAATCGACAGCTCCCGCGCGTCGTCTCCGATGAGAATCCGGAGCGCATCGGTCGCGATGCTCACCATCGCCTCCGACTGCACCACCTGCATCTCTGCTGCCGCAATCCGGGCATCGGCGGTCACAATATCAACCTGCGTCGCAGACTCCGCCGCAACGCGGCGCTCCGCCACCAACTTGAAGGCCTTCGCAAGCTCCAGACCGCTCGCGGCCACCTTCCGCTGCGCCTGCGCTGCAACCCACTGCCAGTAGGCCGCGCGGGCGCCAAAGGCGATGCGTGCGCGGGCCGCCGCAGTCTCCTGCGCCGACAGTTCCTGGGTCGACACAGCCTGTGCCACATAGAGCCGGATCCGGGTCAGGTAGTCGGTGATCGGCACCACCATCGTCGCCTTCAGCGTCATCGCATGCGCAAGCGGCTGATAGGCCGACGAGTAGGCCACCAGCGCCTTGCCATCGAGGCTCGTGATGAGCCCTGCGTCGGCGCCGATGATGCCCACCGAGAGCAGGTCAGACTTCGCCACCTCAATCTCCGAGAGCTTGAAGGCGTTTGCCGTCACATCCACCTGAGGCGCGTAGGCGAGCTGTGCCACCTTGACCGTGAAGTCGGCTGCCGCCTCCTGCGCCTTGAGCGCCTTCAACGAGGCCGAGGCATTCACAGCAAGCTCTGCCGCCTGGTCGGGCGTCAGCCCGCCCGTCACCGACGAGATCGCGCCCGGCTCCTCTGCCGACGCCGTCGCCGGCATCAGCGTCATCGCCACACCCGCAGAGACAAAGAGCGCGAGCAGCATCACCAGCAGATCAGCCGCGGGGTCCTTCTCCTCGGCCTTCTTTTCCTGCGGCCCGCCGCCCTCGTCCTCGTCATCGGTGGGGCCGGAGAAGCGGCGCCACATGCGACCCACGAACTGCTCGAAGTCGTCGAGGTAGGAGTACATGACCGGCGTGGCCAGCAGCGTCAGAAGCAGCGCCAGCACCTGACCGCCCACGATGACGCCGGCGGTGGCCTGGCTGTAACCAGCGCCTTCGCCCGAGGCCGTAATCAGCGGAATCATGCCTGCCACGAAGGCCACCGTCGTCATCAGAATCGGACGGAGCCGGTCTTTGTTTGCCTGCAGAATCGCCTCCGCTCGAGGCATGCCGTGTCGTCGTAAGGCCTCTGTGTGGTCCACCTGCAGAATGCCGTTCTTCTTCACCACGCCAAAGAGCACGAAGATGCCGAGCATGCTGAACATGTCGAGCGACTGCCCGAGGATGTTTACCGAGATCATCGCGAAGGGCAGCGTCAGCGGCAGCGACGAGATGATGGAGATGGGGAGCACCCACGACTCGAACTGCGCAGCAAGCACCAGGTAGACGAAGATCATCGCTAGCAGCAGCCCCGTCACGAAGCTCTCGCCAACTGCCTTCATCTCACGCGTACGACCCGTCGGCATCGCGAAGACGCCATCGGGCATCGGCTCCTCCTTCATGATCTCCTCCAGCCGGTTCTGGATGTCGCCATCCGAGTAGCCGGGCGCCGGGTTGGCCATCACCGTCACCTGACGCTGGCGCGACACCCGGTTGATCTGCGTCGCGCCGGCACCCTGTTCCATCTCCACCACGTCGCTGAGCCGCACGGGACGGCCGGTCACCGAGGGCACCGTCAGCAGCGACATCGACTTCGCATCAGCCCGGTAGTTGGGCTCGGCGCGGAGCCGCACGTCCACCGTCTCGCCGTCGACCGAGATGTTCGACACCACCGTGCCGCCCACCAGCAGGTTGAGCGCGGCGGCGATGTCGCGGGTCCGAACGCCCATGTCGGCCGCCCGGTCGCGGTCGATGCGCGCCTCAATCTCGGGACGGGGCGCGACCATCGTCGTGTCGAGGTCAACCGCGCCGGGGTACTTGCGGAGCTTGTCGGTGACGCGGGTCACATAGGCCTCGAGCGTCGCGAGGTTGGGGCCTCCGAACATGAACTGGAAGGCCGCGGCGCTCTGACCGCCACCGCTGATCTCCGGCACCTCGTTGCAGGTGGCCCGAACCTCCTTCGGGGCCTTCGCCAGCACGGTGTCGCGCACCACACCCATCATCTGGTCCTGCCGAAGCGGACGCTCCGCGGGCCGCGTAAGCTGAACGTAGATGTGGGCAAGGTTGCTCGTCCGCGCCTCATCTTCGCCAATCGTCGTCATCGTGTAGCGCACATGGTCGAGCTTGCGGATCTGCGCCGCAATACGCTCGGCGTAGAGCTCGGTCTGGGCGATGGAGGAGCCCTCGGGTGCCCGCACCGCAACGTCGAACCGGGCGGTGTCGTTGCGGGGAAGGAAGCCCTTGGAGGTGTTCTTGGCGATGAAGGGAACCGACAGCAGCGTCGCGAAGGCCGCGAGCATCACCAGCCAGCGAAACCGCATCGCGAAGCGGAGCATCACCATGTAGACCCGCTCAATCGGCCGGTAGAAGATGTCGACGAGCCGCTCGAGCGGGTTCTTCTTGTGACCCTCTTTCGGCAGCTTGAGCCAGCGCGAGGCCAGCATCGGGGTGAGCGTGAAGCTGACGAAGAGCGAGACGATGATCGAGAAGCTCATCGTGATGCCGAAGCTCGCCAGGAAGCGGCCCGGGATACCGGCGATGAAGGCAATCGGGATGAAGACGGCGACCAGCGAGATGGTGGTCGCGAGGACCGCCATGCCAATCTCCTCGGTCGCCTCGACCGCGGCCTGCATCGGCTTCATCCGCTTCTCTTCGATGAACCGCCAGATGTTCTCGAGCACCACGATTGCGTCGTCGATGACGATGCCGACCGACAGCGCGAGCGCCAGCAGCGTGATCAGATTCAGCGTGTAGCCCACCATCTGCATCAGCGCGAAGGTGGCGATGACCGAGATGGGAATCGCAACCGCGGCAATCAGCGTGCTCCGGAAGTTGCCGAGGAAGACCAAGACCACCAGCGCCGCCAGCAGCGAACCCAGAATCAGGTGCTCCGTAACCGCATCCGTGCTCGTCTTGATGAGCACCGACTCGTCGCGGAGTACCGTGACAGACATCCCCTTCGGGAGCGTCAGGTTCACATCCCCCAGCGTCTCGTGAATCTTCTCTGCAATCTTCACCGTGTTGGTGCCCGACTGCTTCCGGATGACCACGAGCTGGATCGGCTCGCCATCATACGAGGCAACGCCATCCGGCTCCGCGGTCGCCTCGACCACGCGCGCCACATCACGCAGCCGCACGATGCGGTTGTTCACCTCACGGATGGAGATGTTGCCGAGCTCTTCGGCATCGACCGCACGTCCGATGACCCGCACCGTCGCGTCGGAGGCGCCCATCTCGGCACGACCGCCCGGCATCGTCAGGTTCTGCGTCGAGATGGCGTTGGCCACCTCGGGCGCCGAGATATTGAAGTCGAGCAGCCGCAGCGGGTCGACGATGACCTGGAACTCACGCTCGCGCGCTCCCAGCAGTCGGGCCTCGCCAACGCCGTTGACCGCCTCGAGCCGCCGCACCACGAGCCGCTCCGTCAGGTCTGCCAGCTCGGCCGGCTCGAAGCCGTCGCCCTTCACGCCCACATAGACAATCGGCGCGGCGCCCGGGTCGGCCTTTATGACGACCGGCGCCTTGGTGCCCTCCGGAAGGTCGCGGAGGATGGATGCGACCTTGTCGCGCACCTCCTGTGCCGCGCCGTCGACGGGCTTCTCGAGCTCAAAGCCGACATAGACAAGCGAGATGCCCTCGGCCGAGGTCGACCGGAGCTCCTTGATGCCGCCGATGGTGTTGACCGCCGCCTCGATGCGGTCGGTAACCTCCGTCTCGATGTCGGTCGCCGAGCCGCCGGGGAGGACGGTCTGGATGGCGATGAAGGGGAGGTCGATGTTGGGGAAACGGTCAACGCCCAGCTTCTGGTAGGCGCCGTAGCCGAGGACGGTGAGAACAAGCGAGAGCACCACCGCGAAGACGGGGCGGCGCACACAGATTTCAGCGAGCCATTGCATGGTCTACTTCCCCGACCCGTCGGTCGTCTTGGCAGCCGGAGCAGCCGGAGCCGCCGGAGCAGCCGGTGCAGCCGGAGCGCCGCCACCCTTCACCGTGTCGCCGTCGCGGAGCGAGGCCGCCGGCCCCGACACCACCTGCGAGCCCTCCGCCAGCGCGGCCGGCGCACGGTAGAAGCCATCCTGCGCCTCCATCCGGTCCAGGATGTGCTGGTAGGCAACGCCGCCGCGCACCTCGAAGAACCGCAACCGCTGCTCACGGTCCACCACGGACGTCTGCGGAATGGCGAGCGACTTCTTGCGGCCCACCTCAATCTGGCCGCGGGCAAAGAGGCCGCCGCGGAGCTTGTTGTCGGGGTTGGGGAGCGAGACCTCCACAATCAGCGCACGGGTGTCGCGCGTCAGCGAAGGCGCGATGCGGGTCACCGTGCCGGCAAGCCGACCAAGCTCAACCATGTCGGGGAGCTCGATGCCCACCGACTGCCCCATCGAGATGAGGCCCACATGCACCGCCGGCACCTGAAGCACCACCGTGACCGGGTCGATCTGCTGCAGCTCAATCACCGGGCTGGGGGGCTGCACGAAGGAGCCCTCGTCGGTCATCTGCTTGGAGACGATGCCGTCAAAGGGGGCACGAACCACCGCGTCGCCCACGGCGATATCGATGATGCTGGCCTGCGCCTCTGCCGCCTTCACGGAGAGGCGGGCCGCCTCGCAGCGTGCGTCGGCAGACTGCACATCTGCCGTGGCGATGACGCCCTCCTTGTGGAGCTCGTCGGCACGGGCACACTCGCGGTCGGCCTGCGCCGACTGGGTGCTCGCAAGCTGCTTCTGCACCTTCACGGCGTCGAGGTTGCG
Organism: Deltaproteobacteria bacterium; assembly: GCA_013205435.1. Lineage (GTDB taxonomy): Bacteria > Myxococcota_A > Bradymonadia > REDH01 > REDH01 > CAIWGR01. The sequence continues at coordinate 9,169 of JABMMX010000141.1, forward strand.
GCTCGCCTGACGGTTATCGAGCTTGGCGATCGGGTCGCCCGCCTTCACGCTGTCGCCACGGTCCACCAGCATCTCGAGAATCCGGCCCGTCGCGTTGGCGGCCACCATCGTCGAGCGCGCCGGCTCTACTTCGCCCGTCACCATCACAAACTCGGCGAACTCACGCTCGGTCACAGCAACCGTCGCGACCGAGGCAGTGGCCCGTGCGGCCTCCGCTGCAGGCTCATTGGCGACAGGTGCGGCCGGCTTGGAGCAGGCCGAGAGGGAGACCAGACAAAGGAGCGAAGCGAGAGTGATTCTGCCGTTCATGCGCTGCCATCTACAGGGGGGAGAGCCCGAGGCTCCGTGGATGGCGCGGTGCGTAACGATGGGCGAAAGGGGTGTCAACCGTTTGGTTGACGGTCACACGGCTGTGTGTGTAGGGGCACAAATATGGCATCACCCGAAGCAGAGACCACACCGGAGCGCATCCTCGATGCCGCTGCCGCGGAGTTCGCCGAACACGGCTTCGCGGGCTCTCGCGTCGACCGCATCGCCCGGCTGGCCGGCTGCAACAAGCAGCTCCTCTACCACTACTTCGGAAGCAAAGAGGGGCTCCGCCACGCCGTCTTTCGCCGCGGCCTGGTCGAACGGGGTGAGCGACTCCGCAACATGGAGGGTGGCCCCGCCGAGATGATCGCCGCCGGCTTTGCGAGCATGGGCGCCGACGAAAACTGGATCCGCATGATGCTCTGGGAGCGGCTCTCCGCCACCGGCTGTGAGTTCGCCGACGAGCGGCGCGCCCACTTCCAGGAGATGGTCGACCGCGCCACCTGGGTCGCCGACCCGGCCCTCCGCCCCTTCGTCACCCTCGCCTGCATGGGCATGGCAGCCTTCCCCTGGACCCTCCCGCAGGTGGCCGAGCTGGTCACCGAGCGCGACCTCCGCTCCGACGAGTTCCGCAACGGCTACCTCGCCGCCATCCAGCTCATCCTCGGCGAGCGTTCCCCTGCCGCGCCGCCCGCCGCCCCCAGCCAAGAAGCCGCTGCGACGCCCTCTGCCGCCCCGCGCAGCCGCAAGCGCTGACCCGCACCGCACCTTCGCGACGCGGCCCGCATCCTACGGGTCTCTCTTGCCAAATCGGCTCACCGTGAAGTCTGCCCTCCATCGCAGCGAAAACCTAGTCATCCAGCGGGTCGACGGTACCGGCCAGGTGGAGGTGGAGATCCGCTTCAGCCACTTCGCGGCACGCGGCCTCTGCGAGAGCAGCTGCCCCCACTGCGGCCGTCGCGGGCTGCCCTCCCACTGGGAGCTCGAGGGGCCCGAGAGCCGGGCCAACACCATGTGGTTCACCTGCTCGGAGCCCGCCAGTTGCGACACCGAGTCTTCCGGCGCCCGCTCCTGGACCCAGCCGGTGCTCTTCGCCCGCGGCTGGGAAGACCGCTAGTCGAAGTCGAGGAGCGAGAGCTGCTCCAGCGGCCCCTCGTCGGCTGGAGGCGGGGGCGGCAGATACTTCGGCTTTCCGCCGACAGGCAGGCAACGGGTAATCCGCTGCAGCCGGAAGGTCCGCTCCTCCTTCCGCGCATGGCAGAAGCCCTGCAGGTAGGTCTCCGCCACGATGCGGTGGGGCGTCACCACCCGGGTGTTCATCTCGCCCCGCTCCTTGGAGAAGTAGTCGAGCTTCACATCGGCGCCGAGCGCGAGGCAGGCGTAGAGCAGCGCCGAGGTGGGCGCCTCGCTGTCGTAGAGGATGGTGTCGCCGTCGCGGGCCGCAATCTCCGACAGGTCGGGCTGTTCGGCGGGCGGCAGACACTGGTCGAGAAGCTGGTAGGCCTCCACCTCCAGCCGCATGTTCTCCGAGGTGTCGAGCAGCCGCATGAGCCGCTCGCGCACCTCCACCACCCGCTCCGTGCTCAGCCGCGTCGCGCCGGCGCGGCTGAGGTGCTCGAGCAGATGAATCGCCACGCCAATCGCCTCGAGCTCCTCCGGCTGGTCCACCTTGAAGCCGCCATGGGCCTGCACCATCGCCGGCTCCTTGCGTGAGCGCGGGGAGGGGAAGCGGTCGCGCAGCCGCTCGGTGAGCGGTCGGGGGCCAAGGTGGGGAGCGGGCTTCGGCATGGGGCGAATCTACCGAGGCTCCGCAGGCGGGGCAACCCGCTGCAGCTCGTAAAAGCGGGCAGGGCGAAGCAGCAGTCCGCCGAGCTGGTCGGTCGCAGAGCGGAGCAGGGTCCACTGCTCCGGCGCAAGCCTCAGCTCGCCCGCCGCATCGAGAGCCATTCCGGCCATCGCCTGCTCCTCCAAGCCCACCTGCACCGCGCCATCGCTGGCGCCCAGCTCTGCCACAGCGCCCCGCACCACCACCGGCCGCCGGCTCGCGATGAGAGTCTGGCGCCTGCACAGTCGCGGCCACCAGCGCTCGTCCCAGTCGCGCCCCACGCAGAGCTCCGACGCCTCGTCGCGCTCCGCCCGGTAGTAGAGCTCCGAGGCCGCCGCGAGCAGCTCGGCCGCAGACGCAGCGCCACCCACCTCAGCCTCCGTCGGCAGATGGCGCACCACCACCGTGTCGGCCTGGTAGCGCTGCATCGCCAGCCCCAGCGCCCGGAGCTGCTCGTAGGGCGACACCGTCCCCGCCGCGCTCCGCCAGCCCGTGGTGTCGGCACCCTCCAGGTCCAAGACCAAGAGCCGCACCACCTCGCCCCGCTCGGGCGCCGGTGGCCCCTCGAACCGGACCAGCGTCCCATACCGAACCGCAGGCTCAGGCTCGCCGCAGCCCGCCGCACCCAGAAGGCACACCGCGAGGCACAAAGAGAGGCAGCCCAGGCGAATCACCCGCGACAGCAAACACCGCGCGCGTGCACAATCTGCACCTTGAGATTGGTCGCTCGTGTGCGTAGGAACCGTCGGAATCTGCTCTGTCGCGCTTGGAGGCATCATGCAATCGAAGAAGAGAAATCTCTGGTGCGCGGCTGGACTCAGCCTCGCGCTCGCCTGTCTTGCGGTCGTCCCGCAGGCCAACGCCACTACCATGATCTACCGCTCAATCGAGGAACTTGCGCAGCGTAGCGCAATGGTCGTCGAAGGCACCGTCTCCTCCGCCGAGACCTACGCCGGCGACGAGGGCCGCATCACCACCCGCTGGACGGTCAAGGTGGCCCGCACCCTCCGCGGTCAACCCGCTGCCGAGGTCCGATTCGAGCAGTGGGCCGGCACGCTGGGCGACATCACCACCCAGATCCCCGGCGACGCCCGCTTCTCCGAAGGCGAGCGCGTGGTCCTCTTCCTCCGCGGCGACAGCCCCGACAAGATGTACCTTACCGCCATGGGCCAGGCCAAGTTCACCATCTACGGCGGCAACGGCCCGGCCAAGCTCCTCCGCAAGGCCGCCATCGAGGGCGCAGGGCAGGGCATTCTGCCGCTGCCGCTCAAGGAGCTCGCGCCCGTCGCAGCCCCGCAGAGCCGCACCGAAGAGGCCGTCCGCGACCTCGCAGACATCGCCTTCGCGCCCGCCCAGCCCGGCGCCGCGCCGCTCTTCTTCGTCCACGGCGTCGAGCGCCTCTCGCTCTCTGAGCTCGAGAGCCGCGTCTTCAACGCCAACCTCTCGCAGGAGGTGGCGCCATGAACCAGCGCATCGCTCTCTCCGCCGCCGCACTCCTCGGCCTCCTCTTCGCGCTCACGCTGCTCCCGAGCCGCGCCAACGCCTACGCCACCATCGACGGCTGCGACCCCCGCTGGCCCGCCGCCAGCCTGCCCAGCCGCTACTATGTGAACCAGAACGGCTACTCGGCCATCCCGCTGCTGGATGTCCGCACCATCTTCACCAACTCGTTTGCGGCCTGGGGCGAGCCCTGCTGCAGCAGCTTCTCGGCCCGCGAAATGGGGCTCACCGCCGACGTCGGCGAAAACAACACCGTCTCCAACAACGTCATGTCCTTCCGTGAGGCCAGCTGGCCCCCCTCGCTCGGCGATGGCAGCTCCGTGCTCGCCGTCACGCTCCCCCAGTGGAACTCCCGCTGCTCGCTCATCAACGCCGACATGGTCTTCAACGGCTTCAACCACGACTACGCCTCCAACGGCCGGTTTGGCGCCAACGACCTGCAGTCCATCACCACCCACGAGGCCGGCCACTGGCTCGGGCTCGACCACAGCTCCGTCGCCTCCGCCACCATGTACTACGCCTACACGGGCGGCGAGGGCTCACGCACCCTCAACCAGGACGACATCGACGGCGTCTGCTTCCTCTACGAACAGGCCTGCGGCTGCACCTCCACGGCAGACTGCACCGGCGCCGGCGAGGAGTGTGTGGGCGGCCAGTGCATCATCCCGCCCTGCACGGCAGACAGCGACTGCGACACCGGCCTCATCTGCGATGCCGGCACCTGCCTCGTCCCCCCCTGCGGCTCCGACGCCGACTGCATCGGCAACCAGGTCTGCGTGGGCGGCTCCTGCATCACCCAGAGCGACTGTCCCATCTGCGCGGCCTGCACCACCGCCGACGACTGCGGCGGCAACCCCTACGTCTGCGCCCAGGACCCCAACGGCGGAACCGGCGGCGTCTGCACGCGGCTCTGCAACGGGGCGGCCGACTGCCCCGGCGACTCGGCCTGTTTCACCGTCCCCGGCCAGGACTTCAACGTCTGCCTCAACCCCGACGCAGCAACGGGAAGCGTCTGTCCCACCGACTACCTCTGCGGTGGTGGCACAACCAGCCCCTGCGACGGCGTCACCTGCCCCGCCGGCCAGAGCTGCGACCCCGCCACGGGCGCCTGCTCCGCCCCCAGCAGCGGCGACGCCTGCGCCAACATCTGTGACGGCTGCACCGCAGACACTGACTGCGATGGCGGACGCGGCTCCTGCGTCGACTTCGGCGACGGCGGCATCTGCACCACCGCCTGCTCCGAAGCCGACCCCTGCCCCGGCCTGAACACCGACTGCTTCACCGTCCAAGACACCACGGGTGCCACCCAGAACCTCTGCTTCAACGCCGAGGCGGCCACCGACCTCTGCCCCGCCAGCTGGAGCTGCGAGGCCGCCCCGCCCGCCGCCCCCTGCGACGGCGTCACCTGCCCCGCGGGCCAGCTCTGCGAGGCCACCACCGGCAACTGCATCCCCGACAGCTTCGACGGCTCGCGCGGCGGCTCCTGCGGCATCTGCGACAGCTGCCGCACCGACGCCGACTGCGGCGCTGGCCTCTGCAAGAACTTCGTCGGCCTCGGCCAGTTCTGCACCCAGACCTGCGACGGAGGCTGCCCTGGCAACACCATCTGCTTCGCCCTCGGAGCGGAGGAGCTCTGCCTCAACCCCGACGCCGCCTCCGCGGGCGTCTGCAGCGCCGGCTTCGTCTGCAACGCCTCTCCGACCGACCCCGACACCGGCACCACCGACCCCGGCACCGGCACGGGCGGCACCGCCGACACCGGCTCCACCGACGGCAACGAGCGCCCCTCTGTCAACGGCCGCGCGGTCTCCAGCGGCTGCTCCACCACGGGCAGCGCCGCCGGCCTCTCGGCCCTCTTCGCGCTCGCCGGCCTGCTCCTGCTCCGCCGCCGCCGCGCCACCGCCACCCGCTAGCGCAACGCCGTTTGCAGTTGAAGCAGACGGCGCCGCCCGTTACTCTCCACCTGCGCGGCGCAACCGCCGGGGAGGGCGACCATGTCCGCAACCGCAGCGGCTGCCGCAGGGAGCCCCTCATGAAGCGTCTACTCGGTCTCGTCGGCCTCTCTGCCTCGCTCTTCGCGCCTGCACCCGCCTCCGCTGAGCCCCGTCTCCCCGTCGCCGAGGAGCTCTCGGGCACCATCACCGTGGGCGACACGACCAACAGCCGCGGCGCCATCGAAGACGCCTTCGTCGTCGACCTCACCGCCGGCCAGTCGCTCAAGGTCGAGCTCCGCTCCTCCGAGTTCGACGCCTTCCTCTCGGCCACCGGCCCCGACGGCGCCACCGTCGCCGAAGACGACGACTCGCTCGGCGGCTCCAACGCACGCATCAACTTCACCGCGGTCACCGCGGGCCGCTACCGCATCGCCGTCTCCTCCTTCCAGCGCGGCCAGTCGGGCGACTACACCCTGCGCGCCGACGTCTGGGTGCGGAAGCCCCTCGTCGTCGCCAAGCTCGAGCTCCCCGCCCGCGCCCAGGGCGCCCTCACCGACGGCGACGCCCGCCGCGCCGACGGCCAGTGGGTCAAGGCCTTCCGCTTCAACGCCAAGGCCGCAGACGAGATCGAGGCCCGCCTCACCGCCCAGTTCGACGCCTACCTCATCCTCCTGTCGCCCACGGGCGAGACCGTCGCTCAGGCCGACGAGGGCGGCGGCGGCACCAACGCCAAGCTCCGGGCCAGCCTCCCCCTCTCGGGCGAGTACACCCTGCTCGTCAGCAGCGCTGCGAGCGGCAGCGGGGGCGACTTCACCGTCGAGCTGCTCGGCGCCGAGCCCGCCTCGGCAACCCCCGCCCGCCCGCTCACGCCCGGCACCATGCAGCGGGCCAACATGGCCGCGCAGGTGGGCGGCACCCGCGTCAGCGACCGCTACACCCTGGTCTCCAAGGGGGCCCAGTATCTCGACGCCCGCATGAGCGCCGAGAACTTCGACCCGCTCCTCTCCCTCGTCGGCCCCGGCGGCGACCTCCTCGCCACCGACGACGACAGCGGCGGCGGCACCAACGCCCGCATCCGCTACACGCTCCCTGCGGCCGGCAACTACACCCTCATCGCCTCCCGCTTCGATGCCGCCACGGGTGGAGACTATCTCCTCTCTGCCGAGCTCACGCAGCCGCCCACGGTCGCCGCGCTGCCCCTCCGGCTCGGCACCCAGCTCCGCGGCGCCTTCACCACGGGCGATGTGCGCCCCATCCAGGGCACCGGCTTCGCCGACCTCTACCGCTTCGAGGGCAGGGCAGGGCAGATGGTCACCGTTGCCGTTACCTCCCACGCCATGCCGGCCCTCCGCGTCACCACCCCCTCCGGCGAGCAGCTCCCCGTGCCCGCCGTCTCGGCCACGGGCGAGAGCACCTTCACCCTCCCGCAGACGGGCGGCTACCTCTTCGCGCTGGTCTCCGAGAGCGCCGAGGATGCCACCTACCAGCTCAAGGTGGTGGAGGCCGACGCCAAGGCGCTCGCCGCAACCCGCGCCACCCTGACGGTCGGCACCACCTTCGACGGCGACTTCAAGCCCTCCGACCGCGACCGCCCCGACGGGCAGGGCAAGGTGGACGGCTTCGACCTCGAGATCCCCACCGCGGGCCTCTACGAGCTCAAGCTCGAGGCCGACGAGCTCGACCCTGTCCTCGAGCTCCAGCGCGCCGACGGCGAGGCCCTCGAGACCAACGACGACTACGGCGGCGGCACCAACGCCCGCATCCTCCGCCCGCTCGCCGCCGGCAGGTACCGGGTGAACGCCATGTCGCTCGGCGGGCAGACCGGCCGCTACCGGCTCCGCGCGGAGGGCTACGCCGAGGTGCCCTTCGAGATGAACGCCGTGCAGATGGGCGCCGTGGTGCTCGGCGACCTCAGCAACGACGACCCGCTCCTGCAGGAGATCAGCCGCCGCGCCGACATCTACCGGCTCCCCCTCAAGGCGGGCCAGGCGGTCACCATCACCCTCCGCTCCACCGACGTCGACAGCCTCCTCCGGGTGGTCGACGAGCTCGGCACCACCATCGCGCAGAACGACGACTTCGGCGAGCAGGTGGACGCCCGCGTCTCCTTCGTGCAGCCCTTCGACGGCGAGGTGCGCATCTACTGCACCTCCATCGCCAGCGAGGGCGGCGAAGAGGGCAGCCCCGCGCCCGCCGGCGGCGGCACGGGCGCCTACCGCCTCGAGGTCGCACCCGGCCTCACCCGCCCCTCGGAGACCTCGCTGTGACCACCGCTACGGGCGAACGCCCGCTCATCCTTGTCTCCAACGACGACGGCATCGCCGCGCCGGGCATCATCGCACTCGCCGACGCGCTCGAGGCCATCGGCGAGGTCTGGGTCTTCGCCCCCGAGCGCGAGCGCTCCGCCATCTCGCACGCCATCACGCTCCACAAGCCGCTCCGGGTGCACGAGACCGCGCCCCGCCGCTACTGGGTCTCGGGCACGCCCGCAGACAGCGTCTACGTGGCGCTCCACCACGGCCTGCCCCGCCCGCCCGCACTGGTCGTCTCGGGCATCAACCGGGGCGCCAACATGGGCGAAGATGTGCTCTACTCGGGTACGGTGGGCGCGGCGATGGAGGGCTGCCTCATGGGCATCCCCTCGCTGGCCGTTAGCCTCACCCACAACCATCCCTCCACCTTCGCGGTGGCGGCCGAGCTGGCCGTGCGCGTCGCCTCGGAGCTGCTGGTGCGGGGGCTGCCGCCGGGCGTCCTGCTCAACCTCAACGTGCCCGAGGGGTGCGATGCGTCGCGTGGCATCCGAGCCACCCGTCTTGGCCGGCGCAACTACGGTCGGGTGGTCGAGAAGGTCATCGACCCTCGCCACAAGCCCTACTACTGGATTGGCGGCCCCGACCTGGGCTTCCTGCCCGTGGAGGGCTCGGACTGCGACGCCAACCACGAGGGGCTGGCCTCGCTCACCCCCGTCCACCTCGACCTGACCAAATACGAACTCATCGACGAACTGGCCACCTGGTCCTCCACCCAACCTCAGAAGTGAACACGATGGAACTCGAGACCTTCCTCAAGTCGCGCATTACAGACATGCCCGACTTCCCCAAGCCCGGCATTCTCTTCCGCGACATCACGACGCTCATTGCCGACGGCCCTGCGCTCAAGGCGACGACCGACGCCTTTGCGGCCCACTTTGCGGGCAAGGGCATCACGAAGATTGTGGCGCCCGAGGCGCGCGGCTTCATCTTCGGCACGGCGCTCGGCTACGCGATGGGCGTGGGCGTGGTGCTGGTGCGCAAGCCGGGCAAGCTGCCGCGGGCGACCAACGCGGTCTCCTACGAGCTGGAGTATGGCACCGACACGCTGCACATGCATGCCGACGCCCTCACCCCTGCCGACCGCGTCCTCATCATCGACGACGTGCTCGCGACGGGCGGCACAGCCGAGGCGACGGTAGAGCTGGTGAAGCTGTCGGGCGCGACGGTGGGCGGCGCCGCCTTTGTGATTGAGCTCGACTTCCTTGCGGGCCGCAATCGCCTCGCCCCGGTGGAAGTGTTCAGCCTGGTCCACTACTAGGCGCCTCGCCGTTTCCGCAGCGCCGGCCCCCTAGCCGGCGTCTGTTCCATTCCCGTAGCTCAGTTGGATAGAGCAGCCGTTTCCTAAACGGCAGGTCACTGGTTCGATCCCAGTCGGGGATACTTTTTGGGGG
>JABMMX010000142.1 GCA_013205435.1 Deltaproteobacteria bacterium
GACTCCTCGTCCGAGAGCCGGTCCTCAAAGGCAAAGCTCCCCAAATGGAGCTCCTGCCCGAAGACCTCCACCACCAGCGGCAGCTCCGGAATATCGCGATCGTAGACCCGGTAGGCGTGGATGTGCTCCCGCCTCCGCCACGGCCCCAGCTTTCGCTCGTTCTTCGCGATGCGATTGGCCAACATCTCTGCCGTTCTCAACCAATCCATCGCGCGACCTACTGCTTATCGTGACCCTTGACGCGACCCGTTCGCACAACCACCTTACCGGCGCAACTTCCACCCCCGACATGGCCCCGCAATGGCGACTACCAGCAGCTGCTCCACCGAAGGCATCACCGTCTCGGTCACCTCCACCTTCTCCAAAGAGCGGTCGCAGCCTTCGGCCAACCGCTTCTTCTTCCTCTACCAGATCCGCATCCAGAACGAGGGCACACTCCCCGCGAAGCTGGTGCACCGCCACTGGATCATCACCGACGCCAATGGCGACCGCGAGGAGGTCCGGGGCCCTGGCGTCATCGGCGAGAGCCCCCGCCTGCTCCCCGGCCAGACCTTCGAGTATGTGAGCGGCTGCCCGCTCTCCACCTCCTTCGGGGCGATGGAGGGGAGCTACCAAATGGTGCGCGATGACGGCACCTCCTTCATGGCCCGCGTCGCCCCCTTCAGCCTCGCGCTCCCTCACGCCATCAACTAGCCGAAGGCCGCCGCCAAGAGCCGCTGGTTCTCCGTCTTGTGCGCACCCATCGAGCCGGTCGCCGGGCTCGCGCTTTCGGCACGCGAGATGCAGCCAAGCTTCAAGCCGTCGCCGAACAGACCGTGGAAACGGGCCTTGATGAAGTACCAGGCGCCCATGTTCCAGGGCTCATCCTGCACCCAGCAGACCTCGGTGTTTGCACCATACTGCGACAGCACGCCGGCAAGCACCGAACCATCAAGCGGGTAGAGCTGCTCGATGCGCACAATGTGCACATCGTAGGCGCCACGGCGCTCCCGCTCTTCCGCGAGATCGTAGTAGAGGCGGCCGGAGACGAGCAGGAGCTTGCGCGCCTGCGCAGGTGCCACGGTTCCTCCGTCGCCAATGACCTTCTGGAAGCTGCCCGACGCAAGGTCGCGCAGCGTGCTCACCGCCGACTTGTGGCGGAGCAGGCTCTTGGGCGTCATCACCACCAGCGGCTTCTTCCAGCGTCGGAGCACCTGGCGGCGGAGCAGGTGGAAGAACTGCGCCGGCGTCGTGCAGTCGCAGACCTGGATGTTGTCTTCGGCGCAGAGCGACAGGAAGCGACCCAGACGGGCATAGGAGTGCTCCGGCCCCTGACCCTCAAAGCCGTGCGGCAGCAGCAGGACCATGCCGTTGAGCAGCTCCCACTTGTCTTCACCCGAAGAGATGAACTGGTCCACAATCACCTGCGCGCCGTTCACGAAGTCGCCGAACTGCGCCTCCCAGATGACCAGCGCGGCCGACTGCTCCATCGCGTAGCCATACTCGAAGCCCATCACTGCAGCCTCGCTCAGCGGGCTGTCCCAGGCGTCGAAACGGCCGCCGTGGCTCGTCAGCCGATCGTAGGGGCTCCAGCGCTTCCCGGTCTGCGTGTCGGTGAAGTAGGCGTGACGGTGGGTGAAGGTACCGCGACGGGCATCCTGACCCGAGAGCCGAACCCGACGCCCCTCCGACACCAGCGTGCCGTAGGCCAGCGACTCTACCGTTCCCCAGTCGAGCGCCTCGTCGGGCTCCATCGCCTTGGCACGCCCCAGCAGCAGCCGCTCCGCCTTGGGGTGGAGCGCGACGCCTTCGGGCGTGCGTGAGAGCTCGTTGGCAACCCAGGTAAGCCTGTCGAGCGGCACCGCCGTGGTCACCGCGTCGGCCTGCCGCTCGGGGCCGCCGAGCAGCTCGCTCTCGTGGTGGTGAACCGCGGCGGCCGGACCGCGCGAGGCCTCCAGCTCCTTCATCAGCGCATCGCGACGCGCGCCAAGAATGGCGGCATCCGTCGCTGCGTCGATCTGCCCCGAAGCCAGCAACTCCGCCGCATACTTTTCGCGGATGGAGGGGCGAGCGTCGATGTTCTGGTACATCACCGGCTGCGTGAAGCGAGGCTCATCCGCCTCGTTATGGCCGTGCCGGCGCCAGCCGATCAGGTCGATGCAGATGTCCTGCTGGAACTTCTGACGGAAGGCGACGGCCAGACGGCCCGCGCGCCAGACCGCGTCGAGGTCTTCGGCGTTCACATGAAGAACAGGCGCGCCGAGGAACTTCATCGCGTCGGTGCTGTAGCGGGTCGACCGCGAATCGCTCGGGGCCGTGGTAAAGCCAACCTGGTTGTTGAGCACCAGGCGGATGGTGCCTGCGGTCTGGTAGCCTTCGAGCCCGGCGAGGTTGAGCGTCTCGATGACGATACCTTGGCCGACGAAGGCTGCGTCGCCATGGATGCTGATGGGCAGCGCCGACAGGCCGGCGCCCGCGCCGCGGCCGTCGGTGATGGCACGGCTGCGACCGGCGACGACAGGCGCCACGAACTCGAGGTGGCTCGGGTTGAAACAGAGGCTCAGCGCCACCTTGTTGCCCTTCGGCGAGGTGACCGCGTTGGTGTAGCCGAGGTGATACTTCACATCGCCGCGGCCGATGTAGTGCTCCGAATCCTGGTCGGCGAAGGCGCGGAACAGCGACGAGGCGCTCTTGCCCATGATGTTGATGAGCACATTGAGGCGGCCGCGGTGGGCCATGCCCATCACAACATCCTGCACGCCGGCGTCGCCTGCCTCGTTGATGATGAGGTTGAGCAACGGCACTGCAGCGTCGAGCCCTTCAAGCGAGAACCGCTTGGTGCCGACGAACTGCTTGTGCAGAAAGCTCTCCATCTCCGAGGCTGCCGTCAGCCGCTCCAGCATCCAGTGCCGGTCGCGCTGCGACGGCTGCGCAAGGCCGCCCTCGACCTGCTCCATCAGCCAGGCGAGCGCCTCCGGCTGCTCCACCTGCATGAACTCGTAGCCGATGCCACCGCCGTAGGTCTCGCGCAGGAACTGCAGCACCTGCCGGGGCGTCGAGCTGCTCTGGCCCTGAATCTCCGTCGCCACCGCAAGGTCCATCTCCGACTCTGTCAGGCCGAATGCACCGGGCATCAGCTCCGACGGCGGCGCCGCAGCAGCCGTGAGCGGGTCGATCGACGCTGCACGGTGGCCGCGCGAACGCCAGGCCTCCACCATCCGCGATAGGCGCCAAGCAAGGCTCGCCTCGCTCGACCCGCCAATCAGCGCGGTCTGCTGGGTGACCAGCGGCACTGCCGGAGGCGCAGACGGGGGCGGCTGCGCGATGCTCCCCGACGAAACCGCCGCACGGGCGCCGCTCCGGTGTGCCATCACGGCCACCTGAAGCGCCTTGAGGTCGGTGTTGCTCAGCCCCTTGAAGAAGGCCAGCCACGCGGGCTCAAGGCTCGCAGGGTTGCTCAGATAGCGAGAAAAGAGTTGCTCGGCCTGACGGTCGGTCTCGGCGTCGACGCCATATCGTTGCGACATTTCAAACCATCGCGAAGGGTCACGGAAGCGCACCCAATCGGGCAGAGCGCACGGGCGCTCAAGGCTAGTGCCTGCAAGAACATCGTCAAGGTTCTAGAGCGCACGCAGCACGAGCGCCGTCGCTTCCTCTTTGACCTGCCCGCGCAGCGCACTACGCTGCCTCTTCACGCCAATCCCCCACGGACCGGACATGAACGCCAGCGCTTCCAACATGCAGCCCGCCCGCGCGGTGGACGAAGGAAGCCTTCCGCTGACCTGGGGCCGCAACCTCCTCCTCTTCAACCTCGCGCTGACCGCTGCGAAGATTGCCGCCTGGTGGATGACCCGAAGCGCGGCCATCTTCTCCGATGCCCTCGAGTCGGTCGCCAACATCGCCACCGCCTCCCTCGCGCTCTACGCCCTCTGGATCGCGGCCAAGCCGCGCGACAAGGAGCACCCCTACGGCCACGGAAAGGTCGAGTACTTCTCCTCAGGCATCGAGGGGACGCTGATCCTCGTCGCAGGCGTCACCATCACCGTCATCTCGGTGCAGAACGCCTTCCGTGCCTCTCAGCTCGTTGAGGCAAAGCTCACGCTTGGACTCGGCATCGAAATCGTCGTCGCCCTCGTCCTCTGGGCCTTCGGAACCCTCAGTGTCAGTCGCGGAAAAACGCTCGAGTCGCCCACCATCGTCTCCGGCGGCGAACACCTCCGGGCCGATGCCATCACCACCCTCGGCGTCGTCGCTGGCCTCGTCGTCGTCAAGCTCACCGGCTGGACCCTCCTTGACCCCATCATCGCAGGCCTCTTTGGCCTCGTCGTCGTCCGCAACGGCTTCCTGCTCCTTCGGGACGCCATCGGCGGTCTCATGGACGAGGCCAACCCGGCCCTCCTCGACGAGATTGCCAAGGTGCTCGAGCGAACCCGCAAGCCTGGCTGGTCCACGCCCCACCACACCAAAGTCCATCGCCTCGGCCAGACCGTACACATCGACCTTCACCTGGTCTTTCCCCGCTTCTGGACCATCGAACAGGCCCACGATGGCACCGAGCAGGTCGAGGTCGCCCTCTGCGAGGTCTTCGGCAGCCGCACCGATGTGATGATCCACAGCGAGCCCTGCCGGCCCACCAGCTGCTCCCTCTGCGACCTCGCAGACTGCCCGCTTCGTGAGGCGGCGCTTACCCTGCACAAGCCCTGGACCGGCACCGACATCGCCGCAACTTCGCGCCTCTCGCCAACGGTCCCATCGCCTTGATCGCAATCCTCATCATGCTCATCGCCTCCCTCGGGTGGGCGACCTTCGACGCAGCACGCAAACACCTCTCCGAACGCATCCCGCCCGTCGCGCTCGTCGTGCTGCTCATGCTCGGGCAGGTCCCCGTCTTCGCCATCTGGCTGGGCTGGACGATCTCCAATGACGGCGTGCCGGCGGTCGACAGCGACTATCTCGCGCCGGCGCTGCTTTCCATCGCCATCAATGTGGCGGCCAACCTCCTCTTCCTGCGCGCCGTCAACCTCTCGCCCCTGTCGCTGACCATCCCCATGCTCAGCTTCTCGCCCGCCTTCTCGGCGCTCCTCGCCTGGCTCCCGCCCCTGAACGAGACGCTCACCTACTATCAGGCGGCGGGCGCAGCCCTTGTGATCCTCGGCGCCCTCACCCTCAACGCCGCCGGCGTCGCCACCGACGGGCCTGGCGGCCTCATCCGGCGGCTACGCAGCGAACGGGGCGTGCCCATCATGCTCGTGGTCGCCCTCCTCTTCTCGCTCAGCTCGGCGGTCGACAAGGTGGCGCAGGCCGCCTCCTCTCCCCCGCTTCACGCCCTGGTCCAGTGCCTCGGCGTTGGACTCATCCTTCTTGGGGTGCTGTTCCGACGCGGGCAGCTCGGCCAGCTCCGTACGGTCTTGGACCACCAGCCCGCCTTCGCCGGCGCCGTCGCCGCAGGGGCCACCGCGCTCGGCTTCCAGATGTCGGCCTTTGTCATCTCGCCCGTCAGCACGGTCGAGACCGTCAAGCGGGCGGTAGGCATGGCCGCAGCCCAAGTCGTGGGCCGCCTCGTCTTCGGCGAACCGCTCACGGCGCGGAAGTGGGTCGCCGTCGGCCTGATGTCGATCGGCTGCCTGCTGATTCTCGGGAACTTCTGAGCATCGAGAGAGGCAGAGGCCAAAAACGACGACGCCCCCGTCCCCGACACCGGGGATGGAGGCAACGACCTCTTCACGCGCCCGAGGGCGGCGTTTAGCGGATCGGCAGAGCGCGCTCGATGGCCTTGTCGGTACCGTCGAACTCCTCGAGCACAACCCAGTGCATGCCCGACGAGCCGGAGCGACGAATCATCTTTACGGGGGTCATCGGCTTGCCGGAGATCGGATCGAGCTTGGTGACCTGAACCTTCTTACCGATTGCCAACTTTGCTGGGCGCTTTGTTGCCATGACTTCGACTCCTCTGATCCCGCCACGCGGACGGCTCGTTTCAAAATGGGGCGCACCCTCTAGCAAACTCTCTCGCGCTTGTGAAGAGATCGCAGAACATGGTAGCGGCGCCTCCCGTTACCCGAACAACGAGGCCCGATCATGTCGCTCTCCGCTCTCATCTCCGCCGGCGAATCCATCCACAAGATCGCCGACTACCTCGACCAGCTCCCCGCCGATGCCCGGCTCAACGAGACCATGGCTCTCGGAAGCGCCGCGCAGTCCAAGCTCTGGACGCTCGCCGCAGAGGCCGCCCCCCTCACCCTTGATCACTTCGTGCCGGCCTCCGCCGCCGACCGCACCGAGGTCATCCACCAGGGCCGCAACACCCTCCCGGTCTTCACCCGGTTCCAGAAGCGCTTCGCTCGCCCCATCGACGGTAGCCAGCGCCTCTTCGGCTACAACGAGGGTGCAACCCGCCCCCTCATCGGGCCAGGCTGCTTTGTCACCGTCCCCACCGCCGGAAACGAGGCATGGACAGAGCGTGGCGCCATCGTCGTCGACTACTTTCAGGTCCCCGATGGCCCCGTCCCGGACGGCTGGCCCAAGGTCGTCTCCAACTCCTCCGGCCTGCAGTACCTCGTCTACCGACACACCCGCGACTTCATGCGCCGCGTCTCCAGCCACGTCTCCATTGGTCACGCATGGAAGGACGAATCAGAGATGGCCTTCGCCTACTTTGTCCTCTGCCGCGAATCCTGAGCACGCTCGCTTCATCTGACTACGATGCCGCCACTGTCGCGGCCCCAAGCCGGAGTTGAGCATGTCCGAGGAATTCGACGCGCCGCAGCGCATCGCCATCAACCGCGTCTACACCCGCAAGGGTGACAAGGGCACCACCTCGCTCGTCGGCGGGCAGGTCGTCCCCAAGGCGAGCGCCCGCATCGCCAGCTACGGCGAGGTCGACGAGCTCAACGCCTTCGTCGGCGCGGCACGCTTCACCGCCCTCGAGCGCCAGGCCGACGGCCCCGAATTCGTGCGACTCGCCCGCGTCCTGCGCCGCGTGCAGCACAGCCTCTTCAACCTCGGCTCCATCCTCGCCACCCTCCCCGAGGATGTGCACCCGCGCCAGCCTCGCGTCCGGCAGTCCGACATCGATGCGCTCGAGGCCGAGATGGACCGCTGCAACGGCCACCTCGAGCCCCTCCGCAGCTTTGTCCTGCCCGGCGGCTCCCGCCTCAACACCGACCTCCACCTCTGCCGCACCGTCTGCCGGCGCGTGGAGCGGCTCCTCTGTCAGCTCGCGGAGCATGAAGAGGTCGATCCCCTCTGTATTGCTTATGTGAATCGGCTGAGTGACGCCTTCTTCGTCTGGTGCCGCTGGGCCAACCACCTTGCGGGGAGCCCGGAAGAGCTCTGGGACCCCAACGCCGCCGATGAAGCCATCGACCCCTGACGAGCGCTCCGGCGGGCTCCCGCCGGATGGGGCTTCCGCGGAGCAGTCGGCCGACCTCTGGCAAGGGCCCCGTCTCTGTCATGCGGGGCTGCTCGGCTGTGAGCAGTGCTCCCGCTTGACCGCCTTCCGCCGCACCGAACATGCGGTCAAGGGGCCCAATCAGCTGCGGAGCGCACGCTACTGGTCTCGACCTGTCCCCCTCTTCGGCGACCCCGACGCCCGCATCCTGCTGCTCGGCATGGCTCCCGGCTATCACGGCGCAAATCGCACCGGCACCCCCTTCTGCGGCGATGTCTCGGGCCGGCTCCTCTACGGCGCGCTCCACGACCTTGGCCTCTCCTCGCACGCCGAACCCGAGGTCGGCGGACTGCAGCTCCGGCTACACGGCGCAGCCATCACCAACGCCGTAAAGTGCGTGCCTCCGCTCAACGCCCCAACCCCCGACGAGCGGCGCGGCTGCGGAAGCTGGCTGCAGGCAGACCTCGCCGCGCTCCCCAACCTGCGCTGGATCGTCGCCTTCGGCCACATCGCCCACGATGCCCTCCTAGACTACGCAGCCATCCGACGCCCGGGCCTGCGACGCTCAGCCTTCCGATTCGGCAACGGGAGGCTGCACCAACTACCGGGGCTGCCCTTTGGCCTTGTCGATTCCTTCCACCCCAGTCCGCTCAACGCCAACCGCGGCATCATCACCCGCGCCTCCCTGGTCGAGCTGCTCCGCCCGCTGTTGCAGGAGAACCCATGATCCAGCCTCTGCCGACCACCGCTCCAACCCACGAGCGGGTGCAAAAGTACATGGAGGTGCTCGCCGCCATCGAGGCAACGCTGGAGGAGGAGACAGACTGGACGGCTGCCATGGCGACCGTCGCCTGCGAGCTCCACAACGCCTTCGAGGCCTTCCACTGGACGGGATTCTACCGCGCCGTCTCCGACAGCCTCCTCATTGTGGGCCCCTACCAGGGTGGCCACGGCTGTCTCCGCATCGACTTCTCGCGCGGTGTCTGTGGTGCCGCGGCCCGCACGCGCAAGATCCAGCACTGGGACAACGTCCACGATGCGCCCGACCACATCGCCTGCTCCAGCTCGACCATCTCCGAGATCGTCGTCCCCGTCATCGGGCCATCCGGCCGGCTCCTGGCCGTCCTCGATGTCGACTCCGATCTGCCGGAGGCCTTTACCTCTGTCGACCGCGAGGCGCTCCGAGATCTGTGCCAGTGGCTCGGACGCCGCTTCGAGGCCACCGCCTGAAGATGCGGCAGTCCCTTCCTTGCGCCCGATTTGGGAGGTGAGTAACAAGCGGCCGCATGGTTCATCGCATCGCCTTTCCCACTCGTCCCTGAGTTCCACATGCGCTCCGCAGCTCTCCGCCTCTCCCTTGCGCTCCTCGCCGTAGCGGCCATCGCGACCGCCTGCGGCACAGACACTGCGACGCGCGGCCGAGGCGGTAGCGGTGGCGGTGGCGGCGGCGGCGGCGTAACCGACACAGGCGGCTCCGACACAGGCGGCACAGATACCGGTTCCGACACCTCCCCGGTCGACTGCCACGACGAGATCACCTCTGGGCCCAGCGACGGTGATCTCTGTTTCTCCTGCACCAGCGACGCCTGCGCTACCGAGGTCTCTGCAGCCTACGGCGCCGGCTTCCCCAACACGATCGGCGGCGTCTGCGAACCGCTCTACAACTGCCTGTTGGCCTGCCCCTGCGACACCGCAGACCCGAGCTCGCTTGCGGCCGATTGCGCCTTTGGCTGCGTCACGACCACGCCCACAGCCTGCCAGAACGCATCGCAGGCCCTGCAGGCCTGTCAGGAGAACAGCTGCGCCACCGAGTGCGCAGAGCCCGTCTCGACCTGCGGCAACGGCGTGATCGACTCCGGTGAAGAGTGCGACGGGGCAGACCCTGACTGCACCGACCTCGGCTTCACCGGCGGCTTCGCCTTCTGCGGCTCCGACTGCACCATCGACACCCGTGGCTGCAGCAACAACACAGAGAGCTGCGGCAACGGCGTCGTCGACATCGGCGAGGCCTGCGACGGAACCAACCTCCAGGGCAGGGCCTGCACCGACTTCGGCTACACGGGCGGCACCCTCTCCTGCAACGCGGGCTGCGGGCTAGACTACAGCCGCTGCACGGAGACCACGCCCAACATCTGCGGCGACGGCGAGATTGCCGGATCCGAACAGTGCGACGGCAACAACCTGGGCGGCGAGAGCTGCACCACGCTTGGCTACACGTCCGGCACCCTTCGTTGCAGCGGATGCGCCTTCAACGTCGCCTCCTGCGTCAGCACGGGCCCCGTCTGCGGCAACGGCCTGATTGAGGCGGGCGAGACCTGCGACGGCTCCAATGTGAATGGCATCGACTGCTTCGACTTCGGCGCGACCGCAGGAACGGTCCGTTGCACCACCGACTGCCTCAACTATGACTCGTCGGATTGCACGGCCGACGCGGTCTGCGGCGACAGCGTCCTCAATGGCTCCGAGACCTGCGACGGTTTCGACTTCGGCGGCGACTCCTGCGCCAACCAGGGCTTTGTGAGCGGCTCGCTCTCCTGCTTCTCCGACTGCACCGTCGACAACAGCGGCTGCAGTAACACGCCTGTAAATCTCTGCGACCCCTTTAGCGCCACGACGCTACGCACGCCGGCGACCCGCAACGACAGTTTCACGGGCGGCGAGCCCACCGACGGCCCCCGCGGAGGAAGCTTCTACAAGGTCTATTCAATGTCGCTCTCGGCAGGCCGCACCTACAGCATCACGATGACAGCCACCGGCGCCGCTCTCGACACCTTCCTCTACCTCTACGACGGCCGGACCTGCGGCGAGGTCGCCTCGGACGACGACGGTGCGGCGACCGCCACCGATTCGATGATCACCTACAGCGCGACCACGACCGGCACCTACTACCTCATCGCCACAACCTACGGCACGGGTGCGACGGGCACCTACATCCTCACCACAAACTAGTCGAAGCAGGCCGACGCCATGAGCACCCCCGCACCCGCCTTTGAGCCAGACAACTCCCTGAAGTGGATTGCAATCGGCGTGGCGTCCGCCGCGCTGGTCCTCGGCATCGTCCTCTACGCCCGCTATTCCGAGTTCCGGAGCTACATCCGCTCCACGCTCGAACACCCCGAAGCCCCTCCTGGCGGCTTCCGGGCATGACCCCCGAGCGGTGCGTGGACGAGGCCATGGCCTGGACCGCCTCATGCCACGGCATCAAGAACCTCTGCGACGTCTACACGACCCGCGTCATGGAGGAGTGCCTCAAGCCGCTCGAACTGACCACCTACTGCGGCCAGCTCACGGAGATCGAAACGATCGCCCGCTTCGGCCAGCAGGAGTGTCTTGCACGGGGCGTCAGGCGGGCGGTGAGCGCCAACTCCTGCAGTAGCGCCTACAAGGCAATCGGCGAGGCCTGCGCCGACAAGGGGCGGGGCGCGCATCAGGGCAAGTCGGTGATGCCGTGACAACGGCCGGAGACCGCTTTTCAGCACTCCGGAAGTTTGCGGCCCTGGTCACCCTCTACACCATCGCCGTCATCCTGTTCGGTGCCTGGGTCCGGGTCACCGGCTCCGGTGCAGGATGCGGGGAACACTGGCCCTCCTGCCATGGAGAGGTCATCCCGCGCGCGCCGAACATCAAGACCATCATCGAGTTCACCCACCGCCTCACGAGCGGTCTCGACGGCCTCTTCATTCTCGGCCTCGCGATCGCCGTCTTTCGGCTCACGCCCAGCGGCAATCGGGCACGCACCTGGGCTGTCCGGGCCGGTATCTTCCTGATCATCGAGGCACTCATCGGCGCCGTCCTCGTCAAGTTCGGCCTCGTGGCCGACGACACCACCAAGGTCCGGGTGTTGGTGGTCGCCGTCCACCTTGTGAACACGCTGCTGCTGGTCGGCAGTATTGCCATGGTCGGCTTTGCGCTGGCGCCCGCTCCCGCCTCCTGCGCCGACCGAGGCGCACACCGACGCACGCTGCTGGCGGGCCTCGTCTACACCGTGATCTGCGCAATGGGTGCCGTCACCGCCCTTGGCGACACTCTCTTCCCCATCATCTTCGGCGCCTCGATCGAGCACCTCGTCCCGTCGGCCGAGTCGGCCCACTTCCTGGAGCGGGTGCGGCTGATCCACCCGGTGGTAGCGGTGGTGGGCTCCCTCTGGATCCTGATGGTGGGCGCGGCGGCGGCAGCGGCACCTGCACCAGTTCGAAGTGCGGGCCGACTGCTGGTCGCCGGCATCCTCCTGCAGACCGTGCTCGGCGTGGCGAACATCGCGCTCAGCGCGCCAGGTTGGATGCAGCTCGTCCACCTCGCGACCGCCAACTTCGTCTGGCTCGGCCTTGTCTGGCTGGCAGCCTGCTACAGTCCCCCGACCGGTGCAGCCGTGGTCGGCCCAAAATTTCGTGCAATCGATAACGAAATTGCTTAGGCGCATTTTTATGGAACAGGCACGCCCCAGCCGAGGCTTCACCCTCATCGAGTTGATGATCGTCATCGCGATCCTCGGCGTGTTGGCATCGGTCGCAATTCCGAACTTCCTCAAGTTTATCATGCGGGCAAAGACGACCGAAGCCACCATGAGTGTGCGCAAGCTCTTCGATGGTTCGGTCGCCTACTACCTGACCGACCGGTACGGGCCTACGGGCGCACCCATCCCCAACCAGTTCCCCGGCTCCGTCGGCCCCATGCCAAGCCCCGCCACCATCGGCCCGCAGAAGGTGGAGACAGGTATCGCACTCTGGGACGCGCAGCCAAGCTGGGTAGCGCTCAATTTTGCCATCGAAGATCCCCACTACTTCTCCTATCAGTACCGGAGTGATGGGCAGAACAACGCCTCGAACTTCACCGCCTACGCCTTCGGAAACCTCGACGGCGACCCCAACTTCTCCACCTTCGGCCGTTTGGCCCATGTGGTTGACGCGACGGTGGTCGGATCGCCCGGGATGCTGGTCGACCGCGAGCTAGACTGACGGATCGCGGCCGCGCCTGCTTGAAAGGCGACCCGGCCCCACCTGACCGCGCCGGCCACTGCCGGATTCCCCCGTGAACGCCTTGCAACAGTCGCTGCGCGACCTCATCGCCCTCTCCAAACCAGGCATTGTCATCATGTGTCTGGTGGAGGCCTCGGGCGGTCTCTGGCTCGCCCCTGGAACCGCGCCGCTCGCCACCTGGCTCTGGACCTTCCTCGGCCTCAGCCTCGTCGTCGCCTCCTCCAACGCCTGGAACATGCTCTGGGAGCGGGAGAGCGATAAGTTCATGGCGCGCACACGCAACCGGCCTCTGCCGTCGGGAAGGATGCATCCTGCGACTGCGGGCGCCTTCGCGCTCGTTACCGGCGTAGCATCCGTCTGGCTCTTCGCCACACAGGTCAACGCGCTGTCGGCCTGGCTCGCACTCGCCTCCATGTTCTCATACGTCTTGGTCTACACGCCGCTCAAGCGGGTCACCTCCTGGTCGCTCCCGATCGGTGCGATCCCAGGCGCGATGCCTCCGCTCATCGGTTGGGCGGCCGCTGCGGGCACGATTGGTGCGCCAGGCATCGTGCTCTTTGCCATCCTCTTTCTCTGGCAGATCCCCCACTTCCTGGCGATCTCGCTCTACCGGCGTGACGACTACCAGGCTGCGGGCATCGTCATCGTCCCCGTGGTCATGGGCGAAGAGACGACCAAGGTGCAGGCGCTCGTCTCGTCGCTGCTGCTGGTGCCGATCAGCCTGCTGCTGGTGCCGATGCAGGTGGCCGGCTTCTTCTACTTCGTCGTCGCCTCGGTGGCCGGTGGCGCCTTCTTTGTGTTGAGCATGCGGGGGTTTGAGCCCCACCCCACCAACGCTTGGGCGCGCCGCTTCTTCCTCGCCTCGCTGATCTACCTGCCGGCGCTCACGCTGGCGCTCATCCTCGACGCCTGGGTACCTCGGTGAGCGAGCAGCCCGCGCCGGAGCAGCCGAAACCATCGACGAGCGACGATCCGCTCACAGACTTCGCGCTCTATGCGCGAAGCAAGATGGGCCCCTTCGGGCGCTACCCCTATGCGTCGGCCTTTCTGGCGATAGCGCTGCTCATGACGCTCACGCGCGACTGCATGCGTAGGGTTCCCGAGCCGCCGCCGGTGCTAGGGCCGCTCGCGCCCTGGAGCAGCGCGGCAGCGGAGCCGCTGTCGAGCGCGTCGCTCGCGGGCCGCGCCTACCTGCTCCAGCTTATCCCACTCGACTGCGCACCCGGCGCGAAGTGCCAGCAGCCCGACCCGGTAACAGTCCGGATCGCGCAGGGGCTGTTCCACACCAAGGTACCCGTTCCGGTGATTGTGATGAGCACGGGCAAAGCTGGAGCGGAGGCTCCGGTTGCCAACGCAGACCTCCAGCGGGCGGTGGTGGCGCATGGCGATCTCCTCGCAGTCGCAGCGAGCGCCGCGGCAGTTGCTCAGGCGCCGGAGGGGAGCGCAGACGGCGACTTCGTCCGGCTGGCCGGCAAGATCCTACTTGTGGATCAAGAGGGGCGCCTTCGGGGGCTCTATGCACTCACCGGCGAGCATGCGGGCGACGAGGCCTACCATCGCGCGCGCCATGTTTTTGGCGAGAAATACGACGGTCCGTTCGGCGCAGGCTGCGGAGGATTCGAGCGTTGACGCGGGGCTGTGCAAACTGCCGCAGTGCGACAAAAGTGGCAAAGATATGTTGCGTGGCGGAGGCCTGATTGTTAACTGCGGCCCACGCGAAGCCTCCTTCGCTCCCGACCGCGCTCCGGAGACATGGTCCGGGTCGGAGGCAGAGTGAGTACGGGTCGGTGCCAGAGGGCCGGAGCCCGACGCGAGAAGAGCGAAAGATTGTAGGAAGTCGGCTGAATGAAGGTTCATTCAGTTTATCTGTTCAGAGGCAGCTGTAGGCGGGTTCGTCCCGCACTGGTCACAATCGAGGTTAGTCTCCGTGGCACAGATTTTTCCCCGTTGGTCAAATCGTCTCCCGCTTGCCATTGCGGCGGTGGTCCCCCTCTTGGTGGCGTCGCTTGGCGGCGCACTGTGGTACTGGGGTTCGCCCCAGTTCACGGATGTTGGTTACCGGCCCGAGCAGCCCGTACCGTTCAGCCACAAGCTGCACGCAGGCGAGATGGGCATGGACTGCCGATACTGCCACAACACCGCCGAGCACGCAGCAATGGCGGCGGTTCCTCCGACCTCCACCTGCATGAACTGCCACGTAAATGTTCTGCCGGAGAGCGCCAAACTGGCGCGCGTCCGCGAGAGCGCGAAGAACGATGTGCCGATCGAGTGGGTCCGGGTGCACATGCTCCCCGACTACGCCTACTTCAACCACAGCGTGCACCTCAAAGCGGGCGTCGGCTGCACCTCCTGCCACGGCCGCATCGATCAGATGCCAGTAGTGGCCCAAGCCAAGCCGCTCAGCATGGGCTGGTGCCTTGAATGCCACCGCGCACCCGAGGCGAACCTCCGCCCCGCCTCCGAGATTACC
>JABMMX010000143.1 GCA_013205435.1 Deltaproteobacteria bacterium
CCACCCCCCTCCGCACCTCTGCCAACCCCGTCGCCCGCACCCCAGTGACGGTCGTTGACGAACCAGCTCGGCTGCGACAGAACGCCCCATCAACTGCCCCACGCTGGGGTCCCCATGTCTGCTCTCTCTGCGCTCCTCGAACAGCTCCGCTCCGGCAACCTCTCCGAGCGCGACAAGGGCACCCGCTTCGAAGAGCTCGCCACCTGGTACTTCCGCTCCGAGCCCATCTACCAAGACCGCTTCGACAATGTGCAGCGCTACGGCGACTGGGCACGCGACAACAACCTGCAGGCCACCGACGACGGCATCGACCTGGTCGCCACTGGCCCGGGCGCCAATGGAAACAACATTGTCGCCGCCATCCAGTGCAAGTTCTACGCAGACGACCATGTGCTCAAGAAGGAGGACATCGACTCCTTCTTCACCGCCTCCGGCCGCAAGGTCTTCACCGAGCGTTACATCGTCGCCACCAACGAACACTGGTCACACCTCGCAGACCTCGCCTGCGCCGACCAGCACCACCCGGTCACCAAAATCGACCGCCACGCGC
This sequence comes from Deltaproteobacteria bacterium, assembly GCA_013205435.1. GTDB lineage: Bacteria > Myxococcota_A > Bradymonadia > REDH01 > REDH01 > CAIWGR01. The sequence continues at coordinate 551 of JABMMX010000143.1, forward strand.
TGCAGCAGAGCACCATCGACTGGGCCACCTACCAGCATGGTCGCAAGCCCAACCTCCGCCCCAAGAAGAGCCTCCGCAACCACCAGGTCAACGCCCGGCTCGCCGTCACCGTCGGCCTCCAAGAGGCAGAGCGCGGCAAGCTCCTCATGGCCTGCGGCACCGGCAAAACCTTCACCTCGCTCAAAATCGCCGAGCAGTTCTGCGGCGCAGGCAAGCAGGTGCTCTTCCTCGTCCCATCGCTGTCGCTCCTCTCGCAGACCCTCACCGAGTGGAGCCAAGAGACCGCAACCCCGCTCCACTGCTTTGCCGTCTGCTCCGACTCCGAGGTGGGCAAGAAGAGGCGCAACGCCGACGACGAGGTGCAGACCTACGCCCACGAGCTCCGCTACCCCGCCACCACAGAGGCCTCCAAGCTGGCAGCCGCCGTCGCCGCCAAGCAGGAGGCGGGCGCCATGACCGTGGTCTTCTCCACCTACCACTCCATCGAGGTGCTCTCGCGCGCCCAGAAGGAGCACGGCCTCGCCGACTTCGACCTCATCATCTGCGACGAGGCTCACCGCACCACTGGCGCCACCTTCTCGGGCCAGGAGGAGAGCGCCTTTGTGCGCGTCCACGACCAGTCCTTCCTGCGCGGCAACCGCCGCCTCTACATGACCGCCACCCCCCGCATCTTCGGCGACGATGCCAAGGCCACCGCAGACAAGCTCGGCGCCGTCCTCTGCTCCATGGATGACCAGGCCCTCTTCGGCAAAGAGCTCTACTGCATCTCCTTCTCGGCGGCCGTCAAAGCGGGCCTGCTGTGCGACTACAAGGTGCTCGTCCTCGCCATCGACGAGGCCCACATCGGCCGCGCCACCATGGAGCTCCTCAAGAACAAAGACGACTCCATCAAGGTCGAGGATGCCGGCAAAATCATCGGCTGCTGGAAGGCCCTCGCCAAGCAGGGGCAGCGCGAGACGCTCGCCGACGACGACCAGCCCATGCGCCGCGCCGTCGCCTTCTGCCAGGTCATCGAGGCCAAGCATGGAGGCCGCGTCCACAAGGTCTCCTCCAAGAAGATTGCTTCAATCTTCTCGGCTGTCGTCGAGGAGTACCAGCGCACCACCGGCGACACCTCGTCGCTCGTCTGCGAGGCCTCGCATGTGGACGGCTCCATGACCGCCACCGAGAAGGAGTCGCGGCTGGACTGGCTCAAGGCAGAGACGCCCGCCGACACCTGCCGCATCCTCTCCAATGTGCGCTGCCTCTCCGAGGGCGTAGACGTGCCGGCCCTCGACGCCGTGCTCTTCCTCACCCCGCGCAACAGCCAGATCGACGTGGTCCAGTCTGTGGGCCGCGTCATGCGCAAGAGCCCGGGCAAGACCCGCGGCTACGTCATCATGCCCGTCGTGCTGCCCGCCGGCGTGAGCCCCGAGGTGGCCCTCGCAGACAACAAAACCTACGCCGTCGTCTGGCAGGTGCTCCAGGCCCTGCGCGCCCACGACGACCGCTTCGATGCCATGATCAACCGCATCGACCTCACGGGCAACGACCCCTCCAAGATGGAGGTCATCGCTGTCGCCGACATCGCCACCCGCCAGCCCGTCAAGGGCAGCCGCGACGCGCAGGGCATTGGCTCGGGCGGCGGCCCCGGCGATGGGGTGGTTGCGCCCCAGCCCGAGCAGACCGAGCTCGCCTTTGAGGTGGGCGCCGTGGAGCGGGCCATCTTCGCCAAGGTGGTGCAGAAGTGCGGCAACCGGCGCCACTGGGAAGACTGGGCCGTCGACATCGCCCGCATCGCCCAGACCCACATCACCCGCATCGCCACCATCGTAGAACATAGGGACAACACCGCGGAGCGGGAGGCCTTCAACGCCTTTGCCGAGGAGCTCCGCGACGACCTCAACAACAGCATCTCGGACGACGAGATCATCGAGATGCTGGCCCAGCACCTCATCACCCGCCCGGTCTTCGAGGCCCTCTTTTCGGGCTACTCCTTTGCCGCCAGCAACCCCATCTCGCAGGCCATGCAGGCCATCGTGGAGCAGCTCGAGCGCCACCATCTAGA
>JABMMX010000144.1 GCA_013205435.1 Deltaproteobacteria bacterium
CCTATGGTCAGGCTCCTGCCTATGGCGCGCCCGCGCCCTCCTATGGTCAGGCACCTGCCTATGGCGCGCCCGCGCCGTCCTACGGTCAGGCCCCAGCCTATGCCGCGCCCGCACCCGCCTATGGCGCGCCCGCACCGTCCTATGGCGCGCCCCCGCCGAACGCCGGATACCCCTCGGCAAACTACACGCCGCCCGGCCAGCTTCCGATGGAGGAGCCTGTGGCTGAGCCGCCGGTGCCTAGCATCTACGGCGATCTGATGGAGGAGCCGAGCGAGTCGTTCCTTCAGAAGCCGGTAGTCTGGTACTCGGCGGCGGGTGTGGTCGCTGCGACCGTTCTCACGGTTGTCTTGATGCAGCCCGAAGATGCAGCGGCCACGACCGCGCGCCCCGTCCTTTCTTGGTAACCGAAGTTCGGAGACTCACGATGTCATCCTTCCAGTCGGCTCCTTCGAGCCGCATTCTCGCGCTGACGCTCCTTGCTGCCGCCTCTGTTGCCGGCTGCGGCGAGGAGGCCATACCGGCCGCGCCGAAGCTCTTCATCTTCGGTCCGGGTGGCTACGCCTCGTTTGGCAACGACGCGGTCGTCCCGTCCGAGCTCGCAGTTCAGACCTACGAGGGCACCGCTCTCCTTCAGTATTCGCCGAGCCCCTACGCAGCTGACGCTGGGGGCTCGCTTACGCTTCCCTCCATCGACCTTTCGGGCAACACTTGGATGAGCGTCGAGGGCTTCAACAGCGAAGGCACGATTTGGCTCGGGAGCTCGCCGTTGATGTCGGTGGACGGCGCGACGGTGCCAGGCACGATCCCCGTCTTTACTGGGCCGCCAAACCTCTTCTTCCCTGCCTACGACATCGGCTACGGCGACAACTTCGACCCCATCTCGGTGTCGACGGCGGGCACCCCGATTGGCCGTACGAGCCAGTTTGCGGAGAGCGCCGGTCGTGCGGGCGCCGCCGTCGCGCAGGCGCCGGCGGGCAAGGGCTACTACGTGGTGGGCGGTGCCTCCTACAGCGCCGGCGCGCTCTCCAACCTGAGCGCCAACATCGAGTGGTACGACCCCTACGACGGCCGCTTCAATCTGGTGACAGAGAAGGGCTGCGACGGTGAACCCGTGGATTGTGCGGTCAAGCTCGACAGCCCGCGGGCCTTCCACTCGGCGAACATCGTCAGCGGAGACCGGCTCTTTGTTGCCGGCGGTCTCACGTCGGGCGCTTCGGGTCCCGAGGCGACTGCGAGCATCGAGGTCTTCAAGGTCTCGGGCGCGACGGCAGAGCGGGTGAATTCGGGTGTTCCGTTTGAGCTCCTGACGCCGCGGGCCTTTCACACGGCCACGCTGTTTGACGACGGTTCGCTGCTGTTTGTGGGTGGCTTCTCGGGCTCTGCCGCTACACCCGGAACTTTCCCGACGATGCTTGAATTCTGGGACCCGCGGAAGGCCAGCGACATGCAGGAGTCGGCAACCCCGCTCAACAAGGCGCGCGCGATGCACAGCGCCACCTTCGTCCCGCAGCGGGGTCACGGCCTGCTGGTGGTCGGCGGCCGGACCAATACCGAGGTGGTGAGCGATGCTGCCATCATCTTCAAGCAGAAGAATGCAGAAGACTTCAATCTCCAGAGTTGGTCTGTGGGCAGCTGCGCCGAAGGCTCTTTGCTCTGCCGGTGGGGTCATACCGCCACACGTGTGAACTGTTCCACAGAGATGCCGCGGGTCATGTTCACGGGTGGGTATGCTGCGATCGGAACGGGCGCGAACAGCCTTTTTGTGGGCGCCTCGCCCATCGAGACCATCGGCATCTTCGACACGGCTTGGCTCCTGGCGTCGATCCCGGTGCCGGCTGACTTCACGCGGAATGCAGCTCTCGCCCCCGACCCCGGACTCGCCTTCGGCTTCGGTTCGAGTGCGGCGTTTGGGCTGAGAAACATTGTGAACGAGCTCTCCGTCGCCGACTTTGTGGTGGCCGGCGGCATCGACGCCTCGGGCAACCCGGTTGCCACGGGGCGGCGCATCTCGGTGGACTACGGCACCTGCGAGCCCACCTCTTCTGTTGCTGCCGACCTGACCACGCCGCGGGCCTTCGCAACGGGCCTACGGAACGAGGGCCAGGCGCTCATCTTCGTCGGAGGAGCGGGCGGCGCCACGGGCGCGGCCGACTGGTTCTACGGCGACAACTTCAAGTTCGCCACGGACTAGGCTCCGCGGCGGACAATACGGCCGCCGAAGGAATCTTCGGCACTGGTGCAAAGTGTTGCCGCTCGATCGGCAATACAC
>JABMMX010000009.1 GCA_013205435.1 Deltaproteobacteria bacterium
CTTCGTTTTCCTCTCGCGCGTGCGGAAGAGCCTAATGAATCTCACTGGACTTGTATTGTTGGCGGCGGTTCACAAGCAGGGTTGGCTCACGGGCCAGCTCCTTGCAGTAGCGAACACTGGCGCGGAGTGGGTGCTCTGGGTCCTCATCATCCTGAGCATGATTTCGCTGGCGATCATGGTGGAGCGCTTCTGGTTCTACCGGACCCACAAGGTCGACTCGCTCGCGCTCCGCCGGCTGATGGTCAAGGCGCTCGAGAATGGCAATGCGGACCAGGCCGCCGACCTCATCCGTAATACCGGTGACAGCATGGAGGCGCGGGTTGCGGTCTACGGCCTCCGCAACATCGGCCGCGGCCACAAGTCGGCGCGCGAACTGATGATGAGCGCCATCGAGTGGGAGAACAAGCGTTACGAGCGCTTTCTCTGGTTCCTCGCGACGCTCGGTAACAACGCTCCTTTCTTTGGCCTCTTCGGCACGGTCCTCGGCGTCATCATGGCCTTCGACGCGCTCGGCTCGGGCACCAAGCCTGATGGCGGTGGTTCTGCCGTCATGGGTCCCATCGCAGAGGCGCTGATCGCGACGGCTGTTGGCCTGCTCGTGGCCATTCCTGCGGTTCTCGCCTTCAACATCTTCAAGATCCGCGCCCACCACTCCTACTCCGATACCGAGATGCTGTCGCTGACCATGCTCGCCTTCGCGCACTCCACCGATGCTCCGATGGTTGCCGAACGGATGGAGTCCCCCGCCAAGGCGGCCGGTCTTGCCAAAGGCGCTTCGCCCGAGACCAAGAAGGGCAAGGCGATGGAGAAGAACGCCAAGCAGTCGAAGATGGCTGTCCCGGCCGAGCCTGTGAAGGCGGCAGCGCCGGCCGTGGAGGCAGCACCCGAGGCAGCTCCGGCAGCGGCGGAGATTGTCGCAGAGGCAGGCGAGGCTGCCGAGGCAACGGCAGCTGATCCGGCGACGGAGGCTGATCCGGCAACAGAGACGAGCGAAACGTAACGGTTCTGGCCGCTTCTGCGGCCGAGGTAGGGCCCTCGCGGGCAGACACTGGCATCACGCCGCCCTCAGGCGGCTCAACGGAGAGACACCGTGGCAGGTTCAAGCGATAACCAAGAAGAAAGCATCAGCGGCATCAACGTAACTCCGTTGGTGGATATCACGCTCGTGCTTCTCATCATCTTTATCGCCACCTCGGCGACCCTGGTGAAGGCCGAACTCGGCATCAAACTGCCCAAGCAGGCGGCGCCGTCCGAGGAGACGAAGCCACCGCTGATCCTGGTCATCAAGATCGATGCGCAGAGCAAGATCAACATCAACGGCACAGATGTGCCGCGCGCTGAGCTGAAGGAGTACTTCAGCAAGGCCAAGAAGCAGGACGACCGGGTCTCGGCCCAGATCGCACCCGAATCCAAGACCAAGTACAACGCGGTGGTGCAGGTGGTTGACGCTGTGCGTGATGCACAGATCAAGCAGTTTGCACTCGCCGTCATCCCCCGCGTAGAGGCGGAGGGGGCAGAAAAGTAGGCGCTCCGGTGAAACTTTCACCGGTTTGCGACCTCCTTCGTTTGTAGGGTCAACGACCCACCAGTATCCGCGACATTCCGACCTAGGAAATCCATCATGGCAGCAAGCACCAAATCAGGCGCAGTTCGGGACAGCAAGGGCTACGATGCCATGGACCGCAAGGACAAGAGCCCCAGCCGTATGGTGCTGGGATTCCTGCTCGGCACCGTCGTCCACATCGCTATCATCGCGGTTGCACTCTTCTTCAACTCTTCGAAGTTGACGCGCGGCCTGTAGTTTGAGGCCTTCGCTGGCCTCGTCGCGGAAGATGTGCCGAAGGTGGAAGAGAAGCAGCTCCCGGACGAAGAGACCGAGTCCAAGAAGGCTGGCGGCGAAGAGGGCAAGTTCGGCGAGCCCGACAAGACCGAGGAGTCGAAGCTCCCCGACCACGACGGTCCGCTCGTCGAGGAGCTCCAGAACACGGAGCTCGCAAAGGCTTTCGACAGCCTTGCTGACAACAGCCAGCTTCAGGCGATCTTCCAGAACAACGACCTGATGGCGGGCGTTGGCCAGGACTTCGCGACGGCCGGCGAAGGCGACGGCATGGTCGTGGGCCGGGGCTCGGGCGGCATGGGCATGAGCGGCAATGGCAAGGGCGGCGGCGGCTTCGGTGCCGGTCGCGTGCACGGCGTCGGCAACCTCGACACCGGTGGTGGCAAGGGCACGGGTGCCGGTCTCGGTCGCCGTGGCTCCAAGGGCCCCAAGGCCGCGATTTCGGGCCGTGCTCGGGTGCAGAATGGCTTCCTCACGGCCGAGCAGATCGAGAAGGTGGTCCGGCGCCACAAGTCGGCCATCAAGTACTGCTACGAGCGCGAGCTCGTGAACAATGCCAAGCTTGGCGGCCGCATCGGCGTGCAGTGGACGGTCGGCCTTGACGGCAAGGTCGTCACCGCCTCGGTCTCCGAGAACACGATGGGCAACCGCAATGTTGAGTCTTGCATCCTCTCTGAGGTGAACAAGATGCGCTTCGAACAGCCCGATGGCGGCATGGTCGTGGTTGCCTACCCCTTCACCTTCCGCTCCGCCGAGGAGTAATCGCGGCCGGGCTCGCCCGGGCTGTCGACCCTGTCTGGTTTCGCGTCACCTTGTCCGTCTGAGCAATCATGAGCACAATGAGAACTTTCGAAGATGCGGGCGTCGAGCTGTTTGGCAGCGATTCGCCGATCAGCAAGCCGCTCACCACCGCGGCAATCCTCTTCATCGGCGTGGGCCTCCTCACCCTCGCCACGGCGGGTTGGTTCGGCTACAACCACTACCAGACCCTGCGCCGTCCGACGGTGCATGTGCTCAACCCGCTCGACATCCGCACGACCGTCACCATCGGCAGCGAGAAGTTTGAGCTCAAGCCCCGCACCGAAGAGTCGCGGGTCATGGAGCCCGGCACCTACGACATCACTGTCGTCGACGGTTCCGGCGTGGAGATCACCAAGGAGACCGCCAAGGAGATCCCGGCCTTCACCGACGTGGTTGCCTACAACATCGCCGGCCTCGGCACGCTCCGCGATAGCACGGTCACCTACCGCAAAGACCGCAAGCTGAAGACCGACCCCGACAAGTCTGTGTCGCACGTCGGCGAGACGCTGATCGTGAAGGACAACGTCGACTTCGTCTTCATGAAGCCGCCGATGGAGATCTCCACGCGGGGGACCCCGCCGTCGAAGATCCAGAACTTCTTCGGTCTGCCGGCCCAGATGGAGTCGCAGATGCCTTGGCAGTGGGAGGGCACTGTTGGCGCTCTCTTCTACGCAAACGATCCTGCGAAGGCGCTTGCAATGCTCATCAAGGTGGCCGCACTCGACGGGAAGAACGTTCGGGTTGGCAACGTGACGCGTCGCGTGCTTCAGAACTGCGTCAGCTACATCGACTTCCCCTTCATCACGACGGCGAACTGCGGTTCGATGTCTTCCATTGCCGCGCTTGCCACAAAGGCGGGCAGCCTTGAGCCGCCCTTTGAGGCAAAGGTCTTCGACATCTCCAGCGGGAGCGGCGAAGGCAGCGGCTCAGGAAACTGAGCCTGACGAGGGGCCTCGGAAGAGGCCCTTCTTCGTTTTTGGCGCGTGCAACGAGCGGTGCTCCTTTGAACATTCCGATTCTTCTCGAGCGGGACGACCTGCTCGTTATCAACAAGCCTGCGGGCCTGACCGTCATCCCCGCGCGTGGCGAAGAGGCCTCTGAGTGTCTGACGCACCGGCTTCAGGCGCTGCGCGGCGAACGGCTCTGGGTGGTCCATCGGCTCGACCGCGAGACCTCCGGCGTGATGGTGCTGGCGCGCACCGCTGCCTGCCACAAGCTGCTCTGCGAGGCCTTCGAGGCACGACGGGTCGAGAAGCAATATCTGGCCTTCTGTCAGGGTGAGCCCGGAGCGCAGCGGGGCGTTATCACTGCGCCGCTTCTGAAGCTATCGGGCGGTGGCTGCCGCGTTGGGACCGAGGCAGAAGGCGCGCAGCGGGCGACAACGGGCTACCGGGTAATCACGCAGTGGACGCTCGAGGGAGGCAAGATCTGCAAAGTAGAGGCGACCCCGCTGACAGGCCGGCAGCACCAGATTCGGGTGCACCTGCGGTCGGTAGGGCTACCGCTGCTCGGTGACCGGCGATACGGTCCAGCCGCGCCACTGCTTCCGGCGCCACGGCTTGCACTCCATGCCGCAAGCCTGCGGCTGCCTGCGACGGGTGGCCACGCTGCGGCGACCATCGCCTGTGCATTGGCAGATGACCTGTCGGAGCTCGAGGCGAAGCTGGTTTCGCGGGCCGGTTAGGCTGTTCGCAGGAGCCCGTCTGCTATCTCGAGACGCGTTTCAGGCAGCAGCCCCTCGAGTGGCTGGTGGCTGACCACGATCGCCGTCCAGCCCTGCTCGTCGGTGAGCGATGCGATGAGTTCGACAGCGCGACGGGCCAGTTCGGGCGGCAGCGCGGTGACGGGTTCGTCGAGTAGGAGCAGGCCCTGGCAGGCCGTCAGGGCGCGCAGGAGAGCCACGCGCTGGGCCTCCCCCGCCGAGAGTTGCCCTGCGCGGCGGGCCATGAGCGGGCCGAGATCGAGGCGGTCGATCGCACGGGTCTCCAGATCGAGCCGTCGCGGGCGGAAGCGGTAGGTTGCGTCGAGGTGGTCGCGCGCGGTCCAGCCGGGCTGCAGCGAAGCCGACTGCGGCTGCCAGCCGAGGCCTCGGAGGTGGCTCGGGACGAGCAGGCGGGGCCCGTCGGACCAATGTTGGTCTCGCCAGCGGAGCGTCCCGGACTGCGGAGTGATTGCGCCTGCCAGGAGGGCAAGGAGGGTGGATTTCCCCGCGCCCGAGGGCCCTGTGAGGAGCGCTGTGCCCTGCCCGATGGTGGCGGTGGCTCGCAGCGCTGAGTGGCCGGCAGCGGCCTTCAGTGTCAGGTCAAACTGCAGCATCAGCGCCCTCGTCGGAGGAGGGAGAGCATGAGCAGCAAGAGGCCCGAGAGGAGGAGCACGGCGAAGACGAGCTGGTCTGCGTCGGTGGTTCGGCCCGCTGCATTGGCGTTGTAGATGGCGACGGAGGCGGTCTCGGTGCGCCCTGGGATTGCGCCGGCGATCATCATGGTGATTCCGAACTCTCCGATGCCGCGGGCGAGCGCGAGGGCGGCACCGGCGGTGAGGCCGGAGGCAGCGAGCGGGAGGCGCACGCGGAGCCAGACGGCACGAGGCGGCAGGCCGGCGGCGGCGGCGGCGCTGGCGATGAGCGGAGGCGTCTGCTCGAAAGCTGCGAGGGCTGCGCGAAAGAGGAGCGGGAAGCCGGCGAGGGCGGCAGCAAGGACCGCTGCGGCGGGGGTGAAGAGGAGGTGGAGCCCACCGAGGGGGCCGTCGTGGCCGAGCAGCCGGAGGAGCAGGTAGCCCACGGCGGTGGGCGGTACGACGAGCGGCAGCGTGAGGAGGGATTCGATGGCGGCGCGACGCGGCGCGGGCAGGCCGCTGGCCCAGGCGGCGAGCGGGAGGGCGGCGAGGGCGGTGAGCAGGGTGCCGGCGCAGGCGAAGAGGAGCGAGAGCAGGAGCGGGGTCATGGCGGTGGCCCGAAGCCGGCTTTGGCGAGACTGCTCTGGAACCAGGCGGCCTCGTTGAGCGCCTGCCAGCGGGGAGCAAGCGCCGAGGCGGCAACGCCGCAGACAATCCCGGTCGCGGGGAGCGCGGTTGTTTCGGAAGGGAGCTGCAGGCGGCGGCCTTCGGGCTGCGCGCGGAGGAGCGACCAGGCGGTGATGGCGGCATCGGCAGCGCCGCGGTCGACCCAGGCGGCGGCATCGGCGGCGCTTGCGGCGAAGACGAGCTTGGGGAGCAGTCGGGGCGCCTCGGGGAGCGAGGCCAGGTAGGAGCGTGCGAGGCGGCCGTAGGGGGCATGCTCGGGGTTCGCGATGGCGATGGTGGCGACGGCGTCGGAGGCGAGCGTCGCGACCGTGGCAGGAAGCGAGAGGTGAGGGCCAACAGCGATGGCGAGGTGGCCTGTGGCGAAGGGGCGACGCGAGCTGTTGTCGCAACGGTCCGAGGGCTGGAGGCGGTCGAGGGTGGCGCTGTCGGCCGAGAGGAGGAGATCGAAGGGTGCGCCAGCGAGGAGCTGTGTTGCGAGCTGGCCTGAGGGGCCGGCAACGATGGTCACGGGCCCGCCGAGCGCCTCGCTGAGCTGTGCCTTGTGGGCGTGGGCCCAGGGGGCAAGATCGGTGGCAACGGCGATGGTAACCGGCTGAGGCGCGGAGGCCGGCGCGCAGGCTGCGAGCGCCGTCGCATAGAGGAGCAGGGTTGGGCGCATCGCCTTCGTCACGGGAAAGAACTGTTTAGCGTTTGCTTGCATCTAACGAGAGGTTGGCGCAAGAGGCCACGGTCTTGTTCAAGGTGCATCATGTCGCTTCTCGGTCGTACGCTCTGTTTGTCTCTTCTCTTGTCGGCGACGGGTTGCTCGCAGAAGCCTGATGGCTCTGCGGCCGATGATACCTCGGGGGCAGGCAGCGGTTCGGCAGGGACCGGCGTTGAGTCCTCGGGCAGCGGCGCCACAGAGGCGAGCGGCTCCGGCGCAACGGGCACCGTCGACGGCAGCGGAACAGAGGCCAGCGGAGACACAGGTGCAGGCTCGGGCAGCGGCACCATCACAGAGGTAGAACATATGGAAGGCAGGATTGACCACACGGTGAAGCGGCTCGATGGCACGGAGACGAGCCTTCAGGACTACCGCGGCAAGGTGATGCTGGTGGTGAATGTAGCGAGCGAGTGCGGCCTCACGCCGCAGTACGAAGAGCTGCAGGCCCTCCACACAGCCTACGAGGCGCGCGGCCTCAAGGTGCTCGGCTTCCCCGCCAACGAGTTCGGTTCGCAGGAGCCCGGGACGAGCACGGAGATCGCCACGTTCTGCTCGAGCCGGTACGGCGTGACCTTCGACATGTTCGACAAGATTGTGGTCAAGGGCGTGAAAATTGCGCCGCTCTACCGTACCCTCACGACCGAGTCTCCTGAGGCCTTCCAGGGCGAGATCGCATGGAACTTCGCCAAGTTCCTCGTCGACAAGAATGGCTTCGTCATCAGCCGTTTCGCACCGACGACGCTGCCCATGAGCGCCGAGGTGACTGCCGCCATCGAGGCTGCGCTCACCGCGCCGTAACGACTTCGGCGGAGAGCCTGTCGAGCAGTTCAAGCAGGGCCTCGGGGCTATCTGCAGCAGCCATGAGTCCATCCTCGTGACCGCTCATAGCGGCGGCGAAGGGGCCCGTCTCGCAAGAGGCGATCTCGGAGAGCGCTGCTGCCATGGCCGGTGTGCCGTAGGTCGCAGAGGCGGGGGTCTTCGGCAGCGCGATTGCACCCGTGCAGGCGGCTCGCCAGAGCGCTGGGTGGTGGATGTGGCAGACGAAGGTAGCAACGCAGGCCTGGTAGATGGCGGCGTGGGTGAGCGACTCGGAGGAGGGCTTGCCGGCCCCCTCGGACCAGAGCTGGTTGGTGGCGGGCGAGGCGGCCGTGAGGGTCACCCAATCGACGGCGGCGAGTGTGGAGAGGTGGCCCGTCTGGGTGGCGCTGACGAGGAAGGCATCGGCTTCAAGTCGCCGGCTCACATTGCCGTAGCCAAGGCCGCCGTAGCGCGCGGGGTCGCGGCCAATCCAGCCTCGGGCGTGAAGCGCGTCGCGGAGCCCTGAGAGGCCCTGGGTTGCGGCAGCATCGGGCGGCGGCGCGTCGCGATGGTGGAGCTGGAACTGGATGACGCCGTCGGAGGCCACGCGTTGTTGCCCTGCGGTTGAAGAAGCGAGGCGTTCGGTCTAGCAGCCTGCGCAGAGCAACGGAACGCAGCGCGTGGAGGCAGCAATGAGGCAGTTTGGATTGGCGTTGATGATGATGGGACTGGTCGCTTGTGGCTCACCGACGCCGGCAGCAACGCCGGCCGCTGGAAGTGGCTCTGCAGAGGCCCTGCAGAAGGCGGCGCCTGTGCTGGCAGCAGCAGCCCCCGCAGCCGCGGCCGCGCCGACTTCGCAGCCCTCCGAAGGCTCCGCGGCGCCGGTGAAGGGGCTCGGCTTCGACCGTACGCCGCCCGACCAGGCAGCGGGCACGACGGAGCATTACGGTTGGGCCTTCACGACGGCCGGGCCGGCGATGCCCATCTCGAAGGCCATCGAGGCCTGCGTCCCCTCGGGCAAGGTCTGCCGCATCGCCGCAAAGGTCTCTGGCGTCTGCCAGAACAAGGGCTGCTGGATGACGCTGACCGCACCCGAGCTCAAGCAGGAGGTTCGGGTGAAGTTCAAGGACTACGCCTTCTTCATGCCGAAGAACGCCATGGGCGGAAAGGTGGACATCGAGGGTGTGCTGACCGAGCGGGAGATGTCGCAGGACGAGGCGCAGCACTATGCCGACGATGCGGCGAAGGCCGGCGAGGCGCCCCGCAAGGTGACGGGGCCTGTGAAGGCCTACCAGATCATGGCAACCGGCTCGGACCTGTCGCTGGTCAAGTAGGCAGCGCGTGAAGCGGAGCGCCGAGGAGCGCCGGGACTTTGTGCTGGCGCAGACGCGGCTGGCTGCGGTGCCAGGACTGGAGGGTGTGCTGCTCTGGACTGCGGACGCCGCCTTTCCGCTCTGGCACGAGGCGGCCGATTGGCTCAAGCGCGGCGAGCTCGCCCTGCCCTTCTGGGCCTTCCCCTGGGCTGGCGGCGTGGGGCTCGCCCCCCATCTGCAGCGTC
>JABMMX010000399.1 GCA_013205435.1 Deltaproteobacteria bacterium
CAACTAGTTTGGCAGCATGACGCTTGGTCTGGTGCTCATCATCGTGGGCGTGGCGCTGGCGGGTGTCACCCTGTGGTTTTGGCGTAGTGCGCGGGCCGATGACCCCGTACTTGGGCCGCTGGAAGTCATCGGTGACCGCCGGTTCAAAACTGCCGATGCCGAGACACGCAAGGAGATGTTGCGACAGGCGCGAACTACGGTAGAGCCGTGAGTTTTGACCCCCTAGAGATGATCACGCGCTTCAAGGAACGCGCTGGTGCGGTTCGCAAGCGTCCGCTTCCGCCGGTCGCCGGCGAAGAGCGTCAACAGTTCATCGCCCAAGCCAACACCGATTTTCAGGACTTCGCGATGATCGGTGATGCACAAGCGTCGCTCGACGACGGAATATTGACCTTGCGAATCGATCTTCGGCCTGCCGACAAGCGCCCGTAAGCAAGCACCACCGACATGACGGCGGCGGGCAACACCGGTGCGCTCCATCGTCGCCGCGGGGCGCCGATCGTGGCAGTTGCGGTGGCGGTGATGGCCTGGGCGGTCGGGCCGCTCTTTGTGTCGAGTCTCACTATTTCGCTGCCAACGACGGTGTTGTTCCGTCAACTCATCTGGCTGCCGGTGCTCTTCGTTTTGGCCCACACGGCTGGTGATGGTTTCAATCGTCATCATTTCGCGGTGGCGTGGAAACCAGGCATATTCTTTGCATTGTCGACCGCACTGGGGTTCGGTTCGTTCAAAGAAACCACCATCGCCAATGCCACCCTCATCGGCAGTCTTACCCCGGCATTGTTGTTGTTTCTCGCCCCCCGAATTCTCGGTGAAAAAATCACCACGCAACGGGTGGTGTACTCGCTCATCAGTTTCGTTGGTGTCATTGCGGTGGTGATCGGCGCCGACACCTCCAGCGGCAGTCAGCACGGGTTGTTTGGCGACGCTTTGGCGTTCGGCAATATGGCCGTGTGGACGATCTATTTCATCGCTGCCAAACGTGCCCGTGATGAGGGCACCAATACGTGGTCGTTTTTGACTGGGATTTGTCTCACCAACGTGCTGTTGGCAATTCCGTGGGCGCTCATCGCCAGTGACGATCTGTTGGATGTGCAGCCCCGCGACTGGATGTTTCTGGTGCTGATGATGTTGATCCCCGGCACGATCGGGCACTACCTCATGACGTGGGCGCAGCGGTACCTCGACACCACGGTGTCTTCGTTGATTACGTTGGGCGGCCCGATCGTTTCGACGTCGCTGGCCTTTATTTTTCTCGGGCAGAACATTGCCGTCACGCAGATGCTCGGTGGTGTCGTTGTGCTGTTGGGGTTGGGTGGTGTGATCGTCAGTGCCACCACGGCGCGAGCCACGAAAAGCGGCATAGCGGGGACTGCCGACCCGTTGCTAAACTCAAACCCGTAGCGCGGACGTGGCTCAGTCGTAGAGCATCACCTTGCCAAGGTGAGGGTCGCG
>JABMMX010000010.1 GCA_013205435.1 Deltaproteobacteria bacterium
ATCCCGAACGGCCTCGAGGTGCAGCCGGCAACCATCCGCGGCGTTGCGTCGCATGGCATGCTCTGCTCCGCCAAGGAGCTCGGGCTCGGCGATGAGCATGGAGGGCTGATGCTGCTCGACGATGGGCTCGTCATCGGCTCGGCCTTCGCGGCTGCCGTGGGGCTCGACGATGTCGTTTTTGAACTCTCCGTGACGCCGAACCGTGCCGACTGTCTGAGCATCGTGGGGCTCGCGAAGGAGATCTCGGCCTGCATGGGCCGGGGTCTTCGTACCCCTGCTGCCGAGCCGGTGCTGGCCGTGACGGGTGCAGCGACGACATCGTTTGCGACGGTGGAGGTTGCCGATGCCGAAGGTTGTAGCCGGTACGCAGCAATCGTGGCGCACGGGGTGAAGGTGGCGCCATCGCCGCTTTGGATGCAGCGGCGGTTGCAGGCTGTGGGACAGCGACCAGTGAGCAACCTGGTCGACCTCACCAACTACATCCTCTTTGAGCAGGGGCAGCCGCTCCATGCCTTTGACCTCGCTGAACTGCAGGGCAGCAGGGTGGTGGTCCGGGCAGCATTGGCAGGTGAACTGCTTGAGACGCTCGATGGCAGCGCGCGGCAGCTGGTCGAGGGAGACCTTGTCATCTGTGATGCCGCACGGCCGATCGCGCTGGCGGGTGTCATGGGTGGCGCCAATACGGAGATCTCTGATGGAACTACCTCGGTGCTCATCGAGGTTGCGCATTTTGATCGCATGCGTGTTCGCCGCACCGCGAAGCGGCTCAAGATGCGGTCGGAGGCCTCCTACCGCTTTGAGCGCGGCGTTGATCCGCACGGGATTCCTACCGTTGTGGAGCGGACCATCGCGCTGCTCGCGGCTACGCAGCAGGCCTGCGGCGCCAGCCCGGTCATTGCTCCGGAGCCCATCGACCTCATCGCCCGCGCCATCGCGCCACAGGTGATAGACTACCCCATCGCCATGACCGAGCGGGTGCTCGGGATGGAGGTTTCGGCGGACAAGGTGCGGTCCATCTTCGGCGCGCTTGGCTTTTCGTGGGAGGAGCGCGGCGCAGTCTGGCAGGTCACCGTGCCGCCGCGCCGGAGCGATGTGGAGCGCCCCATCGATCTCGTCGAAGAGATTGGCAGGCTCGTTGGCTTCGATGCCCTTCCGGCCACGCTCCCTGAAGGTCGCCCCGGCGAGGAGCCCGTGCGTCGCGAAGGCGCGCCCATCGCGCAGGCCGAACAGCCCATTCAGACCCGCGCGCAGCTCGCGTTGGTGGAGGCCGTCCGCGATACCTCCGTCCGGCTTGGCTGGAGCGAAGCGGTGAACTGGGGCTTTGGCGAGCCCGCGAAGCTGGCAGCGATCACGGGGGAGAGCGCCTTCGTGACGCTGAGCAATCCGCTGTCGGCGGAGCAGTCTGTGATGCGCACGACGCTGCTGGCAGGCCTCCTCAGCAATGTGGCGCACAACCTCGCACGCGGCGGCGACCGGGTCGCGCTCTTTGAGCTCGGCGCCCGCTTTCCTGAAGGCGGAGCGAGCGAGCCGCTCACCTATGCAGCCGTTGCGACGGGTGAGCGCTCTCGTCGCTGGGCCGGTGCCGGCGAGCGATTTGATGCGCACGACATGACCGGACTTGTTGACGCAGTGGGCGTCGCGATTGGCCGTCCCCTGACCTTCGTCTCGGTCGCTGCTGGCCCTGCGTGGCTTCATCCTGCGGCTCGCGCTGCGGTGCTGTTCGAGGGTGAGGTCGTTGGCCATGTAGGGCGTTTGCACCCCGCAACGCTCGACGCCTTTGACCTGAGCACCGCGGTCTTTGCCTGTGAGATTGATCTCGCAGCGCTGGCTGCAAAGCTGGCGCCGGCGGTTCGTTTCGCCCGCATGAGCCGGACGCAGGATGCCACGCGCGATGTGGCGCTCTTGCTCGACGCCTCTATCCCCTTCGCCTCCGTTCAGGCCTGCGTGGCGGGGCTCGAGAGCGGGTTGGTGGAGTCGGTCCGGCTCTTTGATGTCTACGCGGGTGACAGGCTCGCGGAGGGCAAGCGGAGCCTTGCGCTACGGGTTACCTATCGGAGCCCGGAGGCCACGCTCACCGATGCCGAGATTGAAACTGCCCACCAATCGGTGGTGGCTCGTCTGACGGCTGAACTGGGCGCGTCGACGCGTTAACCTAGGCCAATGACGGCCATGTTCGTTCTCGTTGTCATGCGCCCGTAGGCAGGGTAGACGGCAGCGATACCCTCAAACTGCGAAGTCTCATGAGCACCACGACCAAGAGCGATCTGGCTGACGCAATCCACACCAAGCTTGGCGGCTTTTCGAAGCGGGAGTCTGCCGAGCTGGTCGACACCATGTTCGACATGCTGCGCGAGACGGTCGCGACAGGCGATCAGGTGAAGCTCAGCGGCTTTGGAAACTTCTCTGTCCGGTTCAAGCGCCAGCGCATGGGACGCAATCCCTTGACGGGCGAAGAGACAGAGATCACAGCGCGTCACGTGGTTACCTTCAAGGCATCGCCGGTGCTGAAGGCCCACATCAACGACGCGCTCAAAGGGCGCTCCGGCAGCTAGCGCTGCGGGCAGGTGTTCGTGGCCTTGAACATTCCAGACAAGACCTACTTCAAGATCGGTGAGGTCGCGAAGCTCATCGAGGTCAAGCCCTACATCATCCGGTACTGGGAGAGTGAGTTCCGGGTGCTTCGGCCGTCGAAGACCAAGTCGCAGCAGCGGCTCTTCCGTCGCAAAGATATCGAGCTGCTCATGGTCATCCGGAGCCTGCTCTACGCCCACCGCTTCACGGTAGAGGGCGCGCGGCAACGGCTTCGTGAGATTCAGGCGCTTGGGCTGTCGACGGAAGAGATTCTGGCATCGCTGGACCAGGGGGTTGTGCCGAGCGCGGGAAGCGCGCCTGCTCGCGCTGCGGTTGAGGGTGAGTCGAGGCAGCTTCCGTTGCTCGACGGCTCCGATGCGGTCGAGATGGCCGAGACCCGTGCCCGCAGCGCAGCGCAGGATGCTGAGCTCTTCGTGCTGCGTGGCGAACTCGCCACGATTGCGCGCGAGCGCGAGCGGCTGCGGGGCGAACTCGACGAGGCGGAGGAGCGCGGTGAGGCGCGCGCACGCGCCGAACTTGAGGCCATGCGCGATGAGCTTGGTGGCTGCATGCGCGCCCGCGATACCGCCAACGCCCGCGTTTCGGGGCTTGAGTCGGAGGCGACGGGCGCTCGGGTAGATGCAGCTCGGTTTGCGGAGGAACTGGCATCCAGCCGCTCCGCAGAGGCGGCTCGGGCTGCGGAGCTCGCCGCCTCCACGCAGGCGCTCGCCAGCCGTGAGCAGCTGCTCGCGACCGTCCGCGCCGAGGCCGCCGCCGCTGTGGGTGAGAGCAGCCGCGTCGCCTCCGAGGCTCGTGCTGCCCTGGACGGGTCCCGCGCCCGCATCGGCGCGCTCGAGGCGACGGTTGCGGAGCTGAAGGCCCGCGCGGAGGCCGCGCCGGGACGCCAACGGGCAGCGCTACTCCAGTCCCGCGCCGCATGGCAGCGGGTGCTCCATGCGGCCGGTGGCGCCTAGTCTGCGCCTATGGGTGCGGCTGCTCCTGTGCGTAACGCTTGGCGGTGCCATAGGTTGCGCGGACGACGGGTCGAGCAGTGCTGCAACTGCCGCAGATGGGTCTGCCGACTGCGCCAACCTGCTCGCCGGCATCAGCTTCCCCGAAGGGTGCGGGCTGGCGCCGAACGGAGCCTGGGAGATGGTCCGCTATTGCCCCTTTCCTGAAGGCTACGACCCGCTGGGCGGCACCTGCGCCAGCGCCTCCTACGCCACCAGCGGCAGCGCTGAGGGGGTCATGGAGTTACGAGACAACGGGCTGCTCCGCTTCGACTACGAGCAGCGGCTGCTCACCCTCGATAGCCGCATCCCGACCTCCTGCTACGGCGACGGTGACTTCTGTCGTGGCAGCGCCTTGGGCGGAGATTGCAGCGTGACGGGTGCTACTTGCGGCTGCTCCGAGCAGCGCATCGAGCTTGGTGTCGTTGAGCAGGGGCAGTGGTCCGCGGTAGGTGGTGCGCTCCGCTTCGACTACGCCTCAGGCTTGGCGGTCGACCAATTGTACTGCGTGGACGCGACGGCATCCTGGCTGGTGCTTGAGCGCCCCGCAGCACTCGGACTGCCGGGTGTGCGGATGCTCTTCCGTCGGCGCTAGAAGCGCCAGTCGAGCGAGACCGAGCGGAGGTCGGTGCGGAGCTCCAGGCGCGAGGCCTCCAGGTTCTCGCTGTCGACCAGTTGGAAGATGACACCGGTCGCAAGGGCCGCAGCACCTACACCGAAGGCGATGTTGGCGTAGGTCTGCTTTGCCTCGCCTTCCTCCTGGAGTTCGGCCACGCGGGCGGAGGTGTGCGGGCGAGCCTGCAGCTCTTGCTGCACATCGTCTGCCGCGAACCCGAGCAGCGTGCCAGAGCCAAACATCAGAGCCGCGCTACCGTAGAGCCATGTGTAGGGCCGCATTGCCTGCGCCGCAGGTTCGGCGGCGAACATGACGGCTCGAGCTGGCTGCTGCTGCTGCACCAGCAATGGGGCTGCCGCCATGCTCGGCGCGATGTAGTCGGGCGTCGCCTTGAGCGCCTCTTGGCAGGCGCCGAGGAGGTAGGCGAACTCGACAGGGCCGGGGAGCCTGGCGAGGGTGGTCGAGGCGGTCAGTCCGGCACGGACGTCGAGGAGTTGGTAGCTGACGTCAACGCCTTGGGGAACGGCGGTCGGCTGCACCAGCAGCACATAGTCGAAGAGAGAGCCGGACAGCGCCGGAACAAG
Organism: Deltaproteobacteria bacterium; assembly: GCA_013205435.1. Classification (GTDB taxonomy): domain Bacteria; phylum Myxococcota_A; class Bradymonadia; order REDH01; family REDH01; genus CAIWGR01. Next base: position 4,782 of record JABMMX010000010.1, read on the forward strand.
GCAGGCCTCTTTGCCGCCGCATCGCTCCACAGTGGTCGCGAGGGCGCGACCTGCGACAGCCTCCACCTGGTAGGTTCGGCTGACGGTGTAGAGACCGAAGTCGTCGGCGATGTAGGCCGACTCTTCGACCAGGTCGGCGGCCTGCTTCACGGAGAGCCCGGAGGCCGGCGCTCCGGCGACCAAGAGCCGCAGTTTCGGCGCGCCTTGGGCCGCTGCAGGCCCAGTCCAGCAGATTGCAGACAGCAGCAACACCGCGAGCGTGAGCAGCGGGCGAGGGCGAATGCTGTTCATCACAGTTGGCCTTCGGGAAGAGGTGAACGGCGCGACCCGAGCAGTGCCGCGGCATCGCCTGCAGCGAAGGAGGAGCGCACATAGGGCCCCGACAGCGTGAGCGTGAATCCGAGCTCCTTGCCGAGCGCTTCGAAGCGGGCAAATCGCTCCAGGGAGGCATAGGCGGCCACATCCGACTTTCGCTTGAGGGGCTGCATGTACTGCCCGATGGTCATGACATCGACGCCGTGGTTGCGGATGTCTCGGAGCACCTGCTCGACCTCGTCATCCTGCTCGCCCAGGCCGAGCATGATCCCCGACTTGGTGAAGATGTCGGGGCGCAGCTCCTTGGCCCGCTTGAGGACACGCAGGCTGCGGTCATAGCGGGCCTGCGGGCGCACTTCGCGGTGGAGCCGTTCGACCGTCTCGAGGTTATGGTTAAAGACATGCAGGTCTTCCGCAAGGAGCGTCGCGATGGCGCTCTCCTGCTCGTGGAAGTCCGAGGTGAGGACCTCGACCGTGGTGTCGGGGTTGTGCGTCCTGATCTCGCGCACACAGGCTGCGTAGTGTGACGCGCCACCGTCATCGAGGTCGTCGCGAGCGACGCCGGTTACCACAATGTGGCGCAGGCCGAGCTCGGTGACGGCCCGTGCCAGCCGGACAGGCTCAAGCGCATCGAGTGCTGCTGGCTTGCCGGTAGGGATCGCGCAGAAGCTGCAGCGCCGGGTGCATCGGTCGCCCATGACGATGAAGGTTGCCTCGCGGTGGCTGAAACACTCCGACATGTTGGGGCACTTGGCATCTTCGCAGACCGTGCGGAGCTGATGGCGCCGGAAGACCTCCTTCATCTCGTGAACTTCGGGTGAGAAGGTCAGCTTCTTCCGCGGCCACGGTGGCCGCAGGCTTGCGTCGGAGTGGGTCGTCACACAGGACTCTCTGCGAGCGGAGATCGAAGCGGCTCAGTCGGTGCCAGAGCAGGCGCTAGCAAAGCGGCAGTCTCATGTCATCGGCCTATTCTGTCGCGGTCTTGGAGCGAGGGTCGGTGGCCCGTACGAAGTCGCGGAAGTAGGACCAGCCGCTGTTGAGGCTGTAGTAGAGTGAGATGGAGAGCAGTGCCATGCCCACATGGTGAAAGCGGACATCGAGCGAGGTGAAGCCGAGCGGCAGCGTGTACTCGTAGTGCAGCATCAGGCAGACAATTCCGACAAGCTGGAAGGCAGTCTTCCACTTCCCGCCCCACTCGGCCGCGATGATGATGCCCTCGCCCGCTGCAAGCGCACGCAGCGCTGTGATGGAGATTTCGCGCGTGAGCGACAGCACCACGAACCAGACCGGAATGCGGTACATCGGCACGAGTACGATGAAGACCGCCATGACGAGGAGCTTGTCTGCGAGCGGGTCGAGGAACTTGCCGGTCATGGACTCTAGGCCCCGCTTGCGAGCGATGTAGCCGTCGAGCCAGTCGGTGAAGGCTGCGGCTCCGAACAGCCAAGCGGCAATAAGGCAATAGAGCGGTGTGCCCTGTGCGAGCAGCCAGCAGATAAGTGGGATGACCACGATGCGCCCCATGGTGAGCACATTGGGAAGATTCCAGATGTCTTCGCGGAAGTTGGGGCGTTTTGTGATGCCGATGCGTTGCCTATCCAAGCCGACTCCGGAGATGATTAGGGTTGGCGTTCTGCCGCCAAGAATCGCTGGTAGGCTGCGTAGACATTCTCGACGTAGACCCGCGTCTCCTCGAAGGGGATCCCGTTCGCCTTGGCAACATTTCCGGGGCCGGCGTTGTAGGCTGCGAGTACAAGGTTGATGTCGCCATTGTAGCGGTTGGAGAGAAGGCGGAGCAGTTTGGTGCCCGCGATGATGTTATCGCGGGGGTCAAATGGGTCTGCGCACTGCATCTCGGTGGCGGTGCCGGGCATGAGCTGCATCAGCCCCTGCGCGCCAACCGGGCTCACCGCGTTTGGGTTGAAGCCGGACTCGATCTGGATAACCGCCTTGATGAAGGCGACTGGCATTTGGAACCGGGTCGCAGCCTCTCGGATGTAGGCGTCGAACCGACCCGGTGCACGCGACTCCGCGCCGCTCGCAGCAGAGCTCCGACGGGGCTGTGCGCCCGAGCGCCCGGCGGAACGGGGGTTGCTGTAGACGGTCGTGGGAGCCTGTCCTGCCTGCGGCTTTGTGGTGAAGACCACTGTGCCGTCCGGCTGCTCGTAGCGGTAGATATCGCCTCGCGCCGGAGACGCCGCTGCCGCTGAAAGCAGCAGCACGCTGAGCGCCAGCGCCCATCGCGTCGTCCGCCGCGCGAGCAGGTTACAAAAGGTGTGCGTCGACATCGCGGTTACTATGGCAAAGGCTTAGAAGGAGTGCCAGAACTTCGGATGCTGCAGGCTCGTACGCATGGTCGGGTGGGCTGGCAGCCAACCGCCACGTGGAGGCGTTCGAGATGAGCTACGATGCAGACTACCTCGTCTTTGGAAGCGGCATTGCCGGTCTTTGGTTCGCGCTCAAGGCTGCCGAACATGGCTCCGTTCTGGTCGTGACCAAACGCGAGGCCTCGGAGTCCAACACCCGGTACGCGCAGGGTGGCATCGCCTCGGTCACCGCTGTCGGAGACAGCTTTGAGCAGCATGTCTCGGACACGCTCGTCGCCGGCGCCGGCCTCTGCGATCTGGCTGCCGTGGAGCGGGCCGTCCGTGAGGGTCCGGAACAGGTGCAGGCGCTGGCGGATATCGGCGTCCCCTTCGACCAGTCCGGCGGCGGCTTCGACCTCGGCCGCGAGGGAGGACACAGCCAGCGGCGTGTGCTGCATGCTGGCGATGTGACCGGCAAGGCCATTGCGGCCGTGCTCCTCGAGGCCGCCCGCAGCCACCCCAACATCCGCTTCGCCGAAGAGACGGTCGCCATCGATCTTATCACGCTCAGACGGCTTGGCGCAGAGGCCCCAGACGGCGACCGCTGTATCGGCGCCTATGTGCTCGACAAGCGCTCTGGCGAGGTGCGCACCATGCTCGCCCGTAACACCGTTTTGGCCACGGGCGGCGCGGGTAAGGTCTATCTTTACACCACCAACCCCGACGTCGCGACCGGCGACGGCATCGCCATGGCCTACCGCGCCGGCTGCACCGTCGCCAACCTCGAGTTTGTGCAGTTTCATCCCACCTGCCTCTACCAGCCGGGCTCCAAGGGCTTCCTCATCTCCGAGGCACTTCGCGGCGAGGGCGGAGAGCTCAGAAACGCCGCCGGAGAAGCCTTCATGCGGGGGCTCCACGAGATGGGGGCGCTCGCCCCGCGCGACATCGTCGCACGCGGCATCGACATGGAGATGAAACGGACCGGCGCCGATTGCGTCTACCTCGACATGACCCACCTGCCGTCCGACTTCCTCGTCGAGCGCTTCCCGACCATCCACGAGACCTGCATGTCGTTCGGCATCGACATGCGCAAGCAGCCCATCCCTGTCGTCCCCGCCTGCCACTATTTCTGCGGCGGCGTGGAGGTCGACCTTGACGGAGGCACCTCCATGGACGGCCTCTACGCCATCGGAGAGGTGGCCTACACGGGACTTCACGGCGCCAATCGCCTTGCCTCCAACAGCCTCCTCGAGGGCCTCGTTTTTGGAGCTCGCGCGGTCGCACATGCCGCAGCTCGCATCCATGGTGTGGCCGCCTATCCGCTGCCCGAAGTCCCTACCTGGAACCGGGGCCGGGCGCGCTCGCCCGATGAGGCCGTCATCGTCTCTCAGAACTGGGACGAAATCCGCCGCTTCATGTGGAACTATGTGGGCATTGTTCGCTCCACCAAGCGCCTCCTCCGCGCCCGCCGCCGCATCGATCTGCTGCTGTCGGAGATCGTGGAGTACTTCTGGGATCACGATGTCGACAACGACATCATCGAGCTGCGGAACATCGCGATGGTCTCCAAACTCATCATCGAGTCGGCGCTACGCCGCACCGAGAGCCGCGGCCTCCACTACACCCTAGACTTCCCCGAACTCGGCCGCGGAACGCCCCTGCCGACGCGGCTCGACCGGCGCCAGCTCGAGGGGGCTTTCTGGCTCCGACCGGTCCTGCGGGCAGGTGCTACTGCCCCCAAATGAGACTTGACGCATCGCATCGGAGCGACCACTTGAGCGCCCGAACTGACAACAGGAGAGGCGGCCAATGCGGAACGACACGCTGGTGTTTTCTGGACGATCCCATCCACAGCTCGCAACGAGCATTTGCGCGGAACTTGGGGTCTCGCTTGGCCGTTCGGAGGTCATCCGATTCTCCAACGAAAACCTGATGGTGCAGGTCCATGAGAATGTGCGCGAGGCCGACGTCTTCGTTGTCCAGACGAGCAGTTCGCCCGTCAACGAGCACCTCATGGAGTTGCTCATCTTCATCGATGCCCTCAAGCGGGCCTCCGCCCGCCGCGTGACCGCGGTCATGCCCTATTTTCCCTACGCTCGGTCCGACAAGAAGGACAAGCCGCGCATCTCCATCACGGCCCGTCTCGTTGCCGACCTCCTCGAGGCCGCCGGTGCAGACCGTGTGCTGACCATGGACCTGCACTCGCCCCAGATTCAGGGCTTTTTCAAGATCCCGGTTGACCACCTGCAGTCCATGCCGCTCCTCGCCGACTTCATGCGTCGCGAGGCCGCCGGCAACGATGCTGTCGTGGTCGCCACCGATGCGGGCGGCGCAAAGGATGCTGGCAAGCTCGCCAGCCTGCTCAACCTCGACTTGGCCATCATCGACAAGCGCCGGTATGCCGACGACGAGAGTGCCCGCGCCGAGAACCTCATCGGTGATGTGCGTGGCCGTACCGCCTTCGTCGCGGACGACGAGATTGCCAGCGGTGGCACCCTCTTACAGGCCGCCGACATCCTCCGCCGCTCGGGAGCCACCCGCGTCATCGCCGGTGCCACCCACGCCGTCTTCACCGGCTCGGCCTCCAAGAACATGCAGGCCAGCCTGCTCGACAAGATTGTCGTCACCGACACCATCCCGATCCCCGATGCCAAGCAGTTCGACAAGCTCAGCGTGCTCACGGTGGCGCCGCTCTTTGCAGCAGCAATCCGCTGTATCCACGATGGCCGCTCGGTGAGCGCGCTCTTCGAGACCCGCTAGCCGGTCAGCGCCGGCTAGAGGCTATCGGGCCCCATCTTGCCGACGAAGAGGTTGCCGTTGTGCCGGTAGGCCAGTTTGAAGAGCAGCTGCTGCTCCGAGAAGAGGCCGTCGCGCAGCAAGATAACGTCGCGGTTGTCGGTAATGCGGTGGTATCGGTATTGGAGGCCGGCCCAGAAGGCGCCGCCGTCTTGCGGCGAGTCGATGGGTATGTCGAAGCCCCCACCTACATGCCAGCCGTTTTCGCTGATCTCTGCATCACGGTTCTCGCCCTTGATGGAGGCCCAGTTCCACGAGAGCCCAGCGGTGCCATAGATGCCGGGTACCACGAAGGCGAACCAACCACCGCGGATGTTCCCGAGGAAGAAGGGATGTACGAGGCCGGCAGCGGAGATGGTGTGCCGGTTGATCTCGACGGCATCTCCGTCGATGGCTGCCCGCGTGCTGGCTTGGGTGTAGGCCAGTTCTCCGTCGATAACGAGCTGGGGCGAGGCGGCCTGCAGGAAGGCGCCGAAGAGGCCGTCGCGCACGGGGCTGTCGAAGAAGCTAGCATTCTGGCGCGTGAGGCCACCGATGAGGCCGCCGCCTACGAACGAGCCGGTCCAGTTGGGGCTGTAGGCCCGGTACTCCGCCGTGGTGTCGAAGTAGGCATCGTCTGGATCGCGCGGACCGTCTGGATAACCGTCAAAGTTGTCGTCTCGGTCGTCGTCGCCGAGCCGCGCGCCGCCTGGAACGCTGGGGTCGGTGCGGTAGGGGTAGGTGGGCCCTTGGTCGTCTTCAGCGGCCGCCAATGCGGCCACGGAAAAACAGACCGTCAACGCGGAGAAGAAGCGGAGGGAGGGTCGCATGGGGCAACCTCTTGAGCAGTCCGTTACTCGCCTGTCCCGTCGGCGCCAGCACTTGCGCTGATAAGGACGAAAGCACCGATGGCAGCAAGCAGGCCACCGGCCGCGATTGACCAGGTCTTGGACGAAGCGAACTCCGACACCACGGCTCCCGTCACCTCTTCGCGGCTAAGGAGCAGGTCGTAGTCGGGCGCGACCAACTGGCTCTCGGTGAGCGCGAAGTTGAAGGGCGAAACCGAATACTCCCGCGCGGCCGTCTGGACTTTGATGGGCGTGGTGGCGCTCACCGTCACATCCATGCCGCTGTCGTCCTTGACGACGACGGAGCGTGCGATGTGCGACGAGTCCAGGTTGCTCAGCTCATCCGTCGAGATGGTGTAGCGGTTGTAACAGGCCGTCTGCACAGCTGTGAGCGCGACGAGAGCTGCGATGAGACGAAGAGCGGGCTTGTTCATGGGATAGATTCAGCCGTGTGTGGGCCGCTAGGCCAGAAGTCGACCTGCCTCCTAGACGAGAGAGGCCAAGCCCGCAACCGTCATGCGCGCACCTGCGGCGGGCAGCACAATCCGAGTTCCTCAGCCGATTCGCCTTCTGCCCTGCCTGCCGCTATTCGGAGTCAGACGAGGAGACGCATCATGCCGCAACCGCTCATCTATCACCTCATCGACGAGTTCCGGGTCGGCGGGGCCCAGACCCACCTGGTCACCATCCTCGCCGATGCGCAGCGACGGCTCCCCTATCGGCACCGGGTGGGTGGCCTCTTCGAAGACGGCCCGATCGCCAACGACCTCCGCGCCCTTGGCATCGAGGTTGATGTCTTCGACCTCCGCGCTGACTTTCAGGCTCGTCGATACGACCTGGTCCTGGCGAAGTTGCGCCGCCGTTTTCGCGAGGTCGGGCCGCAACTTGTCGAGGCACATCTGACGTGGAGCCGCCTCCTCGGACTCCCCGCGGCAGTTCTTGCGGGCGTGCCGCGACGCATCGGTTTTGAGCAGGGTGACATCTACTTGAAAAGTCGGCCGATGCGGGTAGCGAACTTCGTCGGCCAGGTCGCCGCACAGGAGGTGATCGTCTGCAGCGACGCTCTCAAACAATGGGTCCGCGAGACGCACCGAACCTCAGAGCGCCGCCTTGAGGTCTTCCACAACTGTGTCGACGTAAAGCGGTTTGTGCCGCGTGAGGCCGACGCCCCGCGCGCTGCCTTTTCACTCCCCGAAGGCGCCGTTCGGTTCGTGACCGTCGGGACTCTCGGTAGGGGCGTCAATAAGAGGGTCGATGTGAGCATCAGGGCGACGGCAATCGCCGCCGCCGCCGGCGCCCATGTGGGCCTCGTCGTCGTGGGCGATGGCGAACAGCGGG
>JABMMX010000145.1 GCA_013205435.1 Deltaproteobacteria bacterium
CGGCGTTCGTCGCCGCGGCAGCCGGCGCCCGAAGGGGCCGCTGGCGGTGACTGTGGAGCAGGTGCGCGGGTGGGAGTTTCCTGCGCCGCTCTCTCGGAAGCGCGACCCGAAGCGGGTTCCGCAGAGCGAGGTGTTGGTGCTGGTCGTACCGCCGCGCGAACTCTCGCATGCCGGAGGTGGCGATGGCGGCCGGGTCCGGTCGGTGGCGGCGGAGCTTGACGACGGGCTTTCGGCGCTTGCGGGGATGCGTCGGCCGTTGCCCTCGGCCGGTGGACAGGGCTGGTTGGGCCGCCTCACATCGCGGAAGGCCGCCTCGGCACCGCGGAAGGTGTTGCCCTTCGCGCGGGTGCTGGTGCTGGTCTCGATGGTGGACCGCGTAGCGACCGATCTGCTTGGGCGCGGCGCTGCGGGTGCCGCGATGGGGCTGTCTGCCGATGAGCCGCTGGCAGCGCGCGAGGTGGTCGAGGGCATGACGCCGCTGGCTGCTGCGCGCCACTATATAGGCGACGGCTACCTGGTCGCGCTGCTGGGGCAGGTTGCGCCCGACTGCAAGGTGGCGGTGGGGCTGGTGAGCAGCAGCGGATTCCGGCCCTCTGGCGAGGCCCTCCTCGACGGCCGCGGCCGCTTCACGACGCCGGGCAGCGGGCTCCGCTTTGAGCAGGATGCCGCCGCGCAGACGGCTGTGCTGCGCGAGTGGGCGCCCTGGGGTATACGCGCCGCACTCGTCTTTGCGGCGACAGGAGAGGTGCTCGAAGAGGAGCCGCTCACATTGATTTCCATGGACCAGTTCGACCCGAGAGATTCGGGTGGTGAGTAACGCATGAGCAGCGAAGAGACAGGGTTTCGGGCGCCCGTTGAGCCCCCCTTCCGCAAGGGTCGTTACCGCCCGACGCGCCGGCTCTACAAGTTGGCGGAGTTCTTCGGCCTCAACATCCACGGCGACGCCACCGACCAGAATGTGGAGATCGAGCTGGGCCGCGCAGGTCTGCTGCTGGTCGTCATCTCGCTCTTCGATTGGCTCGCCTGGTTCCTGCTCATCAACGCGATGGTACAGTCGGGCGTGAAGCTGTCGCTCTGGACCCCCTTCTGCCTCTTCATGGCGACCATTTTTACGACGGCGACGGTGGTCTTTGAGATTCGCATCATGACGATGCCGAAGGCCTCCATCCGGGCGAACTACGGCACCTACATTTCGCGCGTTGCGCTCATCTTTGTGGCGGCCTTGGCGACGAGCCAGCCCATGGAGCTGGCCTTCTTCGACGGCCCCATCCAGCAGCGGGCGCACGAGGAGAGTGTCATCCGTTTTTCGCTCGATGTGGACCAGCGGATTCGCAACGACGAGGCCGATCTGATGGACAAGCGGCGGCGCGCCGACAGCGCGAAGGCGCGGGCCGTTGCAGCCGCCTTTGGCGCCACCGAGGCCGCCGAAGGCTCGGGGTCTGGCGCGTCGAAGCAGGGGAAGGTTTCGGCCGGTTCGCGTGGCGGCATTGCGCTGGCAAAGCAGGAGTCGTTCGACGAGCAGCGGCTCCAAGCCGAGCGCGATGTGAAGCGTGCCGAGGCGCTGAAGGTCGCGGCCGGCGAGCACCAAGGATGTCCGCTGGTGCGCCCCTCCTGCGGCGGGAAGATGCCGCGGAGCCGGGCAGCGGCAAAGGCCATCGGCGGCTCATGCGCCCGCACCTACGCAGCCTATGCCAACTCGAGGGGCCGCGACGGGGCCGAAGACAAGCTGGTGGAGGAGCTCCACAGCAGCTGGAAGGCCTACGCCGAGTCTGTCTGCGAAGAGAAGGGCTCTGCGCGTTACGATGCAGGCCAGTGCTCTGCGGTCGCCGATATCCTGGAGCGGAGCGGCGAAGAGGGCTCGTTGCGGAGCGGCAGCTGCAGCAAGTCGTCTTATGGCTCGCTCGTCTCTGACGCAGCGAAGGTCGCCGACGCAGCCATCGCGCAGCACGGCGTGCTCGTGGCGCAGGCGCAGCGCGAGTCTGACAAGGCCGAAAACAAGGTGTCGGCCATCAGCACCGAGGCCGAGACGGCCGGAAGCAAAGAGCAGGCGGAGCTCAACGCCCTTGGCGGCAAGGTTGGCGCGCAGATCAACACCATGAAGCAGGTGGTGCCGGCGCTCAACCGGGCGCGGCCGAGCCGGTATGAACTCTGCGGTCCGCACGGTGAGCTCAAGAATCGGTGTGGTAGCGAGGGCCCCTTTGCGGCCCTCTCCATGCCCTACGAGCCGCGCGAGTACGACTTCATGGAGCGGCTGCGTGTGCTGAGCGATCTGCGCGACGGGCAGCCGGCCCGCTGGCCAGGCATGAGCGATGCGTCGCGTGAGCGTCTCAAGCAGTTCGGGCTCGACGAGGCCTACGCGGAGACGCCGCGGATTCAGGCGCAGCTTGCGGCCGATAGCCGGAGATACTGGGGCACCTACATCTCGGTCTTCCTGCTCGCGCTCTTCATTCCCTTCGTGGTGCTGGTCTACAAGCTGGGCGCGCCGGCTGCGCTCCAGCGCTACTTCGCGGGGCGCGACGGCGAGGTGTAGCCGCTTTGACAGCCCGCCGCGGCGCAGGTAGCCGACGAAGCTGTCTCTGGCGCGGATGCCGTCATGTTCAGCGAGTTGCCTCTTCAGAACTTCAAGCTGTTTGCGACGCTGCAGAGGTTGCGGATGGCGCCCATCACGCTCATCGATGGGCCGAACTCGAGCGGCAAGAGTTCGTTGGAATGGTCGCGCGCTGCTGCACCTGTGACGGCCCACAGCGACGAGTGGCTGCGATAGTGGAGGCTGGCATGGTCAGGTTGGGCTTTGATGGCGCGGAGCATGTTGCGGTCGTTGGCGGTGGATTTTGCGGCCTAGCGCTGGTGGTGCAGCTGCTGCGCACTCCCGCGTGGCAGGGCAGGGTGACGCTCTTTGAGCCTGCGCCGCTGCTTGGGGGCGTGGCCTACACGACCGATGCGCCACGCCACCTGCTCAACGTGACGGCCGATAGGATGTCGCTCTACCCCGAGCGCCCCGACGACTTCGTACAGTTTGCCGGCGCTGCGGGATGGGCCGATGCCGGCCTGCAGTTCCTCCCGCGGCCGCTCTACGGGGCCTACCTGCGCGCGGCCTTCGC
>JABMMX010000146.1 GCA_013205435.1 Deltaproteobacteria bacterium
CTCACCTCTTGCTACATACTGGCTGGCTGTACTGACGCAGCCAACGGCTGGAAGGACGGCCGGCACGACGGCTGCACAGGGGCCACCTTCGCGGGCCTCACCTGCACGGGCTACCGGCTGCCTACTGAGAGTGAGTGGGAGTATGCGGCCCGTGGCGGCACCACCACGGCCACTTATCTCGGCAATCTTAGCGGCAACACCGACAGTTGCATTGCACAGGCCAATCTAGACGGTATCGCTTGGTCGTGCCTGAACAGCGGCTGGCGTACGCAGGCGGTGGGGAGCAAGGCGGCAAACAGCTTTGGCCTCTGGGACATGCTCGGTAACGTCTATGAGTGGACGGGCGACTGGTACGACGACTACGCTGGAACGGTGACCGACCCGACGGGCGCCACGACGGGGTATGGCCGCGTGGTTCGAGGTGGAGCGTGGACTAGCCCCGCTCGTTACGCACGCGCTGCGGATCGCAGCACCAGCGCTATGCCGGCATTCGAGAACAGCGCCACCTTCGGCCTCCGCTTGGCTAGGACCGCGACCAACATGTGCGGCGACGGCGCGGTTGACGCCACCGAGTTCTGCGACGACGGCAACGTCAACGACGGCGACGGCTGCAACAGCCTCTGCGCCATCTGCACGGACGACCTCGGCGAGACCGACAGCCTTCTCTCCGCCCGCAACATCGATCCTACCTCCTGCACGATGGGCGCGCTGACCTTCGACGGCCTCGTCGCGCAGTCGAACAACGCCGACTACTTCACCTTCGTCGCCGGCCCCGGCACCTCCATCGTTTCGAGCCTGACGGCTGGCGCGGAGGGTGTCTCCTTCGACCTTCTCGATTCCGCTGGCAACATCCTCCAGGCCGGCGTCGCGTCGGGCACCACGCCCGGCCTCGTTGAGCTCAACTACACCCCGGTCGACATCGTGGGCGGCTCGTTCGTTCTCCGCGCCAACGCCGAGGGTGCCGCTGAGTGCATCACCTACAGCATCAGCATCTGCACCAACCAGGGCTAAGCCCCTGCTGACCGGCTCTGCCGGTTGATGACGAAGGCCCGCTGCGAAGCGGGTTCTTTCGTTTTTGCCCCCGCTCGACGCACTACCAGGACTGTTCGGGATCCCAGCTCTCGAGCAGCTCGCGCTCATGCCAGCGGAAGCGGAGCCAGCCGGTGTTGCCAGCGTACCGGGTGCGGCCAAACAGTTCGCCGACGACGCGGAGCACGCCGCCGTGGGCGACCACCACATGCTCGCCTGCGGGTAGGCCATCAAAGAAGCCAAAGACGCGGCGCTGAAAGACCGTGATCGACTCGCCGCCCGGTGACTGAAAGTCGCCAAACTTCATGAGCGGCGCGAGATACTCCGGCGGGATGCGATCGAAGGTGAGGCCGTCGAGCTCGCCGAAGTCCATCTCGCGGATGGCAGCGTCTTGCACGGGCTCACCGAAGGCGATGCGCGCGGTGTGCACGGCTCGGGTAAGGTCGGAGGACCAGAGGCTCTCGGGCTTGAGGTTACCGAGCGCGTCGCGCAGCGCCTCGGCCTGGCGCAGGCCGCGCTCCGAGAGCGGAAGATCGAGCCAGCCAACCAGCTTCTTCTCGCGGTTGCCTTCGCTCTCGGCGTGACGAACGAGCCGGACGATTACGGACATGCGGGAGTCTCGACGGGAGCGTCTGTGACGAGCGTTCCGAAGAGGGAGTGGCTCGAGGTGTTGTGAACAAGGACCTGCACGATGGTGCCCTGCTTGAGCTCGTGCGGCGAGGAGAAGAGGGTCGCCTTGAAGTCGCGGGCGCGACCGAAGTACTGCTCAGGAGCGCGCCGAGAGGGGCCGTCGACGAGCACCTCTACGGTGCGGCCGCGCTGGCGGGCGAAGCGCTCGCCACTGATCCGCTCCTGCATGGCGATGATCTCGATGAGCCTCTGCTTCTTGGTCGCTTCGGAGATGGTGTCGGGGATCTTCTTGCTGGCGTAGGTGCCTTCGCGCTCAGAGTAGGCGAACATGAAGGCCGAATCGAAGGCGAACTCCTCGAGGGCCGCGCAGGTGGCGCGGAAGTCCTCCTCGGTCTCGTCGGGGAAGCCGACGATGATGTCGGTGGAGATGGAGACCTCGGGCATGGCGGCCCGCAGCTTGTGGACGAGCACCCGGAACTCTTCGAGCGTGTAGCCGCGTCGCATCTCCGTGAGGATGCGGTCAGAGCCCGACTGGAGCGGGAGGTGGACCGCGTCGGGCACGTTGGGGAGCTCGGCGATGGTGGCGATGAGCTTGTCGCTGAAGTCGATGGGATAGGGCGAGGTGAAGCGGATGCGCTCGATGCCGGGGACCTGCGCGACGGTGCGGAGGAGGTCTGCGAAGTCGACCTCTTCGTAGCGGTAGGAGTTGACGGTCTGGCCGAGGAGGGTGAGCTCCTTGAAGCCCATCTCGGCGAGTTCGTGGGCCTGACGGAGCACCTCGCGGGGCGAGGTTCCACGCTCACGACCGCGGGTGTAGGGGACGATGCAGAAGGTGCAGAACTTGTCGCAGCCGCGCTGGATGGTGATCCAGCCGGTGACGCCTTCGGAGCGGGTGGGCGAGATGCCCTCGTAGGTCTCGCCCTTGTCGAGGCGGACATCGAGGATGGGGTCACCGTGACCTGCGCGACCGACCAGCTCGGGGAGGCGACGGTAGGCATCCGGACCGACGACGAGGTCGATATAGGGGGCCTCGTCGAGGATCTTCTCCTTGAGGTGCTCCGCCATGCAGCCGGTAATTCCGATGATGAGGTCGGGGTTGCCGTTCTTGAAGCGCCGGAGCTGGGCGGCGCGTCCGTAGACCCTCTCTTCTGCCTTCTCACGCACGGCGCAGGTGTTCATGAGGATGAGGTCGGCCTCGTCGAGCCGCGTGGTGGACTGGTAGCCGGCGGTGGCGAGCGAACCGAGGATGAGCTCGGTGTCGGAGATGTTCATCTGGCAGCCGTAGGTCTCGATAAAGACCTTTTTGGGGCTGGGCGTCGGCTGGGTCACGGAGGTCCTTGAGGTTGCGTTTGCGCTGGTTGGCTCGATAGCAGCGGGAGCGTCGCTGTCGCAAGGTATGGTCAGCCGGTCGGTAGCAGGAGTCTTTCCCGGAGTTTGCGCATGAGGCGGCTCTGGGGGAGGGTCTCGCGCTCTTCGGGCAGGACCCAGCGGCCCGTCTGGTAGCCAGATGGGACGAGGTCGCTGGTGGAGCCTTCGGCGCCGGAGAGCAGCGTTACCGAGAGTCGAATGTGGGTGAAGATGTGGAGGAGGTCGCCGTGGTGGGTGAGCGGCTCGGCGGCATCTTCGACCTCTTCGAGCGAGGCGAGCAGCGGGAACTCCCAGAGGCCGCCGAGGAGTCCCTGTTCCTGGCGTTGTACCCACCACTCCGCGCGGGTGTCGGCCTGCAGGAGCGCGAGCGCGAAGCGGTGCTCTTCGCGTGGCGCCTTGGCCTTGGCCTTGAGGGGGAAGCGGCTGGGATCACCCATCGCAGCGGCGGCGCAGGCGGCAGCGACAGGGCAGAGGAGACAGGCGGGCGAGGTGGGGGTGCAGAGGGTGGCGCCTAGCTCCATGAGGGCCTGGGTCCAGGCGCCGGGGCGCGGTCCTGCGGCGAGCTCCGCGGCGAGGGTATCGATGACTGCGCGTCCGGGTTTGCCATCGATCGGCAGTTCGAGGGCGAGCCAGCGAGAGAGCACGCGCAGGACGTTGCCATCGACGGCCGGGACGGGTTCGGCGAAGGCGATCGAGGCGATGGCGCCGGCCGTATAGGGCCCGACGCCTGGGACGGTTTGCCAGGCAGCCGCTGTGGTGGGGATGAGGCCACCGAGCTGCTCGACGATGAAGACGGCGCCGGCGTGGAGGTTACGGGCGCGGCGGTAGTAACCGAGCCCCTGCCACTGGGAGAGGACGGCCTCGGTGGAGGCGGCGGCGAGGGAGGCGACGGTGGGGAAGGTCTCGAGCCAGCGGTCCCAGTATCGGCGGACGGTCTCCACGCGGGTCTGCTGGAGCATGACCTCGGAGACCCAGATGGCGTAGGGGTCGCGGGTATGGCGCCAGGGCAAATCACGCTGGTTTTGGTCGAACCAGGCGAGGAGGTCGGCGCGAGAAGCGGGGAGTGAGGATTGCAATTGCGAGGGGACTGTTGCAGAGGGATGCGCTGAACGCGCGCGGGTATTGGCCCGCCTGCCCGATACCTACAAGATAGAAGATGCCCAAGCACCTCGCGCGGTTCGCGCTTTTTGCCCTCCCCTTGCTTGCCGCATGCGGGACCTCTGAGACCTCCACGACCACGGCAGAGGTCGGTGATACAGGCTCGGAGAGCGGTAGCGGCGACGTCGCCGTCGACACGCGGCCCGACTCGACCATCACCATCGATGTGACAGATACCGGGCCGGCGACCTGTGCGCGCGAGGATGGCTTCGCGCCCAATCAGTCTCGTGAGGCGGCCTACGCCTTCCCCGAGTTGGCCTTCGAGAACAGCGACCTCTTTGCCTGCGCGGGCAGCGAGGACTGGTTCGCGATGCCCGCTACGGCTGGTCAGACGATCCAGGCAAGGTTCCTTGCCGGTGCGACGGCGGTCGGACTCTCGATTCGGATGGAGCACGCTGCCGAGCCTGGCCTGTCGGTCGGTACCGTGACGAGCGACGCGACGAATGGAACGACGGTATCGTATAGTGCCACCGTAGACGAGCTGGTCTACATCGTGGTGGCGGCGGAGCCGACGGGTGACGGACGGTATACGCTGAACGTAGCGAGCGCCTGCACGACCGACGCGCAGTGCCCGGACGGAACCGGCTGCCTGCTCTCGACGGGTGTCTGCGAGCCGATCGCGCCGAGGAGCTGCGGCGAAGATCTTTCGGAGCCGAACGATACCGCCTCCACCGCTTCGGTGGTGGAGTTTGTGGATGGTTCGGCGCTGCTCGAAGAGCTCTACACCTGCGCGTCGGAGCCCGACTACTTTGCGGTGACCGTGCCCGAGGCGGGGACGCTGGCCATCTCGGTAGCCTTCCGCGGAGACGCGCTGCTGGCCTTCCGCGTCTATGACAATACCGGCACGCTGGTCTCTGATCTTGGCTCCACCGCCACGCAGTCTCCGGCGATCGATACCTTGGCCTACCTCGTGCCCGGGCAGTACTTCATCCTGGTGGAGGATGCGTCGACGACGACCTCGCTGGCCAAGCCCTACAGCCTGAGCGTGAGCTTCGTGGCCGGTGGCTGTGAGCGCGACAGCGACTGCATCAGCGTCGCGGGCCGGAGCCAGTGCGTCTTCGGCACCTGTCAGGCCTTCGCCCCCAGCGTGCCCGGCGGACCGGCCGCCAACTGCGACTCGAACGATGACTGCGCGGGCGACCTCACCTGCTTCTTCGGCCGTGACGGCCTGGCCTCCAACCGCTGCTCACGGGAGTGCGCTGATGCGACCGATTGCGCCGACTTCACGGGCGGCGACTGCATCGACTTCTTCGGCGGCACGATGTGTGTGCAGGGCTGCTCGACCGACTTCGAGTGCCCGATCAACTTCACCTGTGACGTGCCGTCGGCGACCTGCAGCTTCGTGGGCTGCGATGTGGATGCCGACTGCGGCGATGGCCGCGTCTGCCGCCGTACGGAGAACCAGGGCATCGGCTTCTGCACCACGATCGAGGCACCCTCCTGCCGCGACGACGACGCCTTTGAGCCCAACGACTCGCCCGGTGCCGTGACCGCGCTCCTGACGACCGCCGGCCTCACCAGCCTGCAGATCTGCGACGCCAACGACGACTGGTTCGTCATCGAAGTCACGGAGGAGGGCAAAGGGCTCACGCTCTCGGCCACCACCTCGACGACGATCGACCTCGACATCTTCCTCTTCACGGAGGACGGCGTCGCGATCGGTGAGAGCGCAGGCGAGGCCTCGCGCAGCGAGACCATCAACGCGCCCTTCCTTGCCACGGGCCGCTACCTGCTCCGAGTGAACCAGTTCCCCGGCACGAGCGACGCTGTCACGACCTACAACCTGTCGCTCTCCTTCACCGACAGCCGCTGCACGACGGCCGGCCGCGAGTGCCTCGACATCGACCCCATCCGGCCCATCTGTGACGACGCCACGGGCGCCTGCAGCAACATCATCGGCAACGGCGCTACGCCGCTCGGCGGGCTCTGCGACTCCGACGACGACTGCACGCCGGAGGCGGAGCTCTGTTGGTCGTTCCAAGGTGCGGCCGGCGGCAGCAACATCTGCACGGTGAGCTGCAACAGCGATGCCGATTGCGCCGCCAGCGTAGCTGGAACCATCTGCAACACCTTCCGGTTCGGCTCGATCTGCCTGCCCTGACTGGCAGGCGGCGCGGCCTTGGATCTGTCTGCTACTGGCCCGAACCCATCGCTACATACTCAACGATGTAGCTGGTGAGGTTGATGTTTCCCGCTCCAGCGCTGGGGACATCGGCTCCGAGGTAGGCATCGTAGCGGACGGTCGCCGTGGTGCCCGCGGGAGCGATGGCAGTAACGTCGTTGCGGAAGGGCTCGACCTGCTGGCCGGGGCACCAGCCGCCGCGGCCATACCACCAGGTGCCCCACTGGTTGGGGACAACGCCCTTGTCGATCTGCTTTGCGCAGCCGAGCTGGTCGCCGACCATGGGGTAGCCCTGCTCGAAGATGGTGTTGTTTACGGCGAAGAGGTGGTGGTGGTCGCAGAACTCGGCGCACTGCCCGAAGTCGGCGCCGTGGCCGCTGATGACGGCGTAGAGTTCGGTGTGGACGGTGTCGGCGCCGATGGCGACCTGCACGGGCTCGCGGCCGTTGTTGTAGTCGGGGCCAAAGGCGCCGCCCGCGAAGAGGGGGGTGATGCGGGCCGGACGGTAGCCCTTGTTGCGGCGTGAGAAGCGGAGCGAGAGGTAGGTGGAGGTGGGCTGCGTGTTCCACTCGGGGGCAAACTCCCAGCGGAACTTACGGAGGCCGCCGGCGAGGAGGTGGGCGATGGCGGGGGTGACATCGACGATGGCACGGCCTTCGCGGTGGTAGGAGGTGATGAAGCGGGCGAGCTCCACGCGCTGGTCGTTCTCGTCGTAGATCCAGAGGTAGGCGAGGTAGTCCCAGGCGCCGCAGTTTCCGAACTCAAGACCATCCTGGTTGGGGCAGAGCGAGGTGACATCGACCTCGAGCGTGTCGTAGGTTGCGATGACCTCGGCGGAGGGGAGTTCGAACTCCTTGTCGTCGAACTGGGCGAGGATTTCGCCGTTGTAGAAGGGGACGACAAGGACGTCTTCGGCGTCGAGCCGAGCCTGGAGCGCGGCCTCGTAGTTGAAGCGCTTGGCCTCGTTGGCGGCGTAGGCCATGTTGTCTTCGTAGGGCCAGCCGCCGGCGCTGTTGAGGGCGGCGGAGTAGCGCTCCACATCGGCGATGGAGCCCATGCCGCGGAGCTTCTGGAAGCGGTCGATGGCGAAGCCATTGGAGCCGATGCCGCTGGAGGCCATGACGGTGTCGAGCCAGGTGGCGGTGGTCCCGCGCCGCGCGGTGAGCACATGGATGCGGTCATACCAGGCGTTGTTCTGGGCGGTCGGGAGCGTGGCGAGCGAGGTCTCGACTGCGGAGGTCATGCGGGTGGTGTTTCCGCGCGCGCCATTGTCGGAGCCGGCGACGGAGACGAAGACGAAGTGGACGTTCTCCGGGGAGTTGGCGATCAGCGCACCGATATCGGAGTACCAGAGGAGCGTGTTGTCCAGGGAGGAGCGGACGAGGTTGTCGGGCAGGAAGATGAAGCTGGAGCAGCCGTCGAAGAGCTGGCTCAAGATCAGGCTCCTGCCCGGGACTTCGCGGAGGTCGAGGTCGCCTGCCAGGGTGTTGCGCAGGGTGCCGGCCTCGGCGGTCTGCCAGGCGCGACGGGGGAGGCCATCGGGGCAGGTGGTGGGCTCGGAGACATCGGCCGACCCGTCGGTGTCTGCAGCGGAGCCCTCGGTGTCGGCAACGGCCGTGTCGGCGGAGCCGGAGCCGGAGACATCCTCCGCGGCGCCCGTGTCGGTGGGGTCCGGGGAGGCCTTGTCGCTGTTGCAGGCGGTGAGGAGAAGGAGGGCCAGTGCGGCCTGTCGGAGAGGATTCGGAATCATTGCAACCTCGTGGAGAAATCAGCATCTAACCTACCACGGTCTCCGCGCCGCTTCCACCTTCCTTCTCCGGACCTCTCCATGGCCAATCCTCTGCTTACCGTTGGGCAGCCCGCCCCCGACTTCGCCCTGCTCACCGACACCGGCGCCGAGCTCTCGCTGGCGTCGCTCCGCGGCAAGGTTGTGGTGCTCTACTTCTACCCCAAGGATGACACCCCTGGATGCACCCGAGAGGCCTGCGCCTTCGAGGCCCAGACACCCGAGTTGAAGGGCGCGGTGGTGCTCGGCGTATCTGCAGACAGCGCCGCGAGCCACGCGAAGTTCAAGGCGAAGTATGGTCTGAACTTCACGCTCCTCGTCGACAGCGGCAACAAGCTCTCGACCAGCTACGGCGTCTTCCGCGAGAAGGTGATGTACGGAAAGAAGGTGACGGGCGTTGTCCGTTCGACCTTCCTCATCGACGGCGAGGGCAGGCTTCGCCAGATCTGGGATGGCGTGAAGGTCGATGGCCATGTGGACAAGGTGGCCGCTGCGGTCGCGGCCCTCTGAGGCCCGTCGTGGTGCCGTTCGAGGTCCGAGCGGTTGTGAATCTTGGCGGCCCGCTCCGCCATGAGGAGCTCGAGCCGCTGCTCGAGGCCGGGCTCGGTTCGGTCTGGCTCCGGGCGCACGAGGCGGACGAGGCCGTGGTTCGGAGCGCGACCCAATGGTCGGAGCTGCTGCGGGAGCGTGGCACTCCCTGCATCCGAAGTTTGGCGCTGTGGAGACCAGGTTGTGGAGACGGCCTGCACCTGCGCGGCGGAGAGAGGGCGCCGGATGGCGCAACGGTCCGCTCGGTCTCTGCGCACAGCGCGGCAGAGCTGGCGCAAGTGGAGGGTTACCCCGAGGCGTCGGCGCTCGTGTCGCCGGTCTTTGCGCCGACCTCCAAGTCGCGTTCGTTACCGCCGCTTGGTCTGGAGGGGCTCCGTGCGCTGGCCCTCGGGCAAAGGGTCCGCTGCCTTGCGCTCGGCGGCATTGTGGCGGAGCGGCTCGACGCCTGTGAGCAGTCAGGAGCTGCCGGCGCTGCCATCCTTGGCGGGCTGCTGACCGCGGAGGGCCGCGACGCGCTGGAGCGGTGGCTGCGGCAGCGGCGCGGTTCGGTTCGGTTGCCCTCGTCGTAACAGTCGTGCAGAATCGGGCCATGAACCCGACCCTCTCTCTCTGGCTTCGGCTGCTGGCCGGACCTGCCGCTGCGGTCTGCCTCTACCTGCTCTTTCCCGAGACCGTAGGGAGCGGTACGTCGGCGCTCACTGTGTCGCACGAGGCACGCCTCACGCTGGCAGCTGCGGTCTGGATGGGGAGCTGGTGGCTGCTTGAGCCGGTACATGTCTCCATCACGGCGCTGCTGCCGCTGGTGGTCTTTCCCATCTTCGGCATTGCCTCGATGAAGGCGGCTGCGGCGGCCTACGCGCAGGAGATGGTCTTTCTCTTTCTGGGCGGCTTCATCATCGCCGAGGCGATGCAGCAGACGGGGCTCCACCATCGGGTGGCGAACTTCATTCTTGTGCGTGCGGGGCGGCGCATGGACCGGCTGGTGCTTGCGGTGATGGCTGCCACGGCCCTCATCAGCATGTGGGTGTCGAACGCCGCGACGGCCTCGATGATGCTGCCGGTCGCGCTCGGTCTGGTGCATACGGCCGAGCGGAGCGACGACATCGATGGTCGCGAATCAGCGGCCTTCGCGAGCTCGCTCACGATGGGCGTTGCCTATGCCGCCACCATCGGCGGCCTTGCCACGATGCTTGGCACCGCGCCCAATGTTTTCGCCGCCGCCTATCTACGCAACGAGCTCAACAGCAGCATCACCTTCGGGCAGTGGCTGATCTTCGGCGTTCCGCTGGCAGCGCTGTTCCTGCCCATCGCCTGGTGGGTCATCACCCGCTGGGTCGTCAAGGTTGCACCCAAGCCCATCGCCGAGGTGCAGCGAGAGGTTGTGACGGGCGACGCGGGTCAGCGGCTCACGATCGTGGTGTTTGCCACGGCGGTCGTGCTCTGGGTCACTCGGCCCTTTGTGGCCGAACTCACCCTGGGGAGCATCAAGCCCTTCGCCTCTCTCTCCGACGGTTGGATCGCGATGGCTGCGGCGATGGCGCTCTGGACCATTCCCGTGGTGGCCGACACAGACCGTGAGGGCAGAGCGCGGCGACGCCCGCTTCTCGATGGTCGCTCCATCCGCACGCTGCCATGGGATGTGCTGTTACTCTTCGGAGGCGGGTTCAGCCTCGCGGCGGCACTCGATGCTCACAAAGTTGGCGACCTGCTCGGCGCCGTCGCGGGCTCGTTCGCCGGCGCGCCTCCGCTGCTCGTGCTGACGGTTGTCGCCGCGCTCGTCATCGGGGTTGGAGAGTTTGCGAGCAACACGGCAATGACCGCAGCGGCGGTCCCGGTGATGGCGGGGCTCGCAGCCGGTCTGCACATGGACCCCGTCACGCTCGTTATCACAACAACACTGGCTGCGAGCTGCAGCTTTGCGCTGCCTGTCGGCACGCCGCCCAACGCGATCGCCTATGGAGCGGGCCGCTTCACGGTAGGTCAGATGGCCCGCGCCGGCCTCATCCTGGATACGGTGGGCGTGGTGCTCGTCGTTGCCGCGGCCTGGCTGCTCATTCCACTCGCACTTTCGACGCCATAGGACCAATCAATGAACCTCACCGCCAGACTCGCAGCGCTCTCCCTCGCCTTCTCCTCGCTCACGCTCCTTGCCGCTTGCAGCGACGGGGGCGGCGCCAACACAGAGGCCGACGTTGCCGTGGCGGATGGCTCCGGGAGCGGAGAGGGCTCAGCTGAGGGCTCGGCGGTGTTCGCGCCGCTGCTGCCCTGCGACCTCCCGCGGCCTGCGCTCACAACGGCAAAGCTGACCATCGACGGCCGCTTCTTTCGCGATGCGCTCGGCAGACAGGTGGTGCTGCGCGGTGTGAACACGGGCGGGCGCTCGAAGACTGCGCCCTTCTTTCCCTTCCCCTTTGCCGAGTCGGGCCACCCTGGCCAAGAGGGCGCGCCCGCCTTCGATGTGGCAGCGGAGACCTATGTTGCCCGCGTGGAGGCCTGGGGCCTCAACACGGTGCGGCTGCCCATCCTCTGGGAGGCGGTAGAGCCGGCTCGGGGCAGCTACGACAACGCCTATCTGACGCGGGTGCGTGCGCTGATCGACGCCTTCGGTCGCCGCGGCATTCGCGTGGTGGTCGACATGCATCAGGACCTCTTCGCCCGCGCCTACTGCGGCGACGGGGCTCCCGATTGGGCGCTCGCGACGCCTGTGCCGCCACGGCCCGATAACGTAGCCTGCGAGGGCTGGTTCATGCGCTACATCAGCGACGAGAAAGACGAGGTCTTCCCTGCCTTCGACCGCTTCTGGCAGAACGGCGACGGCACCCGAGACGCCTTCCGAGACATGTGGCGCGAGGTTGCCCGCCAGCTCTGGCCCGCCGGCAACGTGGTGGGCTTCGAGATCTTCAACGAGCCCCATCCCGGCACCGACAACGAGCAGCGCTGGGGCCGCGATGTGCTCACCCCCTTCTACACCGAGGTGGCCGCGGCGATCCGCGAGACGGCGCCGGCCGCGCCGATCTTCTTCGACACGAGCGGCACCGACGCGACCGACCAGACCTTCTTCATCGAGCGCCCGGATGGCGGCGGCATGGTCTGGGCGCCGCACTACTACGACCCCCGCGTCTTCCTGGGCATCCCGGTCACAGAGAACTTCTCCGCGGTGCGGCCCGTGACCTTCCTCGACGAGCAGGGTGACCGCTGGCAGGTGCCGGTCTTTCTCGGCGAGTTCGGGGCCAAGTCGGCCAACCCCAACACGGCGCTCTACCTCCGCAAGACATACGACGCGCTCGATCGGTTCGGCCTCCATTCAACGGCCTGGGAGTACTCGACAGACAGCTTCGACTGGAACCTCGAGGGCTTCTCGCTGACGAACCCCGATGGCAGCGAGACGCCGGCTGCAGACGAGTTGGTCCGCGCCTATCCCGCGGCCGTAGCCGGGCAGGAGGTTGTATTCTCGTTCGACAAGGCGTTGCGTACGGCAGCGCTCGCATGGAGGGCGGCAGCCGGCGGCGTCACCGAAGTCGCGCTGCCGAGCCGCCTCTACCCGAGAGGTGCGAGCGTGACAGTGGAGGCGAGCGCGCGGGAGATCTGCGGTCGCTACGACAGCGCGGCTGGGCTGCTGCTGGTCCGCAGCGAAGCCGATGGGGCGCAGTCCATCCGCGTGAATCCCAACCCGTAGCGGCGGCAGGAACTGTTAGGCGACGGCCACGGCTGCTATGGCATCGCCGACCATCGAAACCTCAAGAGGCTGGCATGAAGTTCGTCATTCAAGACACCATCCCCTACGCGGTCGAGCAGGTCTACGAGGTGCAGCGTGAGCGGCTCTCGGAGCTCGCGCCCTACCTCTCCAACATAGACTCCATCATCGTGAAGGAGCGGCGGGATGAGCCCGGCAAGGTGCACTTTGTGAACCTCTGGAACGCGCGCGCCGGAGAGATTCCGACCGCGATACGCGCCTTCGTGAAGCCGGAGATGTTCCGTTGGACCGACCACGCCACCTGGTTCCTCGACGATCAGAGCTGCGACTGGCGGACGGTGCTCGGCTTTTTTCCCGAGGCCATCATCTGCCACGGCCACAACACCTGGCGGGCGAAGGGGTCGCAGACAGAGGTGACGATCAACGGTGAGATCGTTGTTCACGCCGACAAGATTGGAGTGCCGCGCCTGCTGGCCAAGAGCGCGAGCGAGGCGGTGGAGAAGCTGGTTGTCCGGACCATCGAGCCGAACCTGCGCAAGACGAACGAGGGCGTGACGGCCTTCATCCGCAAGCAGCAGGGCGGCTGAGATGAGCGAGCAGCGTGAGGGTATCGCGGAGCTTCGTGCCTCGTTTGATGCCATCGACTCGGAGCTGCTTCGGTTGGTAGCCGCGCGGCGGGCTGTCTCCCGCCGGATGGCCGCAGTGAAGCTGGCAGAGGGGCTTCCCTTTCACGACCCGGCCCGCGAGGCGGAGCTGCTGGCGCGGTTGCGGGCAGAATGCACGGCGCTGGGTCTTCCCGACACGTTGGTAGAGCAGCTCTTTTTGCTCCTGCTCGCCGACTCGCTGCAGGTTCAGCGACAAGATGAGCCGACTGCGACTTGACCTTGCGGCCCACGGCCCTAACATGGGACCTAGTTCCCACCCTCCGGCATCAAACGAGGTATCATGGCTCTATCTGTCACTCCTGCGGCCGCGCGCCGCGTGCTCGAAATCATGAACTCGCAGAGCCTGTCGGCGGACCACGGTGTTCGCGTCGGCGTGAAGTCTGGCGGGTGCTCCGGCCTCTCCTACGTGCTGGAGGTCGACCTGCCTGCAGAGAAGGACCGGGTCTTTGAGTCGGAGGGCGTAAAGGTCTTCTGCGACGCGAAGAGTTACCTCTATCTCAACGGCACCGAGGTAGACTTCGCCTCCGACCTGATGAACGGCGGCTTCAAGTTCACCAATCCGAACTCGGCTCGCAGCTGCGGCTGCGGCACAAGCTTCAGCACCTAGTCGAGGCTTCCAGGTCCTCGCTGGTTTGCGTGAGGCTTCCGTGTTCTCGGGGGTTGCCCACGGCTCTCTACGAAGTCCTGTTAGGCCTCGATTGCGAGGCCTCGAGGCTTAATAGTCGTCATCGTCGGGCTCGTAGCCTTCGACATCTTCGAGGTTAGTGTCGTCGAGGATGGCACCGATGAGTTCGGCATCGGTGAGGTCGCCACCGGTGAGGTTGGCGTGGGTGAGGTCGGCGCCGGAGAGGGTGGCGCCGTTGAGCATGACCTCCGTCATGTCGGCGTTGCGCAGGGTGGCGTCGGAGAGGTCGGCATCCATGAGCAAGGCCGAGATGAGGGTGGCGTTGGAAAGGTCGGCGCTCTCAAGCACGGCGCCCTCCATGTTAGCGCCGGTGAAGTCGGCGCCCTGCCCCTGAATCTCGGAGAGGTCGGCCTCGGTAAGGTTGGCGTCCGATAGGTTGGCGAAGGTGAAATCGCACCCCCGCAGATTGGCACCCTTGAGGTTGGCACCCGTCAGGTCGGCGCGCGTGAAGTCGCAACTCTGAAGGTTGGCACCCTTGAGGTTGGCACCTGTCAGATCGAGCTTCTGAAAACTCTCGTTTTCCATCGCCTCGCCCGCTGCCACTCGCTTGACCAGATCATCTGCGCTTATCGCCATTTTACAAGACTCCACAAGGCTATGCCTACCCTCTTTTGCGCGGCACTAGGCAAAGAGTTCATGCCTTGTCAACTTGCGCGGGGGCGTCGCGTCGGTTGTGCAGTTTTCAGTGCCGACGCGCCTGCGAAGATGCGAATTTTTACAGCTGTGGATTCACATTGTTGCGGCCGCTCGCCAAAGCGTGCAGATTGATTCGGAGATGGCCAATCTTGTGGCCCGCAACGCAGAGGACAGCATGCGCGCTCTTGTCCACCGACAGCATCGTCTCCTCGCCCTGCTCTGCCTTTCGCTCGCGGCCTGCAGTGATGCTGGCGGCGGAAAGGGCAATGGTGGCGGCGAAGGCAGTTCCGGCTTCTTCGAGGAGGATGGCGGTTCGGACGGCAGCGGCAGCAGCGACGAAGCAGCGGGCAGCGGCGAGGGCAGCGGCCTCTTCCAAGACACGCCCGTCTTCCTGAGCGTTCCGCCTGGAGCTGTCGCGGCCGGAGAGCGGTGGGCCTATGAGGTCCGTTACGCGCCGGCCGACGGTGTTACGCTCAGGCTCGACGCAGGGCCTTCGGGGGCCGCGCTCGAGGGCAGCACACTGGTATGGGATGTACCCGATGACGGCACCGCCACGGCCTCGTTCACCCTCGCGCTGCAGCGTGAGGCAGAGCCATCCGTGGAGCAGGCCTTCGAGCTCCGCGTCGGCCATGCGCCGGCGTTCGACAACAGCCCGGCGACACGGGCCAACCGTGGCGAAGACTATCTGTTTGTACCTGCTCTCTCTGACGCCGACGGCGATACCGTCAGTCTCGCGCTGCTCGATGCGCCACGCTGGCTCAGCCTCGGCTCAGACAGCCGTCTCGCGGGTCAACCCGATGCCAGTGGTGCGTTCGATGTCACCCTCGTCGCGACAGACAGCATTGGCCTCTCCGCGCGGCTCGACTGGAGCATCTCGGTCGTGGAGCAGCTCGACGGCCTGACCGGTCAGGTCGGCTACTTGACGACAGCCGGCGGCATCCTCGACCTCTTCTCGGCAAGCATGCCGGAGGGGGCGGAGGTACGCTGGGGCGATGTCGCTGCGGCGCGCGTCGAACGGCTGAGCGCGGGCACGCAGCTCCGTGCCACCTTCACGCAGCTGCCGGTCGGGGTTCAGCCCGTGGTGGTGACCGTCTCGGGCGCGACGGTCGGGCAGCTTCCTGAGCCGCTGCTGGTGGTACCGGCGGCGACGGGGAGCATCCGCAGCGGAGCCTACCGGTTCCAACTCTTCACACCTGTCCGAGCAGCGGCGCCGCCGCGCATTGTGCTTCCCGATGCGAGCGGGTTGGGGCTTGCCACGGCGCCCGTGAGCGCGAGTTACTCTGGCGATGTTCTCTCGCTGGTTGCAGAGCGGCCAGACGGCGCGCTGCTGGGCGGTGGCGCGACGCTCTCCTTTGACGGCATCCAGAGTCTGCCGATTGCGATCGCCGGCGCGGGGACACCGGCCGTGACGCAGTTCTCTCCTGCGGAGGCTGCTGCAGGCGCGACACTCGTCGCGACGGTCGCAGGACTGGACGAGGGCGCGGCAGTATCGGCGCAATGGTCCGGGTCTGGAGCGGCAGCAGAGGCCAACGCTGTCGTGATCGACGGGGTTGCCACCTTTGAGGTTCCTGCGGGCGCCGATGGATTGGTCGCGCTGCGGGCCGATGGTCAGGCGCTGCGAAGCTATGCGACTTCGGCGACGACGGCGTCGGCCTTGGCGATTGCGCCCACCTTGGCGTGGGCCAACCGAGATATCCTAACGGCAGGCCTGGAGCAGCACCTGCTTGTACGCGGTCACGGCTTCGCTAATCCTGCGGTGCGTCTCGAGCTCGAGGGAGGAAGCGCACGCGTCGTCTGGTCGGAGGGCAACGAGGCTATCTTGGCGCTGTCCACGACAGGGCGGGCCTCCGCGCTGCTGACGGGTGGAACGGGCAGCCTGCAGCAGCCGCTCTGGCGCTTCTCTGTAGAAGCGGAGCGGTTCTCTGCAGGAGAGCAGCTTGAGAACAGCGGCGTGGCTCCGGGCGATCAACGAAGCGCAGCAGAGGCGCCTGTCGGAACCGGCGCGGCAGTCCCGAGCGGCGGCCTGCGCGCGGCCCTTGCGCCGGATGGCGTCTGGCTCTCCGCGGAGGTCCCGCAGACGGGGCTCGGCCTCGCATTGACAAGCGACTGGACGCGGCTCGGCGAGCCGATCCCGGGCGACAGGCGGGCCATTGTTGACGCAGCAGGCGGCCCTGCCGGCCTTACGCTGCTGACGGTACAAGGCGACCTCATCACGCTCGACGCCACGGGCTCGCGCGCACGCCTCACCTCGCCCTGGACAGGTGTCGCGCCGCGCTCCACAGCGTTGCTATCGCAAAGCCGGCTGACGGGCGCATCGCGC
>JABMMX010000147.1 GCA_013205435.1 Deltaproteobacteria bacterium
GAGGCCGACACCGACCTCACGGCATCCTTCGCCGCGGTGCCTCCAGCCACCGCCTGGAACACGCTCCGCATCCTCGACGAGATCGGTTCGGTTGCGCCCTTCGCGGTCTACACACAGCCCGCGCTCATCCTGCGCGGAGGCAAGACCTTCGCGGCCATTCATGCCTCGCTCCACCGCTGGCGCGCCATCTGGCCGACGGTCTCGGTGGTGGAGATTGCCCGCACGGGACACCTTCCGCTCACCGAGGCGCCCGACGAGGTCGCCCGCCAGCTCGCAGCCTTCCTGCTACCTGCGGAAGAAGCTGGCAGGTAGCGCGGAGACCTCTGCACAGCTCGCGCCTGCCTCGACCCGCCGCGCCGAAAACCAGTTCGCCGCGGGCTTGGGATCGGGGCGGGTCTCCGGGCCGCTCGAGAGGAAGCGGGAGCTGGCGCCGAGAATGGTCTGCGTCTGACGCCAGCGCACCGAGCCGCTGATGCTGTCGGCCGTCACCCGGTCGGGCCGCAGCTCTGACCAACCCTTCTGGGTCACGAAGATTTCACCGTCGATCATGCCTCGCACGGCAACGGTGACGCCGGGCTTTCCGTCGCCGTCCTGATCGAAGACCCGCGCGTCGCTCGCCTCTGTCGGCAGTGCATCGCGCGAAGGCTCCTGCAGGCGGGCGCCGAGCACATCCCAGCGTGACCACGGCGCTAGTTCCAGCCGACCTTCGGTGGCGCTCACCCTCGTATGCCAGAGCTGCTCAGGCATCGCCCGAACCAGCGCGGGCGGGATGGAGGTACGCACCAGTTTGGAGCCCTCGATGTGCATCCCACATACCTTGGCGCGGGCCTGCACCAGGCCAGACTCTTGCGAGAGCATCACGAGCAGCCGCGTGGTCGTCTGGGAGGCCACATCTCCGACGACGGGGATGGCCGAGAGGCTCCGGTGAACGACCACCTGGGCCCAGGTGCCGGTTAGGTCTGTTGTCGCTGCGGTATCGTCTGGCGCGGCCGATTGAAGCTGCGCCGGCAGTACGAGCAGCAGGCAGAGGAGCAGCCTCCTCATGGGCGCTCCGACCAGCGCGCTGAAGGCAGGCGCCACCAGGGGAGGTGGGGGTAGGCGTGGTGCTCCCAGTGGTAGTCGAAGTGGTAGCAGGCCAGCAGCGAGAGCCAGCGCGGGAGGCTGCTGCTGGAGGCGCGGTGGTCGTCGCTGGCGGCCGCCTGTTCGCGGTGCGGGAGCCAGGTGCCAAAGGTGAAGAGCTGGAGCGTGCTGAGCAGCGTGGGGATCACCCAGAAGACGATGAGGCGCGGCTCTGCGATGTGCAGCAGATGGGCCGCGATATTGAAGGCAATCGCCATCACTGCGATCTGGCGCCAGGTGATGTAGCGGCGCAGAAAGGCGAGGTACCAACCCGCAAATGCCTCCCCCTCGCCATCATGAAAGTCGGGGTCTTCGGAGGTCGCGGGCGCCGCGTGGTGCAGTTTGTGAGCGGCAAGGAGCGCATCGAGAGAGAAGGCTGCGTAGAGCCCCACTGCAACGCGTCCGATGAGGTTGTTGAGGCCGCGATGGCTCGGCCAGACGGTGCCATGCATGGCATCGTGGGCTGTGATGAAGAGACCGGTCGAGAGGTAGATCATCGCGAGCATGACGAGCAGCGATGGCAGCGGCTGCGCGATCGGGTCGAGCGAGGTGAGGGCGTAGGCGAGGAGGCCGCACCACGATGCAATGAGCCCCACGCCGAGGAGCGGCCCGGGCCAGCGTGCGTTGGTGGTTTTCATCGAGGAGGTGCTCATTTTTGCTCCAGGTAGGCGGCGGCCTCGACGGCTGCCCGACGTCCACTCAGCGCGCAGAGCGGGAGCCCTCCTCCGGGGTGGGCGCTGCCCGAAGCCAGGAAGAGACCGTCGAGCTGAGGCGCGCTGTTTGCGGGCCGTCGGAAGGCAGCAAAGCGGTCGTTCGATGCCGCGCCGTAGAGGGCTCCTCGGGTGTCGGGGAAGGTGGCTGCAAGCTCGCGCGGAGAGCGCCGCCAGACCACAGCATCGCCGGCGCTGAGAAGGCCTGCATCGATGCCGCGCTTCAGCATCCGCGCCTCGAACGCCACCCAGCCCTCTGCGCCCGTCTCGCCATCGAGCGGCTCTGCCGGCGCGTTGGCCATCGCGAAGACAGGCTCCGCCGTGGCCCAGCCGCTGCGACCATGCGCGTGCGACTGCGCGCAGAGGTAGAGCGTAGGCTCTTCGGGCGCCTGCCCACGGTCGAACATGTCTGCAAACTCGTGCCCGTAATCGCTCGGAAAGAGCACCGTGTGTGGCGCCCGCTTCACCTGCGCCTCGGCCCGGAGCACCACCGTCATGCCCGAGGTGCTCGGCGCCAGCAGCTGCCCCGGGCGTGTACCGTCGGGCAGCAGCGCGCGGTAGAGGTGTGCGGCATCCGCGTTGACCACAACCGCGTCGGCGGAAGCCGCCTCGCCACTCTGCAGCACCACCCCGTCAGCCCGCCCGCCCGTCTTGCTGATCTTCCCCACGGCCTGCCCGTAGACGAAGGCCACGCCGAGCCTCTTTGCCGTCGCTTCGAGCGCCGACACCAGCGCGTAGAGGCCGCCATCGATACCCCATCCGCCCAATCCCAGCTCCACCCAGCCGATGCAGTTGAGCGTTGCCGGCGCGACCCGGGGATCGGAGCCGTTGTAGGTCGCAAAGCGCAGACAGATGTCGCGCAGATGGGGCTCAGAGACGAAGCTGTCGACGGCCCGCTTCATGGAGCGCATGGGGTCGATCTTGGTGAACTTTGCCAGCGTGGCGGGACCCATACGGAGGAGCCTGCCGAGCGTCGGCGCGTACCCGGCGACGAAGGTGCCGTTGGCGGCCTCCCAGATGCCCTTGGTGTAGGCGAGGTAGCGCTCGAACTCTGCTCCGGCGCGGCTGCCGAGTGCGGCCGAGACGGCTGCGACGCTCGCCTCGGGTGTGCGGTGAAGGTCGACAGCGGCGCCGTCCGGCCACAGGTAGCGGAAGGCCGGCAGGGGGTCGACCAGGCGCACCTGCTCAGCGAGGCTGGTGCCGGCGGCGCGAAAGAGGTCGTCGAAGACCTCGGGCATGGTGAGCAGGGTCGGGCCAGTGTCGAAGGTCACGCCGTCGTGCTCCGCGATGCCTGCCTTGCCGCCGGCGCGTGGGAGCGCTTCGAAGACCGTGACAGAGTGTCCCGCTGCAGCGAGCCGGATCGCCGCGGCGAGCCCGCCGATGCCGGCGCCGATGACAACAATCTGTTTGCTCATGGCGCTACCTCTCGCTTCGACCGCTCGGCGTAGGTGCGGCCGCTCCACTCGATGCGCCCCTGCCGTGTGCGCCGTGCGGAGTCAATCGCGATGGCGAGGAAGACGAGCACGCCGAGCGGGTGCAGGAGGACGGAGTCGGGGCCGTAACCGTGACGCGCTGCGAGGAGGCTCCGCTGTGTCAGGTTTGCGGCCACGCCAACCGCCGCGGGCAGCGCAAAGGCGCTCCAGCTCGCGGAGGCGGCTGCCAGCGCCCAGGGCGCGAGAAAGGCCGCGGCGTAGAGGCCCGTCACCGCCGTGAGTGCGAAGAGGCTGCCGCCGATCCCCTCATAGAGGTTCTTGGTGAAGCCCTTCCAGAGCGCCTCGTTTGAGGCATACATGCGGCAGCGCGCAAGCAGGTGGCCGTCGGCGAAGACCACGCGAAACCCCCGCTCCTTCGCCCGCCTGCAGAGCGCCATGTCGTCCACCACCTCGTGCTTCACCGCAGCGTAGCCGCCGATGGCCTCGTAGGCGCTCCGCTCCACGGCAAGCACCTGACCATTGGCGGCGAGAAAGCGCACATCCTTCGATGCGTAGACGAGCGCGTTGGGCAGCCAAGAGGCGTAGGTGAGGTGCAGCATGGGCAGCACCAGCCGCTCGAGCGGCGAGGCCGTCTCCTGCCGCGGTACGGCCGTCACGACCGCGGCTCGGTGGCGTGCAAAGAGCCCTTCGAGCCGCTGGAAGGCGCCCGGTTCGAGCCGCACATCGGCGTCGAGGAAGAAGAGCCGGTCGCCCGTCGCCGCATAGCCAAGCTGCATGCAGGCATGGGGCTTGCCGACAACACCGTCGGGCAGTGTCCGCCCCGCGATGACCCGAAGCCGCGGGAACTCCCGTTGCAGCCCCGAGAGGATCTCCGGCGTCCTGTCGGTGGAGTGGTCGTCGCAGACCACCACCTCGCCCACCTCGGGCAGCGCCGTGAAGACAGAACGAATCGCCACCTCGATGTTTTGCTCCTCGTTGCGCGCTGGAATCAGCACGCTCCAGCGCGCCGCATCGGTCGCCCGCGCGATGCCCCGCGGCCAGGTCAGCAGGTTCACCAGCGTCACCACCAGCGCCATCAGCGCCAGCCC
>JABMMX010000011.1 GCA_013205435.1 Deltaproteobacteria bacterium
CGCCTTCGCAGCCCGCATCCGCGCCGAGCTCGCAAGCCTCGTCAAGGCGCTCGCCGCACGCGACTACGAGGAGGCCATCGCCTGCCTCTTCACAGAGATCCACGACCCCTGGAGCCCCGCGCGGCTCGAGCAGGCCATCGCCCCCTTCTTCGAAGAGTATGACTGGCTCCGCTCCGACCATGCCTCGCGCATGCCCGAGCACACCACGCTCAAGCTCGTAGCGCCCAAGGTCTGGGAGGTGCGCCACAACCTGCTGGACCCGCAGAGCGACCTCATCTGGTTCGCAGAGCTGGTCGTCGATTTGCGCGAAGGAACCCCCACCGAGGGCCCGCTCATCCGCCTCCGCGAGATCCGCTGCTAACCGGCCGCGTCGCCTACCGCGAAGAGCAGCATGTCGGCCGGGATGGGCGCCTCGATGGTCATCTCCGCCCGCGTGATCGGATGGGGAAAGACCAACTTCCGCGCATGCAGCATCACACGCGCGGCGCTGTTGCCGCCCGCCGTCCGCGGGCCTCCGTAGAGCAGGTCGCCCAGGATCGGCAGCTTCGAGCCCGCGAGATGGGCGCGGATCTGGTGCATGCGGCCCGTATGGGGCTGCGCCTCAATCCAGACATAGCCGTCGCCCCGTGAGAGCGTCGTGAAGGCCGTCGTCGCACGGTCTCCGCCACGATGTACCGACCGCATGATCGTCATGCCGCCCTCCAGCCGCTGCGCCGCAAGATGGTCATCGACCGTCCAGGCAGCCTCGGCCGTGTTGAGCCGATCACGCGCAATCGCAACATAGGTCTTCTGCGTCGCGCGGGCCGCAAAGGCCTCGCCCATCTGCGTGATCGCGCGGTCGGTCTTCGCCATCACCAGCACGCCGCTCGTGTCGCGATCGAGCCGGTGGGCCAGCTTCACCGAGAGCTGCCGACCTTCACGCGCCGAGAGGAAGCGAGAAACCGACTCCACCGCGTTGTCGCGCAGCGGGTCGCGCGTGGGCTGCGACGGAATGCCCGACGGCTTGTTGACCACAATCAGGTCATCGTCCTCAAAAAGCACCGCCTCGGCCCAGTCCATGCCGCCCGATGCCACCGGCGCAGCGGCCGCCTCGGCCTCCGCGGTCGTCAGCGAGTCGCCAGCAAAAACAATCCGGCCCGCAAGCTTCACCCGGCGACCGTTCAGATAGACCCGACCTGCGTCGATCCAGCGCCGGCTCTCGCCGCGTGAAAGCGGCTCCTCCGAACCCTGGCTCAACCGCGCGAGCGCCCGATCGATCCGCTCCCCCGCAACCTCGGGCGAGATCTCAAGCATGTGCTGCCACTTCACGACAGACTCATCTGAAGACCGGTGGCATTCCGCTGCTCAAGATGACGCTTCAACGCCGCCGCGAAGGCCTGCACCGAGGGCCAACGCGCCTCGGCATCCTTTTCGAGTGCTCTCATGACAATCACATCCAGCGTCTCAGGAATCCAACGGTCGGGCGCAACCACACTCGGGGCCACAATGTGCTCCGTGATCACGGCCATCATCGTGAGCATCGCGTTGTCGCGCAACGAAGGCTGACGGAAAGTCAGCATCTCGTAAAGAATCACGCCCAGCGCGTAGACATCGCACAGCGGACCGAACTTCGAATGCTGCCCACGCGCCTGCTCGGGCGACATGTAGGATGGCGTCCCGACCGACTGCGCAGCCGTACCGCCGCGCCGGCGCTCCTCGGCACCTGTCTGCTCCGCCCAATGCGACTCGCCCCAGTCCATCACCTGTACCTCGCCGAAGTCGCCGATCATGATGTTCTCCGGCTTGAGGTCCAGATGCACCACACCGCGCGCATGGGCAAACTCCATCGCACTGCAGAGCTGCAGGAAGAGATTCATCAGCGCGAGCGGACCAACCCGTTGCAGGGTCGCCGCATCATTCCGCGCCAGACCCTCCAACAGGTCACGCAGCGTCCGACGCGGCACCTCACGCATCGTGTAGTAGAGGCGACCGTCCTGCAGCCGGCCGAGGTCGTAGACGGCGACGATGCCCGGGTGGTCGAGACGGCCTGTGGCGCGCGCCTCGCTCTGCAGCTGCGCCTCCTCCTGCGGGTCGCTCGGGAACTGACGCAGAAGCTTCATCGCAACCCAGCGCCCCAGCTCCCGGTCGTAGGCCCGGACCACGCGGCCGCTCGTCCCCTCGCCCAGCAGATCGCCGAGCGCGTAACGTTCAGTCTCGGGAGGGCTGGCTGTGAGCCGACCCTCCGCGAGCTGCTCGGCCGCTGCATCCAGCGCGTCGAGCAGCGGGTCTACAGCGGAGGTCGATGCGGTGCGCTCGAGCCGGCGCTCCACGCGGCGAGACACCACGCGCAACTGCTCCCCGGAGAGCAGCCCCGGCGTCACCCAGAGCGCCTCCTCCGAACTGTCGCCAGCCACCGCGCGCCCCATCGCCGCAGCAAACTGCTCGCCCGTCAGCCAACCCGCATCAAACGCCTCCACACCCACCAGCAGCTGGCGGTACTGCCACTGCTCCGGTGCTGCACGACGAACTTGAGACTGCACCATCGAGACTACCAATCAGCCGCCACGCTCAGGAGTGTTTGTCGCCCTCGACCTCGGGCGCGAGCTGCAGACGCATCACAACACGACCGATTCGGAGCTTGTCGCCGGGTCGTATCCTTGCGGCGCCGCTGCGGTCGATGAGCTTGTTGTTCACGTAGCTTCCGTTGCGGCCGCCCATGTCGTGCACCGTGATCGACTCCCCTGCAGGGCTGAAGGAGATGCGCACATGCTGACGGTGCACGTAGGCAGGGTCCTGCGCCGTCAAATCAATGTCGGGGCAGCGGCCCGAGCCGGCATCGTAACGACCAACCATCATCTCGTAGTCGCTCAGCAGAAACTGTTCGCCGAGAATCTTGCCCTGCTCCACGACCAGCTTCACGCGGCCCAGCAGCGACGGCCCTTGACCGCCACGCCCGTAGGACTCCTGCACCGCAACGCCCGCGCGATGGTCTTGCTGCCGCGGCTCCGCCTGGCTCGGCACGTTACCGCTCAGCGAGTCCATCGTGAAGACCTCGCTGATACCAGGCATGACCGCGCCGCAGGCCTTGCAGGCAATCGCGCTCACCGGATTGTTGGCTCCACAGGTGGGACAGAACAAGGTTCCTCCAGTGCGCAATGGCCCACGCCATACCGCGCGGGGTGACATCAAACCCTCTATCGCGCTGCTAGCCGAGCCACAGCGGCATGGCAACCTTGGCGCCCCACGGCCGGATTGTTGGCCGCAGCGGGCGCGCGCCGCTAGACACACCCCCAGCGGCAGCCGCCTCAACGATCAGGAAAACCCATGCCATTCACAGCTGCTGCAAATGCTCGGCGCCTCGCACTCCTTGAACCTCATCGCGTCTCGATGCTGGTTCCACGGAGCAGCAGGCAGTAGGCTCGATGCTCATCGTCCACTACGCCGCCCCCAAAGAGCCTGTGACCTTTGCAATCTGAGCAGCCAACACCCGCAGACGAAGCGGCAACGCCCGACGCGCCCCGGCCGCTCCGACGCTTCCTCTCGTGGGCCTTCGGCCTTATCGTCGCCTACTTCGCCATCGTCATGGTGCTCAAGTTCGCCCGCGGTCTCTCGCTCCCGCACATCCTCTCCTCTGTTCGAGCCACGCCGCCGCTCTCCATCGCAGGCGGCGTCGCACTGGTGATGACAAGTTTCTGGCTGCTCTCCGTCTACGACCTCCTCGCCCTCCGGCACGCAGGTCTGAAGACCCCCTACGGCAAGGTCTTCCTCATCTCCTTCCTCTCCTTCTCGCTTGGCAACGCGGTCGGCTCCAACATGATCGCCGGTGGCGCGGTCCGCTACCACCTCTACGGCCGGCTGGGTGTCCCGCCCCGCGTCCGACTTGGCATCATTGGGTTTGTCGCGGCGACCACCTATTCTGGCCTCCTCGTCCTGGTGGCAGCTGCCGGACTCCTCGCCCAGGAATTCATCCAGAGAGCGCTCCACCTGCCCCCCTGGGGGAGTATCGCCGCGGCACTCGCCAGCTTCCTCCTCCTCGTCGGCTACCTCGGCGTCACCGTCCGCGGCTGGCCCCTGCCCCGCTGGATCGCCTCACGGCTCGCATTGCCCTCGGGCAGCACGGCACTCGCCCAGATCACCCTCTCCGCGCTGGAGTGGATGGTACTCGCCGCCCTGCTTTATCTGCTCCTGCCCGGGGCGGGGAGCGTCGGCTACTTCGGCATCCTGCTCGCCTACCTTGTGGCAATCCTCGTCGCGACCGTGAGCAATGTACCTGGCGGCATCGGCGTTCTGGAGACCGTGCTGAGCCTGCTCCTCAAGGACCAGATCCCACCGGAGCAGGTGGTCGCCTCCATGCTCGTCTTCCGGCTCCTGCTCCACATCCTGCCCCTCCTCGTCGCCCTGCCCGTCGGCGCCCTACACCTGCTGATGACTCCCGGGCAGAAGCCGGCCGCATGAGAGCGCTCCTGTTGCTCACCCTCCTCGCAGCGGCCTGCTCCGACGAGCCGGCCGTAGCACCCGAGCCAGCAGACAGCTGTAGCCCGCTCGCCCGCCCTGTCGTCGTAGAGATGGGGACCACCGACCCCGACCAGGCCAACTTTTCCGCCTTTGGCGCCGTCGGACTGCTCCCCATCACCGCCGGGTTCCAGGGCCTTGTCTTTGTCAGCTTCGCGCTCCGAAGCGACGAGACGCTCCCGCCCCGCATGGAGGCCTCCATGCGCCTGAGCGACGACACCGGCCGCCTCCTGCTCCCGGCCACCAAGACAGCGCTCTTCTTCGAGCCTCAGGCCGACGGCAGTTCGGTCGACCCCAACCTTCTGCTCCTCCTCGACCCGCCAATCGCTGCCGCATGGAGCGGCGTCACAGCCAACCTCGAGGTAGAGGTCTACGGCGGAAGCCGGTGCGCCCGCATCAGCCAGCGGGTGCAGCTGACCGACCGCGGAGGCTGCTTCATGGATGCGTCGGGCGCCATCCTCTGCAACCCCGCTGCGCCCTGACGCGTCGCAAAATTGCACGACCCCCGCTCTGCCCACTAGACTTTCGTCGGCTCCGATACGATGCTCCCCATCCCCCGCTCTCTGCACAGGTGAAACATGCGCTCCTCTCTGCCCCGGCTGCTCGCACTTTCTGCAATCCTCGCCTTCGCTGCCTGCGAGCAAGAGAGCTGTGACTGCTCTGGTGGCTCCGCCGCGGGCAACGGCAGCGGAAGCGGAAGCGGTGAGGCCTCCGGCGCGGCATCCAAGGCCGCCGAGGGCTCTGCTGCGGCAGCGCCTGTCAAGACGATGAAGATCGCCTCCGGCTTCGACCCCTCCCGACTCGGCAGCGAGACGCTGCCCAACGACTGGGCCGAACAGGCGCTCGTCGTCTACAACTCCGACTGCGCCGCGGGCGACCCCAACGCCTGCGTGCTCGAAGCCAATGCCTACCACGACGGCACCGGCGCCAAGCAGGACTGGAGCAAGGCGCGCGAACTCTACGAGAGCGGCTGCAACGCAAGCAACTTCGCCGCCTGCCTCCGACTTCGAGACATGTATCGCTTTGAAGAGGGGGTCGCCAAAGACCTCGAAAAGGCCGACGCGCTGCTCAAGAAGGTGGCGACCGACGGTGCCGCTGCCTGCCGCAGCGGAGGCTCTGCCATCAGCTGCATTGCGGCGGCCACAGCCACGCTCGATGCCAAGCCCGACCAGGACAGCAACACCATCAATCCCGCCGTCGTCGAACTCTATGAAGCCGGTTGCAAGCAGGGCCTCATCTCGGCCTGCCTCGAGCTGGGAAACCGGATGGTCCAGGTGAGCGACGATGCGATCGCTGCACGCGGTCTCGCCTTCCTCCGCCAGAGCTGCGACGCCCGCTACGAACAGGGCTGCGAAATGCTCCGCAAGTATGAGCCCAAGCTCAAAGAGGTCGAGCTGAAGCTGCAGGGCAAGGGTCGATAACGCACACCACGCACTGCGTCATAGCTCCCAAGAGGAGCATCGCCGCTTTTCTTGTCGCAAACCGTCGTCGTG
Source organism: Deltaproteobacteria bacterium (assembly GCA_013205435.1). GTDB lineage: Bacteria > Myxococcota_A > Bradymonadia > REDH01 > REDH01 > CAIWGR01. Next base: position 5,985 of record JABMMX010000011.1, read on the forward strand.
GGTATGATTGGATCCGTATCCGGTGGGGTTTCTTCGCCGGCATTCCACGCCCATTTCCCGGTGCGACCATGACCCTGCGAGCTTCCGCTCTCCGCCTGCCTCTGCTCCTCGCCACCCTCGCGCTCGCCTCCGCCTGCTCCAGCGAGGAGACGGGCACCGAGACCGAGGCCGATACGGCAACGGGCTGCAACCTCTTCACCGGCGAAGGCTGTGAAGACACCGGCGCTGACAGCGGCGCCGACACCAGCACCGAAGACACGGCTGTCGACCCGGACGGAAGCGGCGAAACCGACGGAAGCGGAGATTCGGACACCTCCCTGGGGGGCGCTGCCTTCGGCGAGCCCTGCGAGGTCGACTCCCAGTGCGCCTCAGGCCTCTGCCTCGTCTTGCCCGACGGGAGCATCTGCACACAGGCTTGCGTCACCGACTGCCCCGAAGGCTTCGCCTGCGCTCCGGCCATGATCCCCACGGCACCCGCCACCGACACCTGCGCACCCTCCGACTTCTGCGAAGATGCCGACGGCGACACCTTCGGCCGCGGGCCCGCCTGTGGCGGCACCGACTGCGACGACGACAACGCCCGCCTCAACACCGTCTCTGCTGAGCTCTGCGACAACCGCGACAACGACTGCGACGGACAGTCAGATGAACAGGTCGCAACCAACGGCGACAGCTGCGACACCGGCCTCCTTGGCGTCTGCCAGAGCGGCGCCCTCACCTGCGTCCGCGGCAACAACAACTGCACGCCGAGCCAGACCGCCGGCACCGAGTCCTGCAACGGCCTCGATGACGACTGCGACGGCGAGACCGACGAGAACGCCGACAGCGAGGTCCTTACCGCCGAGTGCTACTCTGGCCTCGCGGGAACGGCCGGTATCGGCATCTGCCAGAGCGGCCTCCGCTTCTGCGCCGAAGGAACCTTCGACGCCTGCGAAGGCGAGGTCCTGCCCGAGACCGAGGTCTGCAACGGCATCGACGACGACTGCGATGGCATCGTGGATGACGGCTTCACCATCGCCGTCTACTTCCGCGACCTCGACAGCGACGGCTTCGGCGACATCGCCGACCCCGGCCTCCGCACCTGCGAACGTCCCGCAAACTCTGCCACCGTCACGGGCGACTGCAACGATAGCGACGCCGACACCAACCCCGGCGCCACCGAAATCGCCGGCGACGACATCGACGCCAACTGCGATGGCAACGAGCTCTGCTTTGCAGACTTCGATGACGACGGCATCCGCACCAGCACTTCGACTTCGGTTGCCACCTCCAACTGCATCCTGGCCGGCTACGCAAACGCAGCCACGCCCGACGGCGACTGCGACGACACCCGCCCCAGCGTCTACCCTGGCGCAACCGAGACTGTCGCCGACGGCCGCGACAGCGACTGCGATGGTGGCGAGCTCTGCTTCGCAGACGCAGATGCAGACGGCTACCGCTCCGAGGCGACCATCGCCTCTGCCAACCTCAGCTGCGCCGACACCGGCGAGGCCTCCTCCGCCGTCCCGCTTGGCGACTGCGACGACACCGACAACGCCCGCTATCCCGGCCGCTCCGACCTCTGCGACGAGATCGACAACGACTGCGACGGCCTCATCGACGAGGATTTCTCGGTCATCACCTTCCCCGATCTCGACCTCGACGGCTACGGCGACGCCACTGCCGCAGGCAACTTCACCTGCCTGCTCGTTCCGGGCATCTCCACCAACAACACAGACTGCAACGACGCCGTTGCCATCGCCTTCCCCGGCAGCTCTGAGATCACGGGCGACGGCATCGATGGGGACTGCGACACCACCGAAGTCTGCTACCGCGACGAGGATCGGGACGGCTACCGCAGCGACACCCGCACCATCCTCTCCTTCATCGACACCGACTGCAACGACAGCGGAGAGGCGCTCAGCACCATGCAGGGCGGCGACTGCAACGACCAGACCAACGCCCTCAACCCGAGCCGCCCTGAGCGCTGCCGCGACGGTTACGACAACGACTGCGACGGCGTCATCGACGAGTCGGGCATCGGCCTCTGCATCTAGACTCCCGCGTCCGAACCGGCGCGCGGTAGCTCCGCGCCTCCGAGTCGGTGAACCCTAGGCCGCCCTGCTCGAACCGCCCTCTCGGCGCTCTGACCAGGTCGGCCTCTTTGTATGTGCAGTCCCCGGATCCAAGGATGCGAGCCCTGCATCGCGCGGCACTGTGCGACCTCCGGGTCAAACAGGGCCCCACGCCCCGCCAACGCGCGGGTCTGGCTCGCCGCTAACGCCGCTCGCTCAGGTCCACCGCACCGCCCCAGAGCTCCGTAATCTTCGAGAGCAGGTTGGGTAGCATCCGGTCGCCCACCGAGTTGGTCTCCTCGTAGTGGTCGTAGGGCTCGATGTAGTAGGGCGACACCGCGTCGACGACAAAGTTGTAGGGCGGCACGATGTAACCCAGCTCGTCGTTGCCCAGCCCGATGGCGTAGATGAACTGCCCCGGAAGCTCACGATAGAGGAAGCCGCTCGTCGGCGCCGCATCGAGGTCCGGCGGGATCTGGTGGTCGGGCGGCACGAGACAGGGGAAGCCCGCAGCCTCGCCGCTTCCGTCGGGCGCGAGCAGGTCGTCGGCCGCGCAATCCAGCCGCTCGGGGTCGCCCACAATGGGCTGCTTCGCGGTGTTGCCTAGCTTGTAACCGCCCGTCATCGTCTCCGAGAAGAGCTCGCCCGGGAAGGTCTGGAAGGTCACGCCGCCAATCTGCAGCCGCGTGACCGCTGTGCGTATCTGCGGAAAAACTTCAGGCCCGACGAGGCCATCCGAGAACCGCCAGTTGTAGACATCGCGGGCAAAGAGCTTGAGCCCGAAGAACGCCTGATGGAACTGCCCGTTCTGCACATCGGCAAGGTAGTCGAGATGGGTAAAGGAGAGCGACTCGTCGGCGATCCGCACCCGGTTCGAGGCATGGTTCGTGAGCCCAATCGTCGCCAGCCGCTGGCCAAGCGCATCGTTCTTCTCCCAGGTGGGGTCTTCGAGGTAGCGGCCGTCGCGGGTCTTCACCGACACCGACCCGGGGCCCGTGATGCCGCCGCAGGAGCCCGTGGTGAACAGCGTCAGACCGCCAAGGCCGGTCAGCGCCGGCTCCACCACGGCAGGGTCATCGAGATGCACGCTCGCACCCATCCCGGTCGAGAAGTAGCGACGGGTCGGGCCCGGGTAGTCGGCGGTGATGTGGGTGTTCCGGTCATCCATCACCTCCGGGTGGTTGTGCCAGTTGACCATGCTGCCGACGGTGTCGTCCTGGTTCGCAGGATCGCCGCCATCGCGCACGAACTGCAGCACCACCATCAGGTCGTTGAGGATGTAGGGCGACCGGTAGTCATCGAGCGAGACGCCGTCCCAGCCGGTGTTCACCTCCGACGCGTAGAGATCGACAGGCACCAGCGCGCCCGTTGCCTCCGCCACACCCTCCACGACCTTCGCAAAGAGCGTTGCCATCCATGGGTTATTGACCCCCGAAATGTCGGGCAGATCGGACCCCGCCGTGCCCGGGCCCCACTGCCCCATCGTGTCGGGTGCCTCGTGGTCATGGGTCGAGGAGATGAGGAGCTGGTCCACGCCGAGCGATGCCGGCAGCAGCTTCTTGATGCGGAGCACGTCGCTGTAGAAGAAGCCGATAGCGTCGATCACCACGTAGGCGATGCGGGTCTCGCCCTGGTCGAACACCACCACATTGACCTCCACATCGTCGTGGGCGCGGCGCGAGACGCAGCAGTCCGGGTTGGTCGCCGCGTCGCAGGCCGCGCCGGTACGCTCCTCAGCGCAGAGCTGCGCGGGGCGCGAGAAATCGAAGCCTGCGAGCCAGATGCCCTGCATCTCACCGTCGCCCTCGGTCCCATCGGCGTCGGGGCCGGCGTAGGTTCCAACCGTCACGCAATCCGCGAAGGCTGGCGTGGCGGGGCAGACCATGTCGAGACCACAGTCGCAGAAGGTCGAGGGGTCGCGCACATCACCGGTGAAGATCAGCCCCTCGTCCATGAAGGCGGGCCGCGCCGACTCCCACCCCTGCGGCGTGATGCTCCGCCGCGCAAAACCAGCCTGCAGCGAGCCCGCGGCGGTCGCGCAGCCTGGCGCGCCGGGGCAGACCAGCGGTGCGGGCGGCGTGTAGCGGCAGACGCCGAAGCCATCACGATTGAGGCTGCTGAGATCGCATGCCTCCTCCTCTTCGGCGCGGCAATCCGCGGTGATCAGACAGCTCCGATCCTGGTTGGAGAAGCAGCGGTCGCCCACCCGCCGCTCATCGTCGTCACAGCGCGGACCCGTCGAGGTATCCTCCGCAGTATCGGCCGCAGTATCGGTAGCTGTGTCGATGCCAGTGTCGCTCGCGCCGGAGCCGCTGTCGGTCACCGCGCCCGTGTCGCCCGAACCGCTGTCTACGGCAGCGTTGGACCCGCCCTTGTCATCGCCGCAGGCGGCAAAGAACAGCACAAGAAGTGAGGCATACCGGAACGAGACAGGAGCCATGAGCGAACCTTGGGCAGGGAGTATCCCCAAAGTTACCTCAACTGCCCCCTAGCACTCCAGATTATCGGACGGGGCGAAGGCTCCGGCGCCGAAGCGCCATGAGGCCCGCCAACATGCCGAGCGCCGCAGCGCCCGCGGCAGAGCCACCGGCGGCGCAACCGCTCTCCGTCTTGGCCGTCACGACCGCGGTGAAGCCCACGGCGGGAGCGCCAGACCCATCATCGGGGGCCGGAGCTTCAGGCGTAGAGGGGTCGACGCAGACATAGTCGCTGTTGCAGATGCCGGCGGCGCCCGCGTCAGGGTTGAGGCAGAGGTAGCGGCTCGCACCACCGAAGACGATGTCGAAGCAGGCCGTGTCGCCGGGGCAGGCGACGCCGTCGGCGCAGTTCGTGGTACACCAGCCGCCCGTGCCGAAGTTGACGCAGAGGCCTCCGTCGCCGCAGTCAGCGTCGGCCTCGCAGGCATTGCAGACATCGCAGAAGCCGCTGCGGTCAGCCGCAAAGTCAGGGTCGCAGAGGTCGCCAACACCGTCGGCGTCGCGGTCTGCCTGATCAGCGTTGGTGGCACCAACGCAGTTGTCGTCGGCATCGAGCACACCGTCGGCGTCGTTATCAAAGAAGCCAGGGTCGGTGATCCCCTCGGTCACCCAGAGCGCGGGCGGGTAACCGCCCTCGATGGCCGCATACTCAGCCTTCTCGCGGATCCAGTTCCCCCACGGAGCCACACCCGCATAAACACTACCCACGCAACCCGAGCCGCCGCGCGAGGCAACCCCGATAACCCGGCCCAGCTCATCAATAGCCGGCCCACCCGAGTCGCCCTGGCATACGCCGTCGCTTCCAACCCACTCGGTGGATGTGATCCCGAAGAAACCACATTGGCGCCCGGAGCACTGCACACTCAGGTTGTCGAGCATGCGGCGGGTGCCGCTCCCCGTGCCGTCCGCCGTCGAGCCATATCCGACCGCCGTGTAGCCCTCGCCGCGCACAACCGCGGTATCGACCCGCGGCGTGATCGGCTCAGCCAGGTTGGCCGGTACATTCTCGGCCAGCACAATCAGGGCCACGTCGTAGCCGCAGACATCGGTGCTCTGCTCGGGAACGAAGATCTCCTGCCCTCGATAGCCGCCACGGCCGCTAAAACTGACCGTCACGTTGGTGGTCGCGTTCAAGCTGCTCGCAGGATAGACGTCGCCGAAGACTGCCGTGTTGCAATCGACCGTCTCGCTCGACAGCTCAGACACACAGTGGCGGGCCGTGAGCACCAGGTTAGGCGCGATCAGAGAGCCGGAGCAGAGGCCACCGCCACCGCCGCCAAGGTTGATTGCAAGCCCCACAACCTGCGTGTCGGTCCGATCGACGGTGCCGCCCTCGATGAGCTGCGCGCTCGAGCGAAGCGTCTTCGCCTCGCCCGACGGCGCCCCCTCGTCGCAGGCCAGCAACGCCAGAGACACCAAACCCACTGCCCACTGCTTGTTCTGCATCATTGCGACTGGTCCCGTTCACGCCTGCTTCGTCGCAGGACTGTTCCTATGGTTTCGCTTCGACGGCGGTCTCTTGTGCAGGCCCGTGCGCGGAAGTGCTCGGAGGCTAGTCACTCGTCACGCGATCGGACAGACGCAGCCCTGCAGATTCTATCGAGACCGCCCGATGCGGTGCGTCACAACCGAGCTGTCGGCAGCGGTCAACACAATGGCACAAAGCGCGCCTTCACGAACCGCTGCCTGGATCACTAGGTTGACCCAACTTCGAATCGGAAACTGAGGCGGTCACAAGCCGCGGAGGAGGGCGTCGCCAGACGCTCACTTGGTCTCCTTGCTCCCAACCTTCCCCTCTTCTCCTCCATGCTCCTGCCTCTGTCCTTCCTTGGACACACCGCTCGCGGCTCTCCCCGAGCGGTGCCCGCCTTTTTGCGGGTCGGATGGCTACTCGCGGCGCTCAGACGTTGAAGAGGAAGTGGAGGATGTCGCCATCCTTGACCACATACTCCTTGCCCTCTGCACGAAGCCGGCCGGCCTGACGGATGGCCGCCTCTGTCGCGTGCGCCTCGAGATCCTCGAGCGTGAAGACGTTGGCGCGGATGAAGCCGCGCTCAAAGTCGGTGTGGATCACGCCAGCTGCCTGGGGCGCCGTGTCGCCAATGCGGATCGTCCAGGCCCGGATCTCCTTCTCGCCCGCCGTGAAGTAGCTCTGCAGGCCGAGGAGCTTGTAACAGCCCCGGATCAGCAGGTTCAACGCCGGCTCTTCCATGCCATAGGCCGACAGCAGCTCCTGACGCTCTGCAGGCGCGAGGCCCACCAGCTCCTCGTCGATCTTGCCGCAGACGATCACGCACTCCGCCTTCTCCTGCGCGGCGCGCCCCTTCACCAGCTCCGACCAGTCGTTGCCGTTCGGCAGGTTATCTTCGGCCACATTGCAGCAGTAGAGCACCGGCTTGGCCGTCAGCAGCTGGAAGCTCTTGATGAGCAGCAGCTCCTCTTCGTTCATCGGCATCGATCGCGCCGGGCGCCCCTTCTCCATGTGGTCGTAGAGCCGCTGAGACAGCGCCGCCTCGTCCTTGGCATCCTGCTTGCCCGACTTGGAGTTCGCCAGCGCCTTCTTGAGCCGCTTCTCGCAGCTGTCGAGGTCGGCGTAGATGAGCTCGAGCTCGATCACCTCGATGTCGTGGATCGGGTCAACCTTGCCCGCCACATGGATGATGTTCGGGTCGTCGAAGCAGCGCACCACCATCATGATGGCGTCGGTCTCGCGGATGTTGGCCAGGAACTTGTTCCCGAGCCCCTCACCCTTGGAGGCACCCTCGACCAGGCCGGCGATGTCGACGATCTCGACCGAGGTCGGGATGACCTTGTCGGTCTTGATGAACTTCTGGATGCGCTCCAGCCGACCGTCCGGCACAGGGACAACGCCCACGTTCGGGTCGATCGTGCAGAACGGATAGTTGGCCGATGCAGCCCCTGCTGCCGTCAGCGCATTGAAGATGGTGGACTTGCCCACATTCGGTAGTCCTACGATGCCAACGCTCAGTCCCATGTGCTCGCCTCCGGCCGGGTTCACGCCAACTTCCGACGGAACCGATGCGCGGCGGCTCGTATCGGGCGCAGCCCCCATTGGCAAGCCACCCGCTTGCCCAGCCCGACAACGCCAAGGTAGAGCCCCTTCTCACCGTCCGGAGACCGGCCCATGTCCAAGCCCGTGCCCCTCGTCCAGTTCGAGAGCGACCGCGTCGTCGTCACAACCAGCAACCCCGCCGAAGTGGTGCGCGCCATCGCCGCCCTCAAATCGGGCCGCAAGCAGATCGCCGAGCGGCTCGCCGAGCTCGAAGTGGAGAAACAGAACCTCCGCCAGCAGGCCCAGCAGAACCGCGGCGGCGGCATCCCCTACATCCCCGGCATGGGCAAGTGGGGCCGCTACGCCCGCATCGCCTCCCACCTCTCCTCCGCCGGAGAATCTGAAAATCTCCGCGAAGGTGTCGCCCAGCTCGACGCCGAACTCCAGCGCATCACCAGCCTCATGAAGGCCGTCGATTCTGCCGTCATCCAGCTCGAGGCAAAGCGACTCGCAGGGCTCCTCTAACCTGCCCGCGCCCCGATCGATTTGACGCATTGCGCTAGCGCTCGGTTTCCATACAATGATGGGCCAATCTCCTGCGCCAAAGCTCCGGCAATTCCCATGCGTCAAACCCCCACCCATCCCTCCTTCCCGCTCTACGACGCCACCTTTGAGCACGACGCCTGCGGCGTAGGACTTCTCGCACGCATCTCCGGCGAGGCCTCCCACGACATCGTCCGCGACGCCCTCTCTGCCGTCGCACGGCTCGCCCACCGCGGCGCCGTAGACGCCGACCAGCAGACCGGCGACGGCGCCGGCATCCTCACCGCGCTCCCGCAGGCCTACTTCAAGCGCCTCTGGACCGAGCTCTCCGGCAACCCCTTCGAGGGCTCCCATATCGGCGTTGCCACCTTCTTCCTCTCCCGCGACGCCGGCTCCGCGCTTGGCGCCTCACGCCGCCTCATCCGCCAGGTGCTCGAACAGCGCGGCTTCACCCGCCTCCTCTGGCGCGAAGTCCCCGTCAACGCCTCCATCCTCGGCGTCACCGGTGCCTCCAGCATGCCCGTCACCGAGCAGCTCCTCATCGCCTGCGACGGCGACCTCACCCCCCGCGAACTCGACCGCAAACTCTACGCGGCGCGCAAGGAGATCGAGTCGCGCGCAGCCGACGCGAAGCTACGCGACCTCTATGTCGTCAGCCTCTCCTGCCGCACCATCGTCTACAAGGGGCTCCTCTCCTCGCACGCCCTCGGCGACTTCTACGCTGACCTCCGCGACCCCGAGTTCGTCTCCTGCTTCGCCATCTTCCACCAGCGCTACAGCACCAACACCTTCCCCACCTGGTCGCTTGCCCACCCATTCCGCATGTTGGCCCACAACGGCGAGATCAACACCATCTCGGGCAACCGCATCTGGGCGCGCGCCCGCGCAGCGGAGTTCGGCGATGCGCCTTGGGGGCTCGACACCCCCTTCATCCGCGAGATGCTCCTCGAGGGCGGCAGCGACTCGGCCCACCTCGACAACGCCTTCGAGCTCCTCACCCTCTCCGGCCGCTCGCCCCTGCTCGCTATGGCGATGCTGGTGCCCGAAGCCTACGCCGCCAACCCCGACATCGACCCCGACCTCAAGGCCTTCGGCGACTTCCACCTCTGCATGAACGAGCCCTGGGACGGCCCCTCCGCCGTCGTCTTCTCCGACGGTGAAATCGCCGCCGCAACGCTCGACCGCAACGGCCTCCGCCCCGCCCGCTACCTCGTAACCCGCGACGGCCGGCTGCTGCTCGCCTCCGAGGTTGGTGTGCTCGCCATCGACGACGACCAGATCGTCGAGCGGGGCCGCCTTGGCCCGGGCCAGATGATCGCCGTCGACTTCACCACCGGCCGCCTCCTCCACAACACCGAGCTCAAGCAGGAGCTTGCAACCGCAGAGCCCTACCGCGACTGGGTCAACGACAACCTCATCTCGCTCGACGAACTCCCCCCCGCACCCGACCCCAACCTCCTCGCCGCGACCCCCGACGAGCTCCGCGCCCGTCAGCAGGCCGCCGGCTACAGCTCCGAAGAGCTCAAGTTCATCCTCTCCCCCATGGGAGAAGGCAACGAACCGGTCGGCTCGATGGGCGACGACACCCCCATCGCCGTCCTCTCCCGCCAGGCACGACCCCTCTCCGCCTACTTCAAGCAGCGGTTCGCACAGGTCACCAACCCGCCCATCGACTCCATCCGCGAAGCCTCCGTGATGTCGCTCGCCGTCACCATGGGACGCCGCCGCTCCTGGCTCGAGGCCTCTCCGGGCCATGCCCGCCAGTACCGTGCCGCCGGCCCCGTCATCTCCGATGCCGGCCTCCGCGCCCTCCGCACCCTCTGCGGCCCCACCCGCATGCAGACCTTCTCCACCCTCTTCGATGCCCGCCAAGGCCAGGCCGGACTCCGGCAGCGGCTCCGCGACCTTGCCGACGAGGTCGAGCGCTTCACCGACAAGGGCGGCGAGCTCATCGTCCTCTCCGACCGCGGCGCCAGCGCCACCCAGGCCGCGCTCCCCATCCTGCTCGCTGTAGGAGCCGTCAACAGCCACCTCCTACGCACGGGCAAGCGGCTCCGCTGCTCCATCCTCGCAGAGACCGCCGAGCCACGCGACGTGCACCACTTCGCCACCCTCGTCGGCTTCGGCGCCAGCGCCATCAATCCCTACCTCGCCTTCGAGTCCCTCCTCGACCTCCACAAGGCCGGCGAGTTCGGCGAGCGCACCGCCAGCCAGGTGCTCGAGAACTTCCGCCAGACCATCTACAAAGGGCTGCTGAAGATCATCGCCAAGATGGGCATCTCGGTCATGGGCTCCTACCGCGGCGCCCAGATCTTCGAGGCCGTTGGCGTCGCCGACGAGGTCATCAAAGACTGCTTCCCCGGCACCCCCTCCCGCATCGGCGGCATCGGCTACGCAGAGCTCACCCGCGACCTGCTCAGCCGCCACGAGGCCGCCTTCGGCAACGCCGCAGCAGCGCCCCTCGAGGACCACGGCCAGTACCGCTACCGCAAGCAGGCAGAGACCCACGCATGGTCACCCGACGCCCTCCGCGCCCTCCAGAAGTTCCGCAAGACGGGCAGCGCCGAGGACTACGCCGACTACGCCAAGGCCGCCACAGACCGGCCCGCTGTTGCCCTCCGCGATCTCCTCGCTTTCCGCCATGTGCGGCCGCCCGTCGCCATCGATGAGGTGGAGGCCGGCGCCGACATCCGCCGCCGCTTCACCACCGCCGCCATGTCGCTCGGCGCCCTCTCCCCCGAGACGCACGCCACCCTCGCCATCGCCATGAACCGCATCGGCGGAAAGTCCAACTCGGGCGAGGGCGGCGAAGACGCGGCCCGCTTCGTCCCGGACGCCAACGGCGACCTCGCCAACAGCGCCATCAAGCAGATCGCCTCGGCCCGCTTCGGCGTCACGCCCGCCTACCTGATGAGCGCACGCGAGCTCGAGATCAAGATGGCCCAGGGCTCCAAGCCCGGAGAGGGCGGCCAGCTCCCCGGCCACAAGGTCTCGCCCTTCATCGCCCACCTCCGCAAGGCAGTCCCCGGCGTCACCCTCATCTCGCCGCCGCCCCCCCACGACATCTACTCCATCGAAGCCCTCGCCCAG
>JABMMX010000148.1 GCA_013205435.1 Deltaproteobacteria bacterium
ACCAGGCCCTCACCCTTCCCGACTACACCAACATCAGCCTGCACGCCGGCTACAGCCTCAAGAAGCTGACCGGGCAGGACCTCGAGTTCGTCGCCAACATCAACAACCTGCTCAACCTGCAGGCTGTGACGGGACTCGAGAACAGCGATGTCGAGGGCTACGGCCTGCCGAACAGCTACCAGCGCCCCTTCAGCGCGCAGCTCGGCGTTACCTACTCCTACTAGTCGACGCAGCCTTCGGGTCCGCATGTTCGAGCAGTTCTCCGCTGAAGAGGCGGCGCCACGGCGCCGCCGGCTTCTGGCCTCGTTGGGCCTCTCCGCCGTCGGATATGTCGCGGTGGCTGGGCTCGGCCTGTGGCTGTTCGCCGACCTGGCTCCGGAACTTGAGGAGCGGGTTGTGGATGTCGTCTTCGCGAAACCTCCGCCACCGCCACCACCGCCGCCACCGCCCCCTGTCGAAGCGCCGGTAGCCGCGGCGCCGCCGCCGCCGCCCAAGAGTTCGCTGCCCAAAGTGCAGCCGCTCGTCGCGCCCACCGAGGTGCCACAGTCGCCGCCGCCTGAAGCGGAGCCGCAGCCAGCTGCTGCACCGGTCAACCCTACACCCGTGGGGGCTGCGGCCGGCGAGGGTGAGAACAACAGCGAAGCCTTCGGCCGCTCTGGCGGCAAAGAGGGCGGCACAGCGACCGGCGGCGGCGGGACGGCCACAGGTGGCGCACCCGTCGTCCTGCCCCCGGGCGCCACCGAGCCCGACTGCACCAGCGGCGTCGGCCAGCCCGTCTATCCACCCATGGCGCTTGCTGCCGGCTTCGAAGGCGAGGTCGCGGTCAAGGTCGTCGTCAAGGTGGACGGCACGACCGAAGTGGTGAAGTTCATCAAGCGCGACCCCAACTTCGACGGGGCCGTGACCGACTTTCTCAAGACGCTGCGCTGCCGCGCGGCGGTCTACAACGGCAGCGCCATTGCCGTGTTCAAGAACCTGCGATTTCCTTTCCGACGGAGACAGTGACAATGGATTTTTCGCTCACTCACATCTGGGCCACGATGAGCCCTGTTGCCAAGGCTGTGGTCTTTCTCCTTACAGCCCTCGCCGTGGCCTCGATTGGCGTCTTCGTCGAACGCATCTGGTACTTCCGCGCGGAGCGGAGGCGGGCAGCAGCCTTCGCCGCAGAGGTCGGGCCCAAGCTTGCGGCCGGCGGCTTTGACGAGGCTCTCGCGCTGGCGCGGTCGAACGAGGCAACCGGTCTGGCACAGCTCTTCTCCGCCGGCCTCTCCACCTTCATCTCGGCAGGGCCAGGCAAGCTGACCGCCGCGGAGCTCACCCGCCGCGCCCTCGCCCGCAAGCTCGACGACCTCCGCGCCGGCCTCCGCCGCGGCTTCGGTGCCATCGCATCGACGGGCTCCATCGCCCCCTTCGTCGGCCTCTTCGGCACCGTCGTCGGCATCATCAGCGCCTTTGAGGGCATCGCCAAGACGGGCTCGGGCGGCCTCGGCTCCGTCTCCGCCGGCATCGCGGAGGCGCTCGTCGTCACCGCCTACGGCCTCGCGGTCGCCATCCCCGCCGTGCTCGCCTTCAACTATCTCTCGGCCTTGGCAGATGAGATGGAGCGGGCGCTGACCTCGGCCAGTGGCGAACTCCTCGACCTGCTCGAGCATGGAGACAAGCGTGGCTGAGGCCAACAAGCCAGACATCAACGTCACACCGCTCGTCGATGTGGTGCTGGTGCTGCTCATCATCTTCATGGTGGTGACGCCGCAGCTCGACCAGGGGCTCAATGTTGTGTTGCCCGACGCGGCCCACTTCGACCCGAAGAACGACACCACCCACGACCCCTACACGGTTGCGGTGGCGCGCGACGGACGCATCATGGTGGAGCAAAAGCCGGTGGCGCGGACGGAGCTCTTCGTGACGCTCGCCAAGCTACACCGCGACGGTCCCGACCGGCCGCTCCTGCTCCGCGGCGACACCGACGCCAACTACGGCGCGATGCGCACCATCTTCGCAGAGGCCCAAGAGGTGGGCTTCCGCGGGATTTCGCTCGTGGTCGCGGACGAGAAGAAGGGGGGCGCCAATGGCCGTTGAGCTCGGCGGGAAGCAGGGGCAGATCCGGCCTGTCATGAACGTCACGCCGCTGGTCGACGTGGTGCTCGTCTTGCTCATCATCTTCATGGTGGTCACGCCCCTCATGATGAAGAAGCTGACCGTTCACCTGCCCGAGACGGTGAAGACCGATACGCCGCCTCCCGTGGATCAGACGCAGCTGCTCTTTCGGGTGGAGGCCGACGGCCGAATCTTCGCCAACGCGACCGAGATCCCGCGCGACGCCATCGAAGAGACCATCGGCCGCATGGTCGCAGCCCGCGCCGACCGGACCGTCTTCGTCGATGCTGCTGACGCCGCCAAGTATGGCCTCGCTGTCCGCGTGATGGATGCGGCGCGAGGCGCCGGCGCAACGACGGTCGGCATCCTCACCGAGACGGCCAAGTAGCCCGCTCTACTTCGGCAGCAGGCCCGCAGCCGCGTAGCCCTCGGCGGCCCGCTTCACGCAGTCCTCGAGGCGCGTCTTGGCCTGCCAGCCCGTGTCTGCGGTGAGACGGGCGCTGGTGCAGACAAAGGAGGGCTCCGTCATCTGCCGGTACTGCTTCTCGTCCAGCTGGTTGCGCACACCCGTGAGC
>JABMMX010000149.1 GCA_013205435.1 Deltaproteobacteria bacterium
AGGCCCGGCACGCCGGCCGCGACCACCACCACATCGGCCTGCGCGATGCAGGCGCCAAGGTCTTCAGTGAAGCGGTGACACCTCGTCACCGTCGCGTCGGCACGCACCAGCATCTGCGCGACCGGCCGCCCCACAATCACGCTACGACCTACGACCACCGCACGCTTGCCCGAGAGCGAGACGCCTGCGGCATCGAGCAGCAGCATGCAGCCCACCGGCGTGCAGGGCTCAAGCAGCGACCGACCCGAGAAGAGCTGGCCCAGGTTGAGCGGGTGAAAGCCATCCACATCCTTGCGGGGGTCGACTGCTGCGATGATCCGGTTCTCCGAAATCCCGCGCGGAAGCGGCAACTGCACGAGGATCCCATCGACCGACTCGTCGTTGTTGAGCTCCTCCACCAGCGCCAGAATCTCGGCCTCGGTGACCGTCGACTCAAGGTGGTGGTGGCGCGATAGCATCCCCACCTCGGCGCAGGCCCGCACCTTGCCTCGAACATAGACCTCGCTCGCGGGGTCGGCGCCAACGCGCACCACCGCGAGCGTCAGCGTGATGCCCTGCTCTGCCAACAGCGCCGTCTGCTCCCGGATGGGCGCCTTGACCCGCTCGGCCACCAGCTTCCCGTGGAGAATGCCGTTGGTGACGGCCCATGAGTCCTGAAGGTGCGGCATGTCGGGCGCTCCGTTTTGCGTGCGCGGCGCCCCTACCACGCCGCAGCGAGCGCCGCAAAGCAGATCCGAGCGACTAGCCCAAGAGCCAGGGGCGCTGCGAGAGCCCCGATTCGTAGCGGAGCAGGTAGTATTCATCGCTGAGTGCGTAACGCAACAGCGCGGTGCAGCGGGCGCTCGAGGTGATGACCTCCTGCGTCTGCGGCTGCTCGAGGCGACCGTTCCAGCCCTCTGCCACGAGGATCTCGGAGATCGCGACCGAGACGTCGCCGCAGAAGACGAGACCGAGCCGGTCGCCGAGCCGCGACGGCAGCAGCGACCAACCGGCCGGAACGCCGCGGATCAGATCGGGGTTCTCACGAAGCGCCGCCGCCGCAGCGCGCCGAGGCGAGTGGAGGAGCAGGCCGGCGACATCATCCGAGAGCGGGCTGCCGCCGGCAACCTGCATGTCGAGCCCCTTGATGGCCACCGCCACGATGAAATCCTGCACCCGCTGGTCGTCGACCCACGAGAGCGGCACGACGCCAGAGAGGGCCATGCCGGCTGTGTAGCCGGCCCAAAAGCGGGCACCGAGCTGGTTCTGCGGCGTAACGCGCGCAGCAGGCACCGCGAAGGTCTTCGGCTCGAGGCCGATGACACCGTTGGTGTGGCTGCCGTAGACCACCTTGGGCGGCTCGATCGCGAGCCAGTTGCAGGCGCCCTGGAGGTAGGCTTCGAAGGCTGCAGACTCGTCGCCGCGGAGCCGTACCGACGGGTAGTCGCGCCGGTTCGGCGCCGAGCGAGAGAGCACCTTCTCTGCCAGCGGCATCATGCCGCGCAGCGTCTCCACATCGGCGGTCGAGACGAGGTCGTAGGCGCCATGCCGCCAGGCCACCGCCGTCTCGAGCTCCTGTGTGGGATCGCGCAGCGCGTTCGGATCGCCAGTGTCGACGTTGGCACCAAAGGCGCGACGAATCTGACGGGCAACGCGGAGCCGCGCCGCATCCTTCATCTCTTCGTAGAGGTTGTCGAGCTCCTGCGCGGCCTCGTCCCAGATGCTGGCGTCGCCGAGCTGGAGCGCGGTCAGCACCTTGGTCACCGCGTCGCGTACCCGGCCGGGCTGCTGCCCCGCAGCGCGGGCCTCGCGCAGCAGCGTCTTGGCAACAGGACCCCGCGCGCGCCGTGCCTGGGCGAAGGCATCTTCGGCCTCGCGGAATCGCCGCAGCACCGAGAAGTTGAGTTCGCCGACATAGCACCACAATTCTCCGAGCGTCTCGGCCGCAAGTTCGAGCCGGTTCTCCGCGAGCAGCCCCGCGAGCCGGTCGGCAAAGATCTGCGCGCCCTGGTTCACCCGGTAGAACTCCTCGAGTCCCGAGAGCGGGATGGCCCGGTCGGGGAAGGCCTCGAAGAGCCGCCACAAGATGGCCTCGCCCTCAGCAGGCCGCTTGAGCCGGGCCCAGTAGGTCTTTGCGAGCAGAATCCAGCTCCGCTGATCGCCGACTTCGGGCGGCGTCGGCAGTTCACCCTCGAGCAGTTCGACGCAGCGCTGCGGGTCGCCGAAGCTGCCGTGGGCGCTCGCGAGCCGCATCGTCCATTCGCGTGAGCGTGGGATGAGGCCGTGCGCCTCTTCGAGCGCTGCGAGGGTGCGCGCCTTGTCGCCGCCCTGCCCTTGGTGCAGGCTTGCGAGCCGTCCCAGAAGCTCTACGCGGCCCTCGCCGCGGCAGCCCGAAGCGAGGCAGTCTTCGATGGTCGCACGGGCCGCCTCGAGGTTGCCGCCCAGCTCCTCGAGCCGCGACTTATCGCGGGCATAACTCGTTTCGGCAGGAGCGTAGAGCACCGCCACACCGAGCGCATCGATGGCGTCGGAGGGCCGCTTGAGCTGCTCGAGCGCACGGGCACGGCGGGCCGCCAGTGAGGCGCAGCCGTCGGGAGCCGGTGGGGCCTCCGCAAGGTGGTCGGCGATGGCCTGCTCCAGCCCGTCGAGGTCGTTCGCGTTCCAGAGCGCGGCGTAAACCTCGTTGCGAATCTCGCTGCCGTAGCAGCCCAGCGCCGCCGCCTCGCGCAGCGACCGCGACCGCTCCTCGCCGTCGAGCGAGGGCTCCGCTGAAAGGTCGAGCCAGGCACGGATCGCCCGCACCGCATCGCCCATCCCGCGCGCCAGCTCCTGCCAGCGCGTGACCATGGCCTCGTTCCGCCCGAGCGCCCGCGATGCCGCAATGGCGAGGCGCTGCTGCAGCTCTCCACCCTCCAGCCCAACCAGCGCGCCAACCGGAACACCGGCGCCGGCGATCTCCAACAGCAGCGCCCGATCGGGCTCCTGCACCTCGGCGCGGTCGGACGAACCAGCGCTCTCACGCACGAGGAAGCGGGCAACCTCGGGGAGCAGGTCGATGGCAACCGCGGCATCCGGCACAACGCCATGAAGGTCGGCGGCATGCCAGTGCACCACGGCCTGCTCCACCGGTCCGGCAGGCGCGCTGCTCCGGAACGAGAATGCAAGACGGGCATCGCCCGCTCGAAGCGCCTCGATGGCGCAATGCTCCGAGGCCCGAACCGACGAGGGGTCCTCGCCCGCAAGCGTCGACCAGACCTCGAGCCGGCGAACCTCGCTCAGGGTCGCACCACCCCGCTCCACCGCCAGCTCCAGCATCGCCTGCCGCAGGTCTGCACCGGCG
>JABMMX010000150.1 GCA_013205435.1 Deltaproteobacteria bacterium
ATGAAGGGGAACTGCTGGCGGCCGGAGCTGTCGTGGATGGCGCGGGCGACCAGCTCCTTTCCTGTGCCGCTCTCTCCGGAGATGAGGACCGTGCTTCGGAAGGGTGCGACGCGCCTGACCTGCTCAAAGATCTTTCTCATCGCGGGCGAGCGAGTGAGCATGCCTTGAAAGCCATCGGCGCTGAGGGCCGCCGCGCGGAGGGTATCGACCTCGAGTTGGAGCCGGCATCGCTCCTCGACCTTGCGGAGGGTGAAGAGCAGTTCGGCTCTTCGGAAGGGTTTGGCGACGTAGTCGTGGGCGCCTGCCCTGATGGTCTCCATGGCGCCATCGAGGTCGGCGTAGGCGCTCATCATGACGACGCCGGTCCTGCGCGCGAGAGGTCGCAGCGCGCGTAACAGGGCCATTCCGTCGAGGCCGGGCATGTTGATGTCGCAGAGGAGCAGGTCGAAGGGCGTGGTCCTGAGGCGGTCGAGCGCGTCGGCACCGTCTGCGCAGAGGGTCACCCGGTAGCCCTCCCGTCGCAGCGTAAGCTCGATCATGTGCCGAACATTTTCCTCATCGTCCACGACCAAGATGCGGGCGTCAGGCATGGCAGCCGTGCGTGTGTGTGGCGGTCGCATGAAGCATGCGCATATCGCCCGAAAAGAGGGCCACTTTCTTGACACTCCGTTTTGCCCCCGTAAAGTCCATCCTCGGCCATATGGTCGGATTTTGGAGTCTAGAGATGGCAAAGGGAAAGAACCTTCTTGGCATCGACATCGGCGCGAGCAGCATCAAGGCGTGCCTGTTGAAAGAGACCAAGCGTGGGCTGCAGCTGCAGTCCTTCGATCAGGTGGAGATCCCTGCGGAGGCCATCGTCGAAGGCGCAGTCATGAACTCGGGCGCACTCGTGGACGCGGTGCGTGAGATCGTGCTGCGGAACAAGATCAAGATCAAGGAGTGCGCGCTCGCGGTGGCGGGCTACTCGGTCATCATCAAGAAGATCACGCTGCCGCTGATGACCCGCGAGGAGCTCGACGAGTCGATCCAGTGGGAGGCGGAGCAGTACATTCCGTTTGATATCAACGACGTCTATCTGGCGGTGGAGATCCTCGCCTCTCGCTCGGCGCAGGGGCAGATGGATGTGCTGCTTGTGGCGGCGAAGAAAGAGACGGTGAACGACTACACGGCGGTCGCCCGCGACGCCGGGCTTGAGCCGGTGGTGATGGATGTGCAGGCCTGCTGCCTGCAGAACATGTACGAGGCGAGCTACGGCATCGAAGAGGGCAAGACGGTTGTCCTCATCGATGTGGGCGCAGCCGTAACGAACATCAATGTGCTGTCGGACGGCGTGACGACCTTCACCCGCGACATCGCGATGGCCGGCAATCTCTTCACGGAAGAGATCCAGCGCCAGCTCGGCATCACCTACGAAGAGGCGGAGGCCTACAAGCGTGGCGGCGTGGATGACGCTGGCGAGTTGGTCATCCCGGAAGAGGTCGAGCGGGTCTGCGAGCAGGTGGCAGAGGCGATTGCCGGCGAGGTACAGCGGTCGCTGGATTTCTACGCGGCGACTGCGTCGGACTCCTTCTTCGCAGCCATCTACCTTGGCGGCGGCAGTGCTCGGATTCCAGCGCTCGGCATCATGATCCAGAACGCTTGCGGCGTGCCGGTGGAGCTCATCAATCCGTTCCAGAACATTCAGTACGACGCCAAGACCTTCACGGCGGAGTATCTTGAGCAGATTGCTCCGAGCGCCGGCGTGGCGTTCGGGCTCGCGCTTCGTAAGAACTAACGAGCCATGATCCAGATCAACCTACTCCCGATACGGCAGGCCAAGCAGCGTAAGTTTGGTAAGCAGCAGATCGTCTTTGCGGCGGTCTTCCTGCTGCTGGAAGTTACGGTGCTCTACTACGTCTATGCGGCAAAGCAGGCGGAGCTGGGGGAGTTCGAGTCAACGGCCACAGGCGTAGATGCCGAGGTGGCCAAACTGCAGAAGGACAACGCGGTCATCAAAGAATTGAGCGATCAGCGGAAGAACCTGCAGGAGTTGTCGAAGGTGCTCGAAGAGCTGGAGGCCAACCGGGCTGGCCCAGTGCAGGTGCTCGACGATCTCAAGGTGATGCTGAATCCTCCTGCGAACGACCTGGAGAAGGTGTCGCAGGAACGGCGAGGCTGGACGACCAGCTGGGATTCGTCGCAGGTCTGGCTCTCCTCCTTCAGGGAGGACGACGGCGAGCTGTCGATCACGGGCAACGCGACCACCAACGAAGACATCGCCGAGTTCAATGCGCGGCTGGCGAGTTCGGTCTACTTCAAAAAGGTCCGTCTCAACTTCACGGCCCTCGAGAAGGGCACGCAGGGCGGGCAGTCCTATGCCTTCAGCATCTCGGCACAAGTGAACTACGGTTTGGCAGAAGAAGAGAAGCCTGCGGCAGCACCGCCGGCTGCCAAGGCCAAGCCGCCTACCAAGGAGCCGGGTTAACCCATGGGAGAGTTCCTCGAACAACTCGACCGGATACCGACGAGCCAGAAGATTCTGCTGCTCCTGCTGCTATCAGCGGGCGTCGTCGTGGCCTTCTACCTGTTGGTCTACAGCGCACTGGAGGACTCCATTGCGCAGACCCAGCAGCGCATCTCGCAGACGCAGGACCAGCGGGCAGAGATGAAGGCTCAGTCCAACGACATCAGCCGTCTGAAGGGCGAGATCAAGGGTCTCTGCGAAAGGCAGAGCACCTTCCTCGAGAAGCTTCCGCCCCGCGCCGAGGTCGGCACGCTCTTGCAGTCGATCCACCAGCAGGCACAGCTCGTGGGACTGCAGATTGAGCGGTTCGAGCACGACGACGAGGTCCCCTCGCCGAACTACACGACCATCCCGGTGAAGATGAACATCCGCGGGACCTACGACCAGGTTGCCGACTTCTACTACTTCATCGGTCGGCAGCAGCGGATCGTGAATGTGAAGAACATTAGCCTCACGGCAGACAAGACCGGCAGCACAGCGACCATCGACGGCGTGCCCGTCGCTGCTGGCGTGGGGCTAGGCCCGGCCGCGTCGGTCGGCAGGACGAATGCGGCCGTGGGAGCGGCGTTGCAGCCCGCTGGCGCACCTACGCAGAACGCCAATCCTCGGGTGCCGCGGCTTGCCGTCTCGTTTGAGGTCCAGACCTACTACGCCGACATCAGCACGCAGACGGGGGGCAAGGCATGCGCGAAAGCACAGTAACCTCCCTTCGTCGCCTTGCGCTGCTCGTGCTGCTGCTCCCGCTCCTGGGCGGATGCGGGGATGACGCGTCGAATGAGCCTGCGGAAGAGGCGGCAGCTGCGAAGCCTGCCGACAAGAAGGCCGCTGCCAAGGCCGCTGCGCCTGAGGCCTCCAAGCTCATGAACGATATCGACCGTCACGCCTTTACCGACCTGTCGCGGGATCCCTTTACGCCGCCGCAGAAGAAGGTGCTGCAGACCGCTGGTGCCTCCTCGGTGGCCGACTGCGACCTCATCCGTGAGCCGCTCGGCGGCACGCCTGTCGATAGGCTCTCGCTTATTGGACTCGTGACCGGTACCGCGGCGCCACGTGCCATGTTCAGGGCCTTCGGCGAAGGTCAGGCTATCATCGTCCGCGAGGGCGCAAAGATCGGGCCGCAGTGCACCGCGGTGATCTCTGCCATCCGCGATAACGAGGTGGTCATCCTGCAGGATGGCGCGCTGCCCGGTGAGCAGATCGAGACCGTGATTGTCTTGACCGACAGTGCGATCGAGCAGGTCCAGATAGAGGAGGGCAATTGATGGCCTCCTTCGCCACCCATTTTGAAACCCGTCAGGTTCGGCGGCAGCTCCTTCGACCGTGCTGCCCAGAGGGGAGTGAATCATGAAGCGTATCCGCCAGACATCGGTTGTCGGTGCCTTGGTCTTGGCCCTCATCGCAGGTGCCTCGGTCCAAGCGGCTCTGTCAGACGAGAGGGTTGTCCGCGAGATCCTCGTGGAGCAGTCGCCGGAAGAGACCGTCGTGCGCGTGGTGGCCGATGGCGCCATTCGTTACGCGGTCTCGGAGCATCAGGGGCCGCACCGGCTGCTCCTCGAACTTGCCGACGCCACCCTTGTTGGTCCGGCAGGCTCGATCTCTGTCGACAACGGGCAGGTTGGCGACATCCTCTCCGTATCCATGGATGATGAGGGCCGCCGCTCCTCGCGGGTCGCGTTGGAGCTTGCCGAGGGCGCACGCTTCCAGGTGAGCAGCCACGAAGGTACCGTTGAGATTCGTATCGCAGGCGAGCCGACCGACAGGCTCATGGCGCAGGCTGCGCCTTCCGATGCAACCGCGAGCGATGCCGCGCCGGCCGCGAGCTCGGGCCCGGCGGCCAATGAGGTGGGCAATGTGGCCTACCAGCACGACGGCCATGTTGACCGCATCAAGGTGACCCTCCCGGAGGGTGCGACCTACCTCTCGCTCCCCTGGACCGACAACCGGGCCACGTTGCTCATCGAGAATGCCGTGCTCCCCGCAGAACTTCAGCGGCAGCTCGATACCGCGAAGTTCAAGGGCACGGTTCGTGCTGTCTCCTCGTTCGTCGATCCGCAGGGCCGCGTGCGCATCGTCGCCGACCTCGTCGGTGCCGGCAGCGAGCTGATTCGCATGAGCGGCCGCGACCTTATCTGGGAGTTTACCCCGGCGCGCGTCGAGGAGAGCTCCCCCGAACAGGCACAGCTCCCGCCGCCCATCACCAGCGCCAAGGGTGAGGCGACGCTCTCCACCTCGGTCAGCGACAACCCCTACCAGCGCCGCCCGCGGATGAACCGTAAGCGGATCACCATCGACCTCCGCGACGCCGACATTCACAACATCCTCCGCCTCATCGCCGATGAGGGCAATGTGAACATTGTGACCAACCAGCTCGTGGCGGGCAGCGTGACCCTCCGGCTCCGCAGCGTGCCGCTCGATGAGGCGCTCGCCATCATCCTGCGCAGCAACGGGCTCGGCTGGGAGCAGCAGGGGAACATCATCCGCGTTGCTCCGATGACGGTCTTCGAGGCCGAGAGTAAGGCGCGCATCGACGCCTATGTGCAGAGCCAGGGACTGGAGCCGCTGCAGGTCCGGCTGATTGCCGTCAACTACGCGGAGGCCGGCAAGTTGGGTGAGATCCTTGGCGGAGTGCTGAGCGCGCGCGGCAAGGTGAAGGTGGACGACCGCAAGAACGCCCTCATTGTGACCGATGTGCTGGCGAATCTCGACACGGCCGAAGCGCTGGTCCGTCAGCTCGATACGCAGACGCCGCAGATCCTCATCGAGGCGCGGATCGTGGAGTCGAACGACCAGTTCAAGCGGGATCTCGGCATCCAGTGGGGCGGTGACTTCCTCGCCGATCCCTCCATTGGCAACGCGACCGGCCTGCTCTTCCCGTCGACGGTCGGCATCGCCGGCGGCGCCTCTTCCGTCGACACACCCACGGGCGGCGGCAGCTCGACGCCCAACTATGCCATCAACCTCCCGGCACCCGCGGGTCCTGGCAGCGGTGGCGCGGTCGGCTTCACCTTCGGCAGCCTCTCCGGCGCCTTCAACCTGAACCTCCGCCTGAGCGCCGCTGAATCGCAGGGCTCTGTGAAGATCGTCTCGGCGCCCCGTATCACCACGCTCGACAACGAAGAGGCGACCATCACCAGCGGCGTCTCGATCCCCGTCAGCGTCGTCTCGGCGGCCGGCGCGCAGACCGTCTTCTTTGACGCCTCGCTGACCCTCACCGTCACCCCCCGCGTGACCCCCGACGGCAACATCATCGTCGAGGTCAATGTGAACAAGAACGAGCCCGACTTTGAGAACACCGGCTCCCGTGGCGACCCCTCCATCATCCGGCGTGAGGCCAGCACCAAGCTGCTGATCCGCGACGGCGACACCACCGTCATCGGCGGCATCTTCCAGCGGAACACGGGCTCGTCGAACGTCCGTATTCCCTTCCTTGGCGCGCTGCCGCTCATCGGACCCCTCTTCCGTAACGCGTCGCACACCGACGTGCGCAACGAGCTGCTGGTCTTCCTGACGCCCCGCATCGTCAACCGCGACCTCTCCATCGATCGCGACGAGAACACGCCCGACCTCCTGCCTCCGCAGGAATAGTGGCACCGCGCTGGCTCATCGTCGGGTCTACGGCGTCGGGCAAGTCGACTTCGGGGCGCGCGCTTGCTGCGCGATGTGCGCTGCCCTTCGCCGATGCTGACCTGCTCCTGGAGCAGGAGCTCGGCATGGCGCTGAACGTGGCCTTTGAGCAGCTCGGCGAAGAGGCTGTTCGGGCGCGCGAGACGGCGCTCGTCATACGCCTGCTTGCGGAGCGAGATGGGTTGCTCGCGCTTGGCGGCGGTGGCTTTGCATCACCGGCCGTGCGCGCTGTAGCCAAGGAGCAGGGCTGGGTTGCCGTCTATCTTCGCCTGCAACCTGTAAAGGCCACCGCGCGGGTTTTGGCCGACCCCGTCGCACGGCCCGGATGCGACGGGCCCGATGTTACGCTCGCGCTGCTTGAGCGCCGCTTCGCGGTCCGCGATTCGGTCTACGCGACGGCCGACCTGGTGCTCGACTGCGACGGTCTAACCCCTTCGCAGGTGGTCGACGGTATGGCCATCGCGCTCGGCGCCGAGGCCGCGCCACATCCCGTCGCCTGGCTGGAGGGCGGGCCCTCTGTATTGGCCTTGATGTTGCGGGAGATTGTGCCAACCGGGCGGCTCCTCATTGTGGCCCATCGAAAGCTCCAGGGCGCGGTCGAGGCAACGGTTGCGGAGTTTGCAGCGGCGGGTCGCGTCGCGCGCATCGTCTGGATGGAGGGCGGCGAAGAGGCAAAGTCGGTGGCGGCTCTGAGCGCGCTCTGGACCGAAGCCTTCGCGGGCCCGCTCGACCGTGGCGACACCGTGGTGACCGTCGGCGGTGGTGTGGTCTCAGATCTCGGCGGTTTCGCTGCTGCCACGATCATGCGCGGGCTGCCTGTGGTGCATGTCGCCACGACGCTGATGGGCATGGTCGACGCAGCGCTGGGCGGGAAGACGGGCCTCGATCTTCCGGAAGGCAAGAACCTGGTCGGCGCCTTTCACATGCCGACTGCGGTCATCCAGTGGGGCGGAAGCCTTGCGACGCTGGCTGACCGCGAATTCGCCTCCGGGCTGGCTGAAGTGGTGAAGTGTGCGCTTCTGACGGGGGAACAGGCGCTGGCACAGCTGGAGGCCGACGCACCGGCACTGTGCGCACGGGAGGCCGTTGCGGTGGGTCGCGCGGTCGCGCTCGCGACGCAGACCAAGATGGCGCTGGTTGCCCGCGACCCTCAGGAGCGGGGCGATCGGGCGCTGCTGAATCTCGGCCACACAGTCGGCCACGCGCTCGAAGCAGCGACCGGTTATGGGCGCTATCTGCACGGCGAGGCGGTTGCGATCGGGCTGGTGGCCGCGCTGCGGTTTGGCAGCGAGCTTGGCGAGACAGAGCCGGGCCTGGCCGTGCGTGTTGCGGGGCTGCTTGCTCAGCTGGGGCTGCCTACGGAACTTCCTGAACTGCCTCCCGAAATTTGGAGAGAGGCACTCCGACGGGATAAGAAGAGAACCGGCGATGCAGTGCGGTTTGTGCTCTGCCGCAGCGCCGGTCACTGTGCGTTGAAGATTGTGGAACTTGATCGTGTCGATGCGTGGATTCGGAGCTCATTTTCTGGCAGCATGGACGATGTATGAAACTGGTTTTGGAGGTTAAGATGCGAATCCTACGCTCTGTGTGTCTGAGCCTTCTGGCGTTGCCGATGCTCGCTGCCTGCGCCGACGATGCCCCCGCGATTTTCGTGAAGTACAACGGCTTCCCGGATGAGAACTGCGTGGCCGATCCGGGTGGCTCCAGCTACAAGACCTCGGGCGGCCTCGATCTGCTGATTGGCACCAGCTACATCATGTATCCTGTGCTGCAGAACACCTTGGTCCCGTCGGAGTCTGTCTCCTTCGCTCGGCCTGCAGGTGGCGGTGGCCTCAACGGCGCAGAGTCGGAGATGAACACCGTCACGCTCACGCGGGCGGAGGTTACCCTCGACCTGCCTTCGACGCTTTCGGGCGTCGCCAAGAACCGCACCATCCCGCTCTCGGGCTCGGCAGAGCCCGGCGAGGAGTTCGCGCTGGATCTCACCGTGATCCCGGCGAATGTCGGTAGCAATCTGCAGCTCAACCCGGCCTTCGCGTCGGGTGACGCGGTCGAGATTGGTGTCCGAGTGACCTTCTTTGGCGAGACAGTCTCTGGCAATAAAGTTGAGTCGAACGTCTTCAACTTCCCCATCTCACTCTGCCGTGGATGTGCCCTCGTCTATCCGCCGGAGGCCAACACGGCTGAGTCGGGCGTGCCCAACTGCTCGAACCTCGATGGCGTGGCTGACTCGTCTGCCTTTGCCGGTAACCGTTGCAACCTGGGGCAGGACCTCAACACCGACTGCCGCCTCGTCTGCAGCGATCCGAGCATCTTCTCGGGCCGCCCCGAAGACTTCGACAAGGCCTGCAACGGCGCCAACTAAGCGCCGCTGCTGGGCCTCCGCTCAGCTCTTGAGCACGAAGCCCTGAAGCAGCACGCCGAGGTTGGTGTTGTCGGCGATGGAGAGGATCTGCTCCGTCACGAAGGTGGCGACCCGTAGCGCGATCCGCTCCACGACGGCCTCCATCTTCGACTCCTCCGGCATGCGGCGCGATAGCACCGCGACCGCCTGATTGAACACGGTCTCGTCGGGCTTGCCACTCGCGACGAGGCTGTCGAGCCAGGCAGTCGCCTCCGCAGGCGTCACGGGGCGCAGACCGGCACCGAGCTCGAGGCTCTCGGCGACCAGGACCGTGGCGAGCAGGCTGCGGAAGCCAATGAGCTCCACAGGAGTGCGGTTCTTCTCGATGTTGAAGAGCAGCTCGATGAGCTCTGCGCGCGTCCAGCGGAGCCGGCCCATGAACCAGAGTTCGAAGAAGGCGAGGTCGGCCAGCACCAGCGATGCGGCCTCTACCTCGCGCATGGTACGGAAGGGGGCGGCCTCCTGCACCGAGCGGAGCGGACGGTCGGAGAGGAGCCCCTCGAAGAGGTCGACCTCCTGCGCGCTGAGCAGCGACATGGGCTCGTCGGTGAGCGACATGTTGCCGCGCTCGAGCATGGTGCGGGCCTGGTAGGCGAGGCGTGTGGGGATGGCGTGACCGGCGCGGTGGAGGTCGCGGACAGGCACGGTCAGAAGCGCCCGAGCGGCCTTCTCGGCGTCTTCGCCAGTGAGGAAGGCAAGCCCGAGTTCGATGCGGGCGTCGGCCTGCTCGGCGGCCTTGCGGAGGTGAGAAATGTGGTTGGGTGACCCGCCATCGGCAACGGAGACCCGCTGCAAGAGGGCACCATACTGGGCGACCAGGCCGCGGGCGGCGGCATCTGGGAGCGAGCCGCTCTGCTTGCGAACCAGCTCGAGGGCGCTGCGGGTGACGCTGCTCTGCGTGCCGGCGGGTCCCACCTCATACCAGCGTGTCTCGAGGTCGAGGGCTGTGATGTCGCCGACGGGCGTCGGGACGAGCTCGCCACCGGCGTCGAGCTTGCGACGCTGCGCTGCAGCCCAGGCGGGCAGGTCGATGCGAGCGTAGACAGCGGCGGCATCGTCGAGGCCGACAAAGCCCAGGTCTTCGAGGCGGGCGTTGCGGAAGCGGTAGCCCTCCTCCTCCATCTGGGCGCTGAGCTCCCAGCGAGCGGCCTCTAGCAGGCGCCGCCCGTAGTCGAGGTCGTAGGCGTAGGCGCGGTCGAGCAGCATGCGGACGATGTCGGCGGGCTCGCCGTCGTCCGGCACCATAATGGCGTAGGTTCCGTCGGGTGAGGTCAGCACGGGGGCGTCGACGCAGTCGAGGAGGTCGCGGTCCTCTTCCCAGAGAAAGACCTGCGCGTGCTCCCGCATCCAGACGATGATGGGTTCGAGGTCGAGCTTGGCGAACCAGCGGTGGAGCGACTCGTCGGGGCAGCCCAGCAGGATCATCATCCAGTCTGCGAACCGCTTGTGCTCGAGCCGGTCGCGGTTCCATCCGTCGAAGTCGATGAGCGCCTGGATCTGCTCTCCGGAGGCCAGCTCGATGAGCTCGATGGACTGGTCGAGTCCGGCCGTCTGGATGAGCGCGTGGAACTCGCGGGCGTCGAGCGCCTGCACGGCCTTCATGGGGCGGGACAGGTTGAGGAGGGCATCGATCTTGCGTGCCGCCGTCTTCGCGGTGGTCAGGTAGGTGATGCTGCGGGAGGGGGGCTGGAGCGCGTCTGACAAGCCGAGGCCGGGGCACAGGAGGAGTGGCGCGAATCGCGGCTCTGCAGCGTAGCAAGACCGTCTGCAATGCGGTAGGGGAGCGCGGCGCGGGCTCGGCTGCGCGCAGATGCACGGGACGCTAGCAGTGAAGGAAACGACGGCGATTCGCGCCACCTACTTCCTCTATCTCGGGGCGATCGGGCTCATCATCACCTATTGGCCGCTCTACTTTCGGTCCATCGGGATGTCGCCGGCGGAGATTGGGCTGGTCTTTAGCGGTCGCTCGGTCATCAGCGTGCTGATGCAGCCCGCGCTTGGCTATCTTGCGGTGAAGTATGGTCGCCCGACCGGCATCCTGCGTGTCACCCTCTGGCTGGGCGCGCTGCTGTCGCTGTTGATGAATGCCTCGACCGGCCTCGTCGCAGTCTGCCTGCTGATGTGGCTCCAGGCCTTCCCGGAGGCCGGCACAGTGCCGATGCTCGATACGACCATCGTAGGGCGCTACGGCTCGATGCGCTTCGGGTCGTTCCGCCTGTGGGGGAGCCTGGGCTACGGTGTTGCGGTGGCGCTCTTCGGGTGGGCCGTCTCGGGCATGGAGGGGGGCGCGGCAGGCGAGATCGCGGTGGACTACACGCCGGTGCTCTACATGCTCGCCGCCATCTTCGTGTTTCGGGTCAGTGAGACGCCGCTAGCAGCGGCCCCGTCATCGATCGGGGGTCGGCTCCCACGCGGCGCAGACTGGTGGCTCTTTCTGCTCTCAGGCTGGTGCCACTGGGTCGCGGTGATGAGCTACAACCTCTTCCTCGCCATCTTCTGCATCGACCACGGCTTCTCGTCGGCCGTTCCGGGCTACGCTGTAGGCGTCGCGATCGTAGGCGAGGTTGCTGCGCTCGCGCTCGCGCCCCGCCTGTTCGCCCGACGCGATGCGCGCGGTGTTGTCGCCTGGTCGCTGGTGCTGAGCATTGTGCGCTGGATTGCGACGGCGATGGCCGTCTCCGCCTGGTGGCTGGTGCTCCTACAGATCCTGCATTTTGCGGGCTTTGGCCTCTGGTATGCAGGGCTGCTGCGGGAGCTCGACCACTATGCGGAGAAGACGCCGCGGCCGTTGCTGCAGAGTGTCTTTGCCTCTGTGGTGCTCGGCTGTGGCGGACTGGCCGCGGGGCTCATTGGTGGCAGCCTGGTGGGCGCCCACGGCTCGTCGTGGGCCTTCTGGTTGGCCGCGGTGGCCGACTGGTGCGCGCTGGGCGTCTGGCTGCTGCGGGGCCGCTACTTTGGGCGGACGAGCGCTGCGGTTACTGCGTGACGGTGGGGGTGCCCGCGGTGATGCTGGTGCCAATGAACTCCTGGCACTGACGCTGCGCTGAGGCGTTGCGCTGCGCGACGAAGTGGCCATCGAAGCCATCGGCGAGATAGGGGATCATGAGGGCCGTAACAGGAAGGCCGAGGCTCGACTGCTTGTTGAGCGAGACAGGGAAGGCCCGGGTGTCTGTGAAGTCGGCGAGGGTGTAGCCGGCAGGAGTCCCAGCAGGCAGTCCGGCGGCCTCGGCGAAGGCCTTCATGCAGGGCTCGGGCGCGAAGCTGTCTCCTTGTCCGAGGGTCTGAAGCACATGGAGCGGGTTCCGTCCCGCGGGGATGCGGCGGAAGAGGAGCGGTGCGAAGTTCACCGGGTCGACGGGGTCGGTGTACCATTGCAAGATGGAGAGGACGGGGTTGAGTTCGTTCACGCTGCTGAAGTTGGTGAGCGACCCCGACAGCGCGATCTTGACGCCTCGCGCGATATCGACGGGCTTTGTCTTGTTGAGAAGCGAGAGGATGAGCGATCCGCCAAGACCCGAGAAGATTGCCGACTTCACATTGGGCTCGAGGGCGGCAAACAGGGAGCCGACCGAGGAGCCCTGCGAGTGGCCGAAGAGGTAGATCTTTGCGGGGTTGAAGGCGATGGCCTGGCCGGTGGGAGAGGCGGCTACATCGATGGAGATGTTCTCTGCGAGGTAGGTGAGAAGGTGAAGATCGGCTGCGCCCTGAAGCGTGTTGCCGCGGGCCGCCTTGGGGTTGGCAAAGTTGAAGAAGAGGGTCGCAGGGTCACGCTCGGAGCCCCCGCGCCGCGTCCCATGCTGCACGCCGTCGTAGCCGATGACTGCGGCCTTCACGGGCTGGCCATCGACGATGATCGAGCTCATACGGCCGGCGGTGCCGTCGTCGATGCCGCTCCTGAAACTACCGCCCGTGCCATGCGAATAGACGACGACGGGCCAGCCATCGGCGGGCATCTCGCCCGACGGGATCGTGATGCTGAGTCGCAGCGGCTCGCTGCCCTGAACGATGGCCTTCCCAGCGGCGATCTCGACGTCGCCGCCCTGTGCCTCTTCGAAGTAGGGGCGGGTGCCGGCCTGGAAGATGGGGGCAGCGACGGTGGCGTGCAGCTCGGTGAAGTCGCCGCTGACGGCCGAGCAGCGGTCGTCGTCGGAGGCGCCGGCATCGGTCGAGCAGGGGCGGAGGTTCGAGAGCGCCGGCGTGGGCAGCTCCCGCACCGCGGGGCGGAGCGCACGCGCTGGCGCGATGGGGTCCATGGTGGTGAAGACCACGGCGCCCATGATGCTTGAGGAGGCGATGCCCTCCGCGGCAAGGAAGTTCCGGAGCGGGGCATACTTGTTCCAGCCGTCGAGGAGCTCGGTCTCCGTGGGGCGTGTCGAGCCGATAACCGCGGCGAAGTCTGCGTCCTGTACTAGGCGGTCGTCATCGTCGTTGATCACGGCATCCGTCAGGTAGACGGCGTAGGTGGTGTTGGGCTCAAGGGGCGAGCGGAAGGAGGGGTGGATGGCCACATAGTTGTGGCAGATGAACTTGCTCCGCCCGTTGGTGACACTCCAGCCGATGGAGGCGCCGCGACCGAAGCTTGGCGAGTCGGGTGTGATGTTAATGATGCGGAGCGAGCCTCCTGTTCCGCCCTGGATGCTGGCGAATTTGGGGGGCGCGGAGAAGCGGAAGTAGATGGTGGGGTTGGTCGAGAACCCCTCGTTGCTGCCGCGCAGGGTACGCAGGTAGGCACCGAGCACATCGCCGCCGAGGAAGCGGATGCCGGGGTCGGGGAAGCCGTCGAGGTTCGTGCCCGTCTCGGTGCGGCGGATGTCGTTGGGGAAGGGGAGGCGGAAGAAGTCGGCGAGTGGCTCGCCGGCCTTGGGGACCTCGAAGAAGATGCGGAAGGGGCCCGTCTCGGCAGCGGGGTCTGCGCACTCGGTGTCTGGTAGGAAGGGGAAGCCGGAGGCGGGGAGCAGGCAGAGCCCATCCACGCCGCAGAGCAGGGGAGCGGCGCAGTCCGATGAGGTAGCGCAGGCTTCGCCGATGTCGAGTGTCCCTGGCGTCTCGCAGAGGCCGCCAAGGCCACGGTAGGAGCAGCGGAGCCCTTCGCCACAGTCCTGTGCCTGCGTACAGGGTGAGCCGTCGACGCCGAGCCCGGCCTCGAAGCACTGGCTGGTCGTGCCGCAGACGAGGCCGTCTGCACACTCGCCGCTGATGATGCAGCTCTCGCCGAGCTGGCGGTTGGCAGTGGGCAGGCAGGCGTCACCGATGCAGGTCAGGTTGGAGCGGCACTCGGTGCTGGCGAGGCAGCTGTCTCCGAGGAGGGCGCCGACGACGGGGCGGCCGTCGGGCCCGACAGGTGTGCCGTCGGGGAGCGTGCCGCCGCTATCGGTGCCTGTGTCGCTTCCGCCGATGGATGCACCCGGCCCCTCAGCTGCGTCGGGAAGGTCGACTGCGTCTGGGTCGGAGAAGACGGCGCAGGCGGAGAGCAGCGAGAGGGTCAGGGCGAGGAGGGCGTTCGTCTTCATGAGCCGCACAGCGTCAGGGTTGGAAGTATGAAGTATCTACACCCTTGTTGCGGAATCCGCGAGAGAAGCAGGGGGCCAAAAACGCCAAACGGCGAGGTCTCCCTCGCCGCAGCTGCCGTCACGCCGAAGCGCGACAGTCACCCATTAGGGGGCGACGGGGGTGGCGGCGAGGGCCGCGCCCGACATCGAGAGGCGAAGGCCAACGGAGATGGCATCGGGGATGGTGTTGCCGTTGGTGTCGACGTCGATGAGGCCAAGCGTGGGCAGGGCCGGGGCGAAGCCGCAGACGGTGCTGAGGTTGCCGCAGATCACGCCATCGGCATCGGTGCAAGCCGAGTCGTTGATGGTGATGTCGGGGTCGCAAGCGACATCGTACTGGTCGGTGCCCTCGCCGGCGATGATGACCTCTGCGTCGGCCGCGATTCCGGCACAGGCGCAGTCGTTGGCGAGGTCGTTGAGGATGCCGATGACCTGGTCGACGGGGATGACGCCGCCGAGCTTGCCGCCGCCCCAGACTTCGGGGGTGCCGTCGCCATCGGAGTCGATGTCGGCGTCGTTGGTGAAGATGCCCGAAGCCTCGGCGCGAACGTCGGCTTCGATTTCGGCCTGCTCGATGGTGACATCAAGCGTGAGGAGGCCCGGGATCGGGATGGTCAGGGGGAAGTCGCCAGGGCCAGCCGTGAGCGTGTCGCTGTCGATCTCGGCCGACTGAAACTTGATGAGCGGGCTGCCGTCGGCGGCAAGCGAGGTGGGCTGAACCTGGAAGATGCCTTCGCCAGCCTTGAGGGCCGTGGCCCAATCCTGGTCGCCCGAGCCGTCGCCGTCGATGTCGTTGGTGGCGAGGTAGAACCAGAGCTGGGTGGGGCCCGTCTTGGTGATCTCGGCCAGGCCAGCGTACTCGAGGAGGAGCGCGATGCTTCCATCGGCCACGGCGCTGTCGAGCGTCGTTTGAATGTTCACGTCGGGCGCGATGGCGCCGAGGGCGCCGATGAGGGTGCCGAGGCCGTTGTCGGTCACGCCGTCGTCGGTGAAGTCAAAGCAGCACTCCGCGTCGGTACCCGACTGCGGAATCTGAAGACGCCAGACGTAGGAGAAGGGGCCCGAGTACTGCTCGTCGGTGGGGACCGGCGTGGTGTCGACGGTGCCGGTGTCGGCGGTGGTCGTGTCGGCGGTGCCGGTGTCAGCCATGCCGGTGTCAGCCATGCCCGAACCGGTGTCGGTGGTGGCGGTGTCGGCGGTGCCCGTGTCGGTCGTCGACGTCTCTGCGGTGTCGTCACCACAGCCAACCACACCAAGACCAAGTGCCATCAACAGAGAGAGCTTCTTCATCGGGACATTCCTCCAAATTGCCGAGACAGTCTCAGCGTTGTTGAGTTCGAGCGCAGTTCCGACCGAAGCGGAACCTTTCAAGAGCGTTCTCGTAGTAGGTTTCCAAACGGGAGACAAGATACGCGAGGGGAGGGCGCCAGGCTGCACAACGAGAGCGACGGTTGCGGTTGACGGCAGGGGGGCCGGGCCTACAGCATGGGCTCGCAACCTAAGGGGCCACCGTATGTCGTCATTCGTTCACCTGCACGTTCACAGCCACTACTCCATGCTGGATTCCACCGTGAAGGTGGGGGCGCTCATCAAGCGGACGGCTAAGCTGGGGATGGAGGCGGTGGCCATCACCGACCATGGCGTGCTCCACTCCTGCATCGAGTTGCAGAAGTATACGAAGGACTCCGGGGTGCGGCCCATCTTCGGAGCCGAACTCTATGTGCAGCCCGAGCGGGCCGAGTCGGGGCGTGAGCGGTTCTACCATCTGGTGCTCCTCGCCGAGACCCTCGATGGCTACCGCAACCTTGTACGACTGGTCTCGCGTGCCTCGATGTCGGCCAACGTGAAGCGTGGTCGTCCGATCACGACCTACGCCGATCTGGAGGAGTTCCACGAGGGGCTCATCGCCCTCTCGGGAGACATGGGCGGCGAGATCCCGCAGGCGATTCTCCGCGGCGACACTGGTTCGGCCACGACGCTGGCCAAGCGGCTGCAGGGTTTGTTCGGCGAAGAGAACTTCTTCTTCGAGCTGCAGCGCCACGAGGACATCCCGCAGCAGCAGCAGGTGTGCGATGCGCTGGTGGCCCTGGGAGAGCGGCTCTCCATCCCCTGCGTGGCCACCAACAATGTCCACTACCTGGCGCCCGAAGATGTCGAGGCCCACGCTCTGCTGATGTGCATCGGCATGGAGAAGCGGGTGGACCGGAAGGTGCTGGCAGGCATCCCGCTCCGCGACCTCTTCCTGAAGTCGCCGGACGAGATGGAGGAGACCTTCTCCGACCTGCCCGAGGCGCTGGCCAACACGGTGCGGATCGCGGAGCGCTGCCAGGTGGTCATCCCTACGGGTGGCAACTACCTGCCGGACTATGCCGTCTTGGACGGCGGGAGCCCGCCGGAGTTCCTGCGGGAGACTGCGGCGGCCGGGCTCGAGAAGCGGTTCGACGAGGTGGCGCTGCTGGGCTGGAAGCCCGATCGCCCGACGTATGCAGCGCGGCTGAAGCTCGAGCTCGATGTCATCATCAAGATGCACTACGATGGCTACTTCCTCGTCGTCTGGGACTTCATCGACTGGGCCAAGCAGCGGGGCATTCCCGTCGGTCCCGGTCGCGGCTCGGGTGCCGGCTCGCTGGTCGCCTGGTCGCTCGGCATCACCGACCTCGACCCTATCCAGTACGGGCTGCTCTTTGAGCGGTTCCTGAATCCGGAGCGGGTCAGCATGCCCGACTTCGACATCGACTTCTGCCAGACGCGACGCGGCGAGGTCATCGACTATGTGACCAAGAAGTATGGCGCCGATCAGGTGGGGCAGATCGTCACCTTCGGACAGCTCAAGGCCAAGGCGGTTCTTCGCGATGTGGCCCGGGTTCTCAACATCCCCATCTCCGATGCAGACCGGATCGCGAAGCTCATTCCGAACGAGCTCAACATCAAACTCGCCGATGCCTACGAGAAGGAGCCGCGGCTTCGCGAGGCGATCGCGGAGTCGGAGGTCAACGAGTATCTCTACAAGATCGCGCTCGCGCTCGAGGGCAACATCCGAAACGCGGGCATCCATGCGGCTGGCGTCGTCATCGCGGGCAAGCCGCTCTGGGAGTATGTCCCGGTGTCGCAGGATGCGGGCGGCAACCTCATCACGCAGTATGCGAAGGAGGAGGTGGAGCAGGCCGGACTGGTCAAGTTCGACTTCCTCGGCCTCAAGACGCTCACGGTCATCGACGATGCGATGAAGCTGGTGAACCGGGGGCTTCCGCGTGCCGAGCAGATCGACTTCCGGCGCATCCCCTTCACCGATCCGAAGGTCTACGATCTCATTAAGGCGGGCGACACGGTCGGTATCTTCCAGATGGAGTCGGACGGCTTCCGCCGGCTGATGCGGCAGTTGCGGCCCGACTGCTTTGAGGACATCGTCGCCGCCGTCGCGCTCTTCCGTCCGGGCCCGCTCGGGACGGGCATGGTCGACAACTTCATCGACTGCAAACATGGTCGACGGGCGCCTGACTATCCGCACCCCTGGCTGGAGCCGGTGCTGAAGGAGACCTACGGCGTCATGGTCTACCAGGAGCAGGTCATGCAGGTTGCGCAGGTGCTGGCGGGCTTTTCGCTCGGCGGCGCCGACCTGTTGCGCCGCGCGATGGGCAAGAAGAAGGCCGATGAGATGGCGCAGCAGAAGGCCATCTTCGTCGCTGGTGCGACGGGCAAGGGGATCGGCGAGGAGAAGTCCTCCGAGGTCTTCGACACGATGGCCCACTTCGCCGGCTACGGCTTCAACAAGTCGCACTCGGCGGCCTATGCGGTCATCACCTTCCAGACGGGCTACCTGAAGGCGAACTACCCGCGGGAGTACTACGCTGCCCTGATGACGAATGATGCGTCGAGCACCGACAAGGTCGTTCGCTACATCCAAGATGCGCGGGCTCGCGGCATCAAGGTGCTGCCGCCCGACGTGAATGCCTCGGGCGACTCCTTCTCGGTGGCGAACGGGGCGATCCGGTTCGGACTCGGCGCCATCAAGGGGGTTGGTCACGGCGCGGTCGAGGCGGTGATGACGGCCCGTCTCACGAGCCCCTTCACCTCGCTCTTCGACTTCTGCGCGCGGGTGGATCTGCTCCGCTGCGGCAAGCGGGTGGTGCAGGCGCTGCTTCGCTGCGGTGCATTCGACAGCCTCTTCCCGGCACCGCCGGCGCCCAAGCAGGACCCCATCGCCTATATCGGCGTCTGGCGTGCTCGGATGATGGCGGCGCTCGACAGCGCCTTTGCCCAGGGTCAGAAGTCGCAGGAGGATGCGGCGGCAGGGCAGTCGAGCCTCTTCTCGATGTTCGGCGAAGATCTACCGAAGGAGCTGGGGAGCGTGAGCTACCCCGAGGCGCCGGCCTGGGACGACCGAGAGGTGTTGAACGGCGAGCGAGAGCTGACGGGCTTCTTCATGTCGGGGCATCCGCTCGATCGGTATGCGGAGGTCATCTACCAGTTCAGCGACACCCACACGGCGACGCTGGATGAGCGGCCTGATCGGAGCGAGGTCCGGATCGCCGCAGTTGTTTCGGAGTGCCGCGAGCGGCCGCTCAAGACGGGCGAGCGGATGGCGATTCTGCAGGTTACGGATGCCTACGGCTCGGTGGAGGTCGTGGTTCACGCCAAGACCTACAAAGAGGCGCAGGCGATCATCGAGATGGGGGAGCCGGTGCTCATCACGGGCCGAGTCCGGACGGAGACGGAGGGCGAAGAGGAGCGTCGCACCATCATCGCGCAGGAGGTGGAGCTGCTCTCCGCGGTGCGGACACGAAAGGTGACGGCGGCGCGGCTTGAGC
This sequence comes from Deltaproteobacteria bacterium, assembly GCA_013205435.1. Lineage (GTDB taxonomy): Bacteria > Myxococcota_A > Bradymonadia > REDH01 > REDH01 > CAIWGR01. The sequence continues at coordinate 18,889 of JABMMX010000150.1, forward strand.
TGGAGTCTTCCGAGGTGAGCCCGGCCTTCATCGCCCAGCTTCAGGCGTTGGTGGGGCAGCATCCGGGCCCCTGCAGCCTCTCGGTCGTGGTGAAGCATCCGATCGGCGAGGCGGAGCTGCACCTGCCGGCCGCTACGCGGATTGCCTCGTCGGATGAGTTGCTCCGCGACCTGATGCGGCTGCTTGGCCGGTCTGCGATGACCTTCCGCTAGCGTGGCAGGTTGAGTTCGGCGTAGGCGCTGGCGGGAGCCCGTCGAGGTCGAGCGGGAGATAGCCGAGGATGATGGGCGAGCCGGTCGGCGCGGGGTCGAAGTCGCCGGTGAGGGCATCGGCAGGCAGGGAGGCGGGGTCCCACTGGCGGGGTAGCATTAGGTCGCGGCAGGTCGCCACGTTTACGGCAGCACGTTCGCCGGCACGTGCAGTCCCCGGGAGGTGTAGTCAGCCGCCTTTGCCGTTCGGACGAGGCGAAAACCCACATAGGGCGAGGGCGTCACCGGGCCTTCCGTGATGACATCGTCAAACGGGGGTGCGATCGGCCCTGCGCCCTCACCGTAGCCGTAGTGAGCGTAATCTTCGTTCTGGAGCACCGATGCGCCGAGCGCGAGCGGTCCGCGCTCGAAACTCGGATACACGGCGTCGACGAACTCGGTGCGGGGCGTCGTGTTGAGAAGCTCGCGGGGCGGATCGCCGTCCCAAGAATACTCTAGGACGTTGCCGATAGCGTCGTAGATGCCCCAGCGGTTGGGACAGAGCGTCGCTACCGCCTGTGTGCCCTGCCGGCCGGTGGCACCTACCCACGCAACCTGGTGGAGGCAGGGCTCCCAGTTCGTCCAGCCTCCATAGTTCGGGTCGGTTGCGTAGCACGGCGACGGCTTCTTGTCCCCGGCCCGCGCCATGTACTCCCACTCGAGCACCGTGGGCAGTCGCCAGCCCTCGCAGGTCAGCTCGACCGCAAGCCCTGGGTAGTCGGCGCACACCAGCGTTGTGCCTGGCTTGCCGTGGCAGCCGGAGAGGTCGAAACAGGGAACCAACCCGTCGGCGAGGGAGCGTTGGTTGGCGTACCAGAGCGCATCTGTCCAGCGGACGGAGTCCACCGGAAACTGCGCTGAGCAGGGCGCTCCGCACACGCGGGTGGGGTCCGTCTCCACAAATTCGAGCCACTCGCCCCGTGTCACCTCGTGCGCCATCACCACGAGCCCGCGCTCAAAGGTGGCCACAAACCCTGTGCCACTGCTGCCATAGGGTTTGTAGTTGCCAAAGATGTTGGTGCCCGGCGGCACGAGCACGGGGCCCGGCAGCGGCGAACCGACTGCGCGCCGCTCGCACTCAAACGACGGTGGGCCCGCTCCGTCTTCACAGGCCGCGAGGAATACAACACACCATACGGCGAGCACCACCGCACGCTCTGGGCGTAGCAGCGTGTTCATGGGTTGCACACAGCAATGGTCGCAGCCACTCCCCGGTCACCACCACAACCACAAATATCGAACTGCCGCGCAGCTTCGCCGTCCACCACGGGGTGCGTGCCGAGGTTGTCGCACGACAGAAATGCGTCGCACTCGTAGGGCGCAGAGGCGTTGATCATGAAGTCAGCGAGGGCGTCGCCATCAGCATCCACAGGCAGACCCTCGCGGTTGGGGCAATCGACTGCCTCGGTCTGGCCCGCAACGCCGTAATGCCAGCCCGGTGGCAGGCAGCGACAGACGGGCGAGTCGCGCATCGTCCCTTCGGGCCCTCCGTTGCGCGGGTGCCAGACTTCGCCGTCAACCCAC